>NZ_JBLZPK010000001.1:0-177 GCF_049199905.1 Shinella sp. M27
GCCCGAACCGATCTCGACCTTGGAGGCGAACGTCGCCTGCGCCCAGCCAAGCAGAGCCGACAGCATCTGGCCGGTCTGGTTCGAGTCGTCGTCGATCGCCTGCTTGCCGACGATGATCAGGCCCGGCTGTTCGGCTTCCGCGACACCCTTGAGGATCTTGGCGACGGCGAGCGGCTC
>NZ_JBLZPK010000001.1:202-36238 GCF_049199905.1 Shinella sp. M27
CACTTCCTCAGCCTTGCCGGCCTCCTTCAGACGCAGCGCCTCTTCCACGGAGATTTCGTCGAACGGGTTCATCGACATCTTCACATTCGCAAGCTCAACGCCAGAACCATCCGACTTCACGCGGATCTTTACGTTGTAGTCGACGACACGCTTGACTGGGACCAAGATCTTCATGGCTTCCTTCCTTCATATGCCCGCGAGGGAAAATGCGCCTTTCCGGGGCGTCCTGATTGTCGGTTGGCGACATCGATACGTGTTTTTTTCCCAAATACAATGCATCACGGACCCTCCTCACGTGAAAACGCCGGCGTTATAAGTTACTTTTACGTTCACATCAATTTATCGATCATTGCCGTCCCCAATGGGTCGGAGGAACGGAAGACTGGGCAGCGGCTTCCTCCACCGGCACCGGCGTCGCCTCGACATGCCGCACCGCCTTGGGCGTCACGATCGTGCGGTCGAAGAGCGGCACGCCGCGGCGGCGCAACACCAGAACCAGCAGCGCGCCGGCGACGATGCCGCCGACATGGGCGCCCCAGGAGACGCCGCCGTCTCTGTTGACCGCAAGCATGTAGAACTGCTGCGCGATCCAGAAGGCGAGCGGAATGACCGCCGGCAAAGGAAGGGGAATGCGAAAGAACACCAGAACCCAGACGCGCACCTTGGGATGCAGCAGGAAATAGGCGGCCACCACGCCGGAAATCGCACCCGACGCACCGATCAGCGGCGCCTCGGAATCCGGCTGCACGAGGCCGTGCACCAGGGCGCCGGCCGCCGCGCACAGGAGATAGAAGAGGAGAAAGCGGAAGTGCCCCAGCGCATCCTCGACATTGTCACCGAACACCCAGAGGAACAGCATGTTGGAGGCGAGATGCATGAAATCGCCGTGCAGAAAGGCATAGGTGATGTAGGTCGCATCCTCCGGCACCAACACGAGGCTGGGCTCGAGATCGGCAAAATCGAAGACCACCGCCGGGATATAGCCGAGCCCCACCACCGCCGCATCGGAAAAGGCCTGCGTCGAAACGAGCCCCGTCACCAGCCAGACGACGACATTGATCGCGATCAGGCCGATCGTGACATATTGCACCTTGATGTATTTCAGGGCGTTCGCGTCATGCAGTGGTATGAACATGGATCCCCTTCCCCAAGGTCTTGGCGGACGAGCTTACCTGTTCTGCCCCGGAACCCACAATATGTCCGTGCGACCCTTGTCGTTCACGAAGCGCGCGGCGACGAAGAGGAAATCCGAGAGCCGGTTGATATAGGCGACCGCCGATGCCGACACCGCCTCGCCCTCGCTCTCCTGCAAGGCGACGATGCGCCGCTCGGCCCGGCGCGCGACGGTGCGCGCCAGATGCAGCGCCGACGCCGCCGGCGTGCCGCCCGGCAGCACGAAGGAGCGCAGCGGCTCGAGATCGGCATTGAGCATGTCGATCTCCTGCTCCAGCCGGTCGACCTGCGACGGCACGATGCGCAGCGGCTCGTAATCGAGCTTTTTGCCGGTCTCGGGTGTGGCGAGATCGGCACCGAGATCGAAGAGGTCGTTTTGGATGCGGACGATCATCCGGTCGAGATCGGGGTGATCGGCAAGGTGCTGGCGCACGAGGCCGATGCAGGAATTCGTCTCGTCGACCGCGCCGTAGGATTCGACGCGCAGGTCGTGCTTCTTGCGGCGCGGACCGGCGACGAGGCCCGTCGTGCCGTCGTCACCCGTGCGCGTATAGATCTTGTTGAGCTTGACCATCAGCCGCGCCCGCCGCCGGTGATCCACAGCGTCAGCATGATCAGCACGATGGCGACGGCCTGCAGCAGGACGCGCGCCTGCATCAGCTTGTTGGACGTGTTGCCGCTGCCGCCCTTGGCCATGTTGACGAGGCCGCGCACGAGCACGATGACGACGAGGCCCATGACGAGCAGGGTCATGAAGGTGAGGAAGGAAGACATGCCAACGTTCCGGTTTGATTTCTGTCAGCCCTATTCACATAGGGCATTTCACGCAAAGTGCACGTCTTTTGCGGCAAAAAGCCTGCGACGCCGCGCCGCGTCAGCCGAACCGGCCGATGATGCGATAGAAAAGCCCTGCCGGCAGCAGCTTCTTGAGCAGCACGCCCTGTTTTGCCGGCTTCGTGACGACATAGTGTGGCCGCGGCGCCTTCGCCGTCAGCGCATGACGCAACACCTCATGCACCGCCTCCGGTCCGAGCTTTCCGCGCGCCGGTTTTGATTCGCCGCGCAGGCGCTGGAGCTGCCGGCGATACTCTTCCGCATGAACCGAGTTTTCGAGATCGATGTTCTTTTCGATGTAATGCAGCGCATTGGCCGTGAAGCGCGAGGCGATCGGTCCCGGCTCGATCAGGCTCACATGCACGCCCGAGCCCTTGAGCTCCATGCGCAGCGTCAGCGACAGGCCCTCCAGCGCGAATTTCGAGGCATTGTAGGCGCCGCGCCAGCGATAGGGCACGATGCCGAGGATCGACGAGCACTGCACGATGCGGCCATGGCCCTGCCGGCGCATCACCGGAATGACCCGCCGCGTCAGGTCGTGCCAGCCGAAGACGTTCGTCTCGAACTGTTCGCGCAGCACCTCGACCGGCAGGTCCTCGACGGCCCCGGCTTGGCCATAGGCGCCGTTGTTGAACAGCGCATCGAGCCGCCCGCCGGTGCGTACAAGAACGGTCTCGGCAAGCGCCGCGATGGTGTCCGGCTTGGTATAATCCATCAGCAGCGCTTCGATGCCGTCAGCCTCTAGGCCCGCCAGATCCTCCTTCCGCCGCACGGTGGCAAAGACCCGCCAGCCCTCGGCCTTCAGCGCGCGCGCGCAGTAAGCGCCGATCCCGGAGGAGCAGCCGGTGACGATGATGCTTCGCGTCGTTTCTGGAGAAGACATGGTCATTTCCTGTACAAATCCGCCTTCGTTTCCCATATTCAACCGCAACAGACAATGAGAGCGCGGCCGGGCAACGGCCGTGAAGGGACTGGACATTGCCGATGCCGACCGCCATCCGACTAACCTACAAGGTCATCTTCGATGCGATCTGGCATTTTTCCGAGGATGACGGCTGGGCGATGGGAAGCCATGTCGCGCTGTCGACCCTTCTGGCAATCTTCCCCTTCCTGATCTTCGGCACCGCGCTTGCCTCCTTCCTCGGCGCCGATCAATTCGCCGAAACCGCCGTGCACCTGATCTTCGACACCTGGCCGGAATCGATCGCCGCCCCCATTTCGCGCGAAGTCGTCGCCGTCCTCACCATCCCACGCGGCGGGCTTTTGACCGTCTCCGTGCTCGCCGCCGCCTATTTCGCTTCAAACGGCGTGGAGGCGCTGCGCATCTCGCTCAATCGCGCCTACCGGGTCGCCGAAACGCGCTACTGGTATGTCACGCGCCTCGCCAGCCTCGGCTTCGTCATCGCCAGCGTTCTGGCGCTTGCCGTCATCAGCATCGTTCTCGTCGCAGCACCGCTCGCCGTGCGCGCCACCGGCGACTGGCTGCCCTGGCTCACCTATGTCTATTCCTGGGTGGAGAGCTGGGGCCTGTTAGGCACCATCCTCGTGCTGTTCATCGGCCTCCTGATCGCCCATCTCTGGCTGCCGGCCGGCCGGCGCAAGATTGCCGACGTTCTGCCGGGCATCGTCCTGACATTGTTGGCCTGGGGCGTCGGCGCTTATACCTTCGCCTCCTATCTCGCGACCTTCGCCAATTACGTCTCGACCTATGCCGGCCTCGCCTCGATTATGATCGCGCTGGTCTTCCTCTACATCGTCGGCGTGATCTTCATCCTCGGCGCAGAGATCAACGCGGCACTCCTGAAATACCGCGTGAAGCACATCATTCTCGACAAGATCAGGGGTGTGAAGAAGCCCGCACCCGTCGTCGACGATTCAATGGAAGACGAAGCCATAGCCCGCGAGCAGGGCGCGAAGACCGGCCGGTGAAACCCCTTTTTCCCGATAGGCGGCGATGCCGGTATCCTGGTTGCTCTTGGAGAGTTTTCGCCCATCCGGCCCCGGCACAAGTCCGTGGTGCCGATAGGCCGGTGCGGGCAAGCCGAGAAGGCTTTGCAGCAGCCTGTGCACGGAAGTGGCGTGGAAAAGATCCTGCCCGCGCACGACATCCGTGATGCCCTGCTGAGCATCGTCGAGCACCACGGCAAGGTGATAACTAACCGGCGCATCCGGCCGCGACAGGATGACATCGCCCCAGCACGCCGGCCAGGCCGGCACGATGCCAGTCTCGCCCTCCGGCCCCGCGCCGGTCTCCGACCAGTCAAGACTATCCGGCACGAGCGCCAACGCCTTGTCCATGTCGAGCCGCCAGGCATGCTGCCGCCCCGCGGCAATCCATGCTAGCGCCTCTCCCCGGTCAAGCTTCCGCTCCTCCGTCGGATAGAGCGGCGCACCGTCAGGATCGCGCGGCCAGACCCCGCCCGCGGCCTCATGTGCCTCAACCCGCGCCCTCACCTCGCCGCGGCTCAGAAAACCTGGATAGAGCACACCCATCGTCTTCAGGCGCTCCAGCGCGGCACCATAGAAGGGCAGATGCTCCGACTGCCGGCGCACCGGCTTTTCCCAGTCGAGCCCGAGCCAGGCGAGATCCCGATAGATCGCCGCTTCGAATTCGGGTCGCGAGCGCGCCGGATCGATGTCTTCGATGCGCAGCAGGAACCGCCCGCCGCAGGCTGCGGCGAGATCGTGGTTCAGGATCGCCGAGAGCGCATGGCCGAGATGCAGCAGCCCGTTCGGGCTCGGCGCGAAACGGAAGACACGCGGTTTTGACAAAGGATTGTGCATGAGGTCTTCTGCCATGACGAGGCGCGCACGACAACAAAAGGGCGGCTCACGACAATGCAATTGCACATGATCAAAACGGACGCGGATGTCGCGGCAGGTCTCGTCGACCTCGCACTCATCGACGTGCGCCTGTTCACCGTCATCGACAAGGCCGGCCCCGTGCCGCTGCGCCGCCTTTCGCCCGGCTATCGCGGCCTTGCCGGCATCATCGTCGCGCAGATGGTGTCACGGGCGAGTGCCGACGCGATCTGGCGCCGGCTGGAAGAGACGGCAGGCGACATCACGCCCCACCACATGCTCGGCCTTTCCGACGCGGACTGCCGCGCCATCGGCCTGTCGCGTGCAAAGGCAGAGACGCTGCGCCGCGCGGCCGAAAGTGTGGATCGCGGCGAACTCGATCTCGACGCCATCTGCCACATGGAAGCCTCCGCCGCGACGCGAAAGCTGACTGCCATCAAGGGCATCGGTCGCTGGACGGCCGATGTCTACCTGCTGTTCTGCGCCGGACATCCCGACATCTTCCCGTCAGGCGATGTCGCGCTTCAGAATGCGGTTGCCTACGCATTCGGGCTTGGCATGCGCCCGACCCCGCGGGAACTCGACGCCATCGCCGAAAAATGGTCGCCCTGGCGCGGCGTTTCGGCCCGGCTTTTCTGGGCCTATTATGCGCGGGAAATGCGCCGTGAAGTCGCGCCGGTGCTGGAAGCATGAACCCGCGAAAATCGATCGTTTCCGCTTTTCCATTCCGGCTTCACAATGCTGTAACAACGGGCCTAATATAGAAGGGCAGATGCCGAATCGATCAGGAGAAGCCCTTGACGATTTCTGTTTCACCACAGGCCCTGCCAGCACTCGTACTGAATGCTGACTACCGGCCGCTGAGTTATTACCCCTTGTCGCTTTGGTCCTGGCAGGACGCGATCAAGGCCGTGTTTCTTGACCGCGTAAACATCATCGCCGAATACGAGCATTCGGTGTCTTCGCCGAGTTTCACGATGCGCCTGCCGAGCGTCGTGTGCCTGAAAACCTACGTGCAGCCCTCGCGCCACCCGGCATTTACCCGGTTCAACGTGTTCCTGCGCGACAAGTTCGAATGCCAGTACTGCGGGACACCCGACGACCTGACCTTCGACCATGTCATCCCGCGCGCCCATGGCGGCGAGACGACCTGGCAGAATGTGGTCGCCGCCTGCTCCCCGTGCAATCTGAGAAAAGGCAGCAAGCTGCCGAAGCAGGCGGGCATGCAACCGCATCAGAAGCCCTACCAGCCGACGGTTCAGGATCTGCACAATAACGGGCGACTGTTTCCACCCAACTATCTGCATGAAAGCTGGATGGACTATCTCTACTGGGACGTCGAACTGCAACCCTGACGCAGCCCACGCAAGACCGGGGGACGGCCTTGCGGCGACGGCACGCGTTCGAAACGGGTTGCGGGCATCACGCTTTCGCCGACCGCACGCCCTTGAAGGCGATCGCGGCGAGGATGAGGCTTGCGATCACATTCCAGCCGGCGAAGGACAGGCCAAGCAGCCGGAACGACGCTTCCGTGCAGGACGGACCGTGCTTGGTGTTGATATCGGAGAGCAGGTCGCCGGCATTCTGCGTCACACCCTGCGCCGTCGTCGCGCAGGTCGCCGGCCCCTCCCAGAAACCCCATTCGACACCCGCATGATAGACGCCCATGCCGGCGCCGACGAGCATCATGATGCCGGCAATGGCCAGCAGCAGCCGCGTCAGCCAGACAGGCCCATTGAACAGCGCCGACAGCAGCGCGGCAACAGCAACAGGGATGCCATAGTAGTAGGGGTCACGCTGCAGAAGGCACAGCGCGCAGGGAATGTAACCGCCGATATGTTCGAAGGCGAGCGCACCGCCGACGGTCGCGGCCATGCCGAATGAAAGCAGGCCGGCGGAAGCCTTGCGGGAGAAGTCGAGGGAAGCCGTCATCAGGTCCGTCCAATCGGGCCGGCGGGTATACCGGCGAAACGGCGCCGAGTTCTATCAGGTGACGCCATATTGTAAATCACCGCACGGATAAGTGATCATGCCATCAGCCCCATTTGCCGGTTGCCGCCCGGCAAAGCATCGTGTAAACGGCGATGGCTTCGGTGCCGTGCCCCATTGGCGGAACTGGTAGACGCGCTCGACTCAAAATCGAGTTCCGAAAGGAGTGCTGGTTCGATTCCGGCATGGGGCACCAAAATCATCACATCCTTGGTCGGATTCGTGCGGTTCTACCGTCGGAAAACCGCGCCTTTTAGGGCGCGGCTGCGAAATCTCCAGCCCCCTGAGAAAAAATTCGTTTTTTAGCGGGAACAAATTTTGCAGAGCCGCATTTATCGTATGCAACTGCAGACACCCCCGGATGCGGTTGTGAGGGGGACCCGAGAGCGATGTGCACGCTCTTGGGTCTCAACCATTTCAGGGGTCTGTCTTCGCAGAGATATGCGCGACGGCTCAGAGGATGAAGTCGGTTCCGAGGAGCTTCAGCGACGTATCGAGAACGATCGTGAAATCGGCCTTGCCGTTTCCATCGGTATCCCCATGGATGAACGTATCGCCGTTCTTGATCTCATAACGCAGCTCGCCGGCCTTGTTGTGGAACTTCTGTTCGCCGATAAACGTGAAGTCCTGAAACCCTTTGGCAGTGCTCGCATCGAAGGCGCTGAGATCGATCTTGTCCTTCTGCGTCCGGCTGAAATCGAAGATCTTGTCCGGTGCGGTCGTCAGTGAATCGGTCTTGCTGCGGAAGACGAACGTGTCCGCGCCGGCACCACCGTAGAGCTTGTCAGCACCAGCACCGCCTTCCAGACGGTCGTTGCCCGCATCTCCCTTGAGCGTGTCGTTGCCGGCATCACCCTTCAGCTTATCGTTGCCGTTGCCGCCGATGAGCGTATCGACGCCGTTGCCGCCCGACATCGTGTCGTTGCCGTCATAGCCGTAGAGCGTGTCGTCGCCGTTGCCGCCCCAGAAAATGTCGGCATATTTCGTCGCCTTGATGGTGTCGTTGCCCGAAAGGAAGGCATTGAGGAAGGTCGTCGTGTTGCCGCTGTCGATGGCTCTCGTCAGCGCCGGGCCGGAAAGCGAAAGACCGGTAATGTCGAGTACTTTCGCACCCTCGGCGATGACCTTGAAGGAGTTAAGCGTGCCGGCGGAGATGCCGACGACTTCCTTGCCCTGGTATTTGTAGACCAGCCCCTTGCCGAGCAGGGTCATCGACGTATCTTCGCCGACATTCCAAAGCTTGATGTAGGTCGACTTGAAATCCTCCTTGTCGAAATCGAGGATCGACTGAAGGTTCTCGGAAACGAATTCGTTGAAATTGGCGCCGGACTTCGACGTGAAGCCGCTAATATTGATGGTGCTCATATGCTATCCCCGGTTGCGATATTCAGAGGTCTAACCGCAATACGCCTTCGGCAGCAACGTCCATTCCGGGGCGGATATGTCCGACTTCGAAACAGTCCTAATTCTCCCTTAAGCCGCACCGAACAAATGCCGCAGGCCCGCGTTTCCTTCCGTTAACCCGACCAAAGGAGCGCGTCATGGTTTTCAAGGAAGCCACTTTCAAGGGCAAGAAACCAGAACATGCCGAGCCGCCGCATCCCGCCTGGCTCGAAGCGCATGTGGCGGATGCCCTGTCCGTCGCCGGCGACGTGGATGCCTCCGACGTTACCGTCACCTGCAAAGGGCGGCGGATCATCCTTTCAGGCAGTGTCGGATCGGCAGAGGAGGCCGAGCGCGCCGTCACCATCGCGGCTTCGGTGAAGGAGGTCGAGGAAGTCGACAACCGCCTCGCCTGGCCGTGACCCCGCAAAAAGCGGCCCATTGCCGACGCCCCCTCCGAAATGCTAGTTGCAGTGCAGCAAACTGGAGTGGTGCGGATGCTCTCGGAGAGATCGACCTATGATGCGCTGTACGGGGATTTCCGCTGGGATATCCCCGAACGGTTCAACATCGGCACCGCCGTCTCCAATGCCTGGGCCGCCCACGCGCCGGATCGCGTCTGCCTCCAGCATTTCCTGCCGGATGCCGCTCCCCTCTCCATGACCTATCGCGAACTCGCCGCCCGCTCCGACGCCTTTGCGGCAGCCCTTGTTGCCGAAGGCGTTCGTCCCGGCGACCGCGTGGCGATCCTGTTGCCGCAGGGTTTCGAAACGGTCATCGCCCATGTCGCGATCTACAAGCTCGGCGCCATCGCTCTTCCGCTGGCGCTGCTGTTCGGCACCGATGCGCTGCTGTTCCGGCTGAAGAATGCCGAGGCCAGGGCGATCGTGACGAACCGCTTCGGCGCCGAACGCCTGGGACCGATCCGTGCGGAATTGCCGACGCTCAATCTCGTTGTGACGACGCAGCCGTCGAGCGATCCAGCGGCAAAATCCTTCCAGAACCTCGTCAAAAGCCATGCCGGCCCCTTCGCCGCCGTTGATAGCGGGCCGGACGATCCGGCGATGATGATCTACACGTCGGGCACGACGGGGCCGCCGAAGGGCGCGCTGCATGGCCACCGCGTGCTGCTCGGCCATGTGCCGGGCTTTCAGATGCACCACGAATTCCTGCCGCAGCCGGGCGACCGTATCTGGACGCCGTCGGACTGGGCCTGGGCGGGCGGGCTTCTCAACGTGCTGCTGCCGGCGCTCTTGCTCGGCGTGCCCGTCGTCTCCTCGCCCGGCCAGAAATTCGATCCCGACATGGCCTATCGCATCATGCAGGACATGGACGTGCGCAACGCCTTCATTCCGCCGACGGCGCTGAGGCTGATGAAGACGGTCGCCAATCCGCGCGAAAAATACCGGCTGAACCTGCGCACCATCGGCTCGGCGGGCGAATCGCTCGGCCGCGAGACTTGGGAATGGGTGCACGACACGCTCGGCATCACGATCAACGAATTCTACGGCCAGACCGAGTGCAACATCGTGCTCGGCTCCATCGGCAAGCTCGGCGTGTCCCGACCGGGGCCGATCGGCAAGGCCGTCCCGGGCCATGTCGTCGCGATCATCGACGCGGACGGCCGGGAAGTACCGCGCGGCACCGTCGGGCAGGTCGCCGTCAAGCGGCCCGATCCGGTGATGTTCCTCGGCTACTGGAAGAACGGACAAGCGACCGCGGAGAAATTCATCGGCGACTGGATGACGACAGGCGATCTCGGGCGCATGGACGCGGAGGGTTACGTCACCTTCTTCGGCCGTGACGACGACGTGATCACCTCCTCGGGCTATCGCATCGGGCCGAGCGAGATCGAGGATTGCCTGGCCGCCCATCCCGCCGTCCAGCTTGCCGCCGCCGTCGGCAAGCCGGATCCGGTGCGCACGGAAATCGTCAAGGCCTATGTCATGCTGCGCCCCGGCCAGACACCCTCGCCGGCACTGGCGGTGGAAATCCGCGAATGGGTAAAATCGCGGCTTTCGATGCACGAATATCCCCGCGAGGTGGACTTCGTCGATTCGCTGCCCTTGACGACCTCGGGCAAGGTCATCCGCCATCTGCTGCGCAAGCGCGCGGCGGAGGAGACGCCCTTCGCCGCCTGATGCGTTCCGTCAACGGCGGGCGAGCGAGCGGATCTTGTCGCGCAGCAGGCGCGCCACGTTGCGGGTGTTGCGGTAGAGGTGCAGCTGGGCCGCCACCTGGCGCACGTCGCGGTCGCGGTTCTGCTGCAACCCGACGACCAGCGTGCCCATATCCTCACGCTCTTCCCAGAACCGGCTCATGACCGGATGATCCGGCACCGCACAGGAATCCGAGCGCGCGATATTGGCGTCGTCGAGATGCCATTCGGTCAGCTCGGCCACCAGAAGCTTGCCGGGCGAATATTTCGCGAATTCCTCGTCATAGGCCGTCTTCCACGTATAGGCCTCGCCGCCCATCATGAAGACGATCATCGAGGCGATGGCGCGGCCGTCGAGGTCGAGCGTGTGGATGCGCACGCCGTCGGTCTCGGCGAGATTGCTGATCGCCTCGCGGGCAAAGGCGGCGCGGTAGCGGTCGTTGATCATCGCCGTGCGGCCACGGCCCTTCCAGCCCCCGGCCTCGAGCAGCAGGAACTCTTCCATGCGCAGCCGGATATCGGCGGGCTGGCGGGCGACATTGTAGCTGAGCAGACCCATGCCATTGAGCTTGCGCCATTGCCGGCGCAACTCGCGAAAATGCTCCGGCGACATGGCCTTTTGCAGATAGGTCTGGCCGTCGAGCAGGCTGTCCAGCATCGGCCGGCGATAGGTGTCGGTCACCGTGACGGGCAGGTTGCGGCCAATCGCAACGGCGCGGATCAGCTGGGCGAAGGCGCCGTTGAGGCGCAGATCTGGCAGGACGAGAATGGCCGGCAACCCGGTATTGGGACCGCCCATCACCTCCAGGAAATTGTCGAGCGTTTCAGCCGCCTCCTCCGCATCGACCAGCGGCGTGCCGAGCGGGCCAAACGGGTTCGACCAGGCACGCAGGATGCTGGAGCCGATGGAGAAGCCCGGCTTTTCGACGGAGAAAGGCATGAGGAAGCGCATACGGCTGCGCCCGCCCGCCTCGTCGCGAATGACCGAGAGGCGCACCATGCGGTCTTCCAGGCGCGGCATGGCGGGCGCCAGGAAGCGGCCGGTGAAGAAGACGTTCGGCTCCATCACGCGGTTCGACAGGAAGTCGAGTTCCTGCTGCAACTCGTAGCCGGCCGTCGCGGGATAGATCGCGAGTGAACGGCCGGGGCGACCGACGGCGAAGCGCTGGTCGGCCGGCGGCTGCGCCAGCGGCGGGGCGGGCGGAATGGCGGCCTGGGCGCGGCCGGCGGCGATCGTGTGGTCGAAGCCGTGACTATCGGTCATGGTGGTCCGTCCCATTGGCAAGTTTTGCCGTCACCGGATCGGCGAAGGCGAAGAGAAGGATGGAAAGTTTTCGCCGCACGGCGATGTGCAGCAGCAGCGCCTCGACAACCATGGCGCCGGCCGTGGCGGAGGCCGCCCCGACGAGGCCGAAGAGCGGAATGAGCGTGACGTTGAAGGTGATGTTGGCGGCAAGCGCCACGGCATAGACGGCGACGCACAGCTTCTGCTCGCCGCACATGGTCAGCAGCACCTCGCCCGGCCCGACGAGCGCCTTGGCGAGAATGCCGGCAAAGAGGATGAACATCAGGCCCCAGCCCGCCGTGAAGGCCGGGCCGAACAGCGACAGCAGGAGATGGCCGGCCGCCAGCACGGAGAGCCCGACGGCAAGCGACGGCCAGAAACTCCAGCGCGCAGTCTCGCCGGCAAAACGCGCCAGCCCCACACGGTCACCGGCTGCAAACATCGCGGAAAAGCGCGGCGCGGCCGCGGCCTTCACCGAGAAGAACACGAAATGCACCAGCGCCATGGTCTTGGCCGCTGCGAAATAGATGGCGACGCTTTCCGGATCGAGGAACAGGCCGACGACGATGACGTCGGAATTGGTGAGCAGGAAGCCGAAACCCTCGATCAGGAAGATCGGCAATGCCGCCTTGATCCAGAGACCGAATTCGACCTTGTGCGGTCCGGCGAGATAACGCTTGCCGAGCCGGCGCACGATGTTGAAGAACTGCGCGACGGTGGTGAGATAGGTGGCGGCAAGGGCAGCCACCATCGCCGTCAGCGCCGTGTGCGGCTCACCCAGCCAGACGGCCAGAACCATGAAGACGAGGATGAGCAGCGGGCGGACGATATAGGTCGGGCTCAGCGCCACGACGGCCCAGCTATGGGCCCGCGCGGTGCTTTCCAGAACGTCGCCGAGCGCGATCATCGGCATGCAGAACAGGCCGACGAAGAGCGGCACGACATAGTAATCGGCAACGCGGTCGCGGAAGAGCCAGAGCGTCAGGAAACCCGCCACCGCGAGCGCCGTCGAGGAGAGCATGGCGAAGATACGCGCCGTCGAGGTCAGGCCGCGGATTTCCGCATAGGCGGCGCGGCCGACATAATCCGGCAGAAAGCGCACGACCGTCGTGTGGAAGCCGAGACAGGACATGTCGCCGAAAATGACGACGATCGCCCAGACGAAGACGAAGATGCCGTATTCGAACTCGCCCATCACGCGGGCAAGAATGATCTGCGAGATGAAGGCGATGGCCGCACTGGCAACGCGGATGGCAAAAGCGATCAGCGCCATGCGCTGGGCGAGGTTGCGCGGATCGTCGCTGGCGAGAATGGCCGCGACGGCGCGCAACAGAGGCTCCGCCTTGCCGCGAAGGCTCGATGGCAGCAACCTCTCCGCCGATTGAATGACCGCCATCAACACAGGAACCCGAACGCAAAACTCTACCAGCGTCAGTCTTGTCAGATCAGGGTTAACAAACGGTTGGGTCGGCGCCGGAGGCTCTTGCCGGCTCGAAAAGAAAATGCCGCCCGAAGGCGGCATTTTGCATTTCCATTTCCATCAGGCCTGTTCGAAGGCGCCGTGGCAATGTTTGTACTTCTTGCCCGAGCCGCAGGGGCAGGGTTCGTTGCGAGAAACGTGGCCCCAGGTCGACGGATCGTTCGGATCGCGGTTTTCCGCGGCAACCGCCATGAAGCCACCGCTGCCTTCGCCGAAATCGTCCTCGCCGGTCGTGCCGTCGATGTGGTGGCCTTCCATTTCCGGCGGCACCGGGGCCGGGCTGTCGGCGGCCTGGCGCACCAGCTCGACGCGCATCAGCTGCGACGTCACGGTCTGGCGCAGGTTGGCGAGCAGCGCCTGGAAGAGCTCGAAGGCCTCGGCCTTGTATTCCTGCAGCGGGTCGCGCTGGGCATAGCCACGGAAACCGATGACGGAGCGCAGGTGATCGAGATTGACGATGTGCTCGCGCCACAGCATGTCCAGCGTCTGGAGCAGCACGGAGCGCTCGACATAGGTCATGATCTCGGGACCGAAGCGTTCCGCACGGTCGGCGGCGGCGGCATCGGCGGCCTTGTGCAGGCGCTCCAGAATGTCCTTCTCGTCGATGCCTTCCTCAGCCGCCCAGGCTTCGATCGGCAGGTCGAGGTTCAGCTGTTCGAGAACGCCCTTCTTGAGGCCGGGAACGTCCCACTGCTCGGCATAGGCATTTTCCGGGATACTCAGGCGAACGAGGTTCTCGACCACTTCGTTGCGCATATCGGTGACGATCTCGGACAGGTTCTCGCTGTCCATCAGCTCGATGCGCTGCTCGAAGATGACCTTGCGCTGGTCGTTCAGCACGTCGTCATATTTCAGGAGGTTCTTGCGGATGTCGAAGTTGCGGGCTTCGACCTTCTTCTGCGCGCGCTCCAGAGCCTTGTTGATCCAGGGATGGACGATCGCCTCGCCTTCCTTGAGACCCAGCTTCTGCAACATCGAATCCATGCGCTCGGAGCCGAAGATGCGCATCAGGTCGTCCTGCAGCGACAGGAAGAACTTCGAGCGGCCCGGGTCGCCCTGACGGCCGGAACGGCCGCGCAGCTGATTGTCGATGCGGCGGCTTTCGTGACGCTCGGTAGCGAGAACGTAGAGACCGCCGCCGGCAAGCGCCTTTTCCTTAAGCTGCTTGACCTCGGCGATGATCTGATCGCGCTTGGCATCACGCTCCGGGCCCGGCTCCATCTCGGCGAGATCGCGCTCGAGGCGCATTTCGAGGTTGCCGCCGAGCTGGATGTCGGTGCCGCGGCCGGCCATGTTGGTGGCGATCGTCACCGCGCCGGGAACGCCGGCCTGCGAAACGATATAGGCTTCCTGCTCGTGGTAGCGGGCGTTGAGGACCTGGAAATCCTTGAAACCGGCCATGCGCAGACGCTCGGCGAGATATTCGGATTTTTCGATCGAGGTCGTGCCGACGAGGACGGGCTGGCCCTTCTCGCGGGCGTCCTTGATCTCCTGGATGATCGCCTTGTACTTCTCCTCGACGGTCCGATAGACCTCATCGTCCTCGTCAAGACGCTGGATCGGCAGATTGGTCGGCACTTCCACGACTTCGAGACCGTAGATGTTGCCGAATTCCTCGGCTTCTGTGGAGGCCGTGCCGGTCATGCCGCCGAGCTTGGAATACATGCGGAAATAATTCTGGAAGGTGATCGAGGCCAGCGTCTGGTTTTCCGGCTGGATCGTGACCTTTTCCTTGGCTTCGAGCGCCTGGTGCTGGCCTTCCGAATAGCGGCGGCCCGGCATCATGCGGCCGGTGAATTCGTCGATGATGACGATCTCGTCGTTGCGGACGATGTAATCCTTGTCGCGGGTGAAGAGCTTGTGGGCCTTCAGCGCGTTGTTGATGTGGTGGACGATGGCGACGTTCTCGACGTCATAGAGCGATTCGCCCTTGAGAAGACCCGCCTGACGCAGCAGGTTTTCGAGCTTCTCCGTGCCGACTTCGGAGAAGTTGGCCGAACGCTGCTTCTCGTCGATTTCGTAATCCGCCTCATCCAGCAGGGGGATATAGGCGTCGATCGTCGTGTAGAGGTCGGAGCGGTCGTCGAGCGGGCCGGAAATGATCAGCGGCGTGCGCGCTTCGTCGACGAGGATCGAGTCGACTTCGTCGACGATGGCGAAGAAGTGGCCGCGCTGCACCATCTGGCCGCGCTCGTACTTCATATTGTCGCGCAGATAGTCGAAACCGAGTTCGTTGTTCGTCGCGTAGGTGATGTCGGAGGCGTAGGCGGCGCGGCGCTGGTCGTCGTCGAGGCCATGCACAATGACGCCGGTGGTCAGGCCGAGGAAGCCGTAGATCTTGCCCATCTGGGCGCTGTCGCGGCTGGCGAGATAGTCGTTGACCGTCACGACATGCACGCCCTTGCCGGCGAGCGCGTTGAGATAGACGGGAAGCGTCGCGACGAGCGTCTTGCCTTCACCGGTCTTCATTTCGGCGATCGACTTCTCGTGCAGGATCATGCCGCCGATCAGCTGGACGTCGAAGGGACGCAGACCGAGAACGCGGAACGCCGCCTCGCGGCCGACCGCGAAGGCCGGCACCAGAATATCGTCGAGCGTCTTGCCGCTCGCGAGCTGTTCGCGGAATTCCACCGTCTTGGCACGCAGCGCCTCGTCGGACAATGCCTTGATTTCAGGCTCCAGCGCATTGATGGCGTCGACGCGCGGCTTATAGGAACGGACGCGGCGATCGTTCGAGGAACCGAACAACTTGCGGGCAATGCCGCCGAGGCTGACCATCAGGATGGTCCTTTCTTTGTGGCGCCCGGCGCGTGACAGGTCGCACGTTATTTGCGCGCAAAGCCGTGAAACGCCCGGAAACTGTTCTGGACGCGGGATTGCGTGACAGATAAGAGGGGGGTCGAATGATGTCAACGGCTCAGGCGGTTGCACAACTGCCACATTCTGGTGGTGTTGAGGCCCCTGGCACCGGATATCTCCCCGATTCCGGCGAGGATGTGAAAGGTCTCATCGAATATGTTCAAGTATAGCAAGCTCGCAGCCGTCGCCCTCATCGCGATTGCTGCCGCAAGCACCAGCGTTCGCGCTGAAGACGCTGCCGCCGATCCGGTTGTCGCCAAGGTCGGCGCCACCGAGATCCACGAATCGGAACTGAAGCTCGCCATTGCCGGCCTCGACCCGCAGCTTGCCAACCTGCCGGACGAGCAGAAGCGCGTTGCCGCCCTCTCCTCGATCATCGACGTCAAGCTGCTTGCATCGGACGCCGACAAGGAAGGCCTGAAGGACAGCGCCGACTTCAAGCAGCGCCTCGCCTTCCTCACGGACCGCGAGCTGCACAATGCTTATTTCAAGAAGCATGTCGTCGACGCCGTGACGCCGGACGAAGTGAAGGCGCGCTACGAAAAGGAAATCGCCGCCATCACGCCGGAAGACGAAATCCGCGCCCGGCACATCCTCGTCAAGACCGAGGAAGAGGCCAAGGCGATCATCAAGGATCTCGATGCCGGCAAAGATTTCATCGAAATCGCCAAGGAAAAGTCGACGGACCCGAACAAGTCCGAAGGCGGCGACCTCGGCTATTTCGGCAAGGGCCGTATGGTTCCGGAATTCGAAGCAGCCGCCTTCGCGCTCGAAAAAGGTGCCTATTCCAAGGAGCCGGTGAAGACCCAGTTCGGCTTCCACGTCATCAAGATCGAAGACAAGCGCAAGCAGCAGCCCCCGGCACTTGACCAGGTCGAGCCGCAGGTTCGCCAGCTCGTCATGCGCGACAAGTATCTCGAGCTTCTGGCGAAGGCCAAGGCCGCAGCCCCCGTCGACATCCAGGACGCCGCGCTGAAGACCGCCTACGACGCGGTCAACAAGCAGGAAGCCGCGGGTGAAGACGAAGCTGCCCCGGCAACTGAAGGCCAGCAGTAAAAAACCATGGCCCGGCGTTTACCGCCGGGCCTTTCTTCACACAGGAAAGCACGCATGTCCGGTTCCATCTCCCCGCTCGCTCCGAAGACCTATGCCGAAATGCCGCCCGTCCGCGGCGTGCGCATGGCAACCGCCGCCGCCGGGATCAAGTACAAGAACCGCACCGACGTGCTGATGATGGTGTTCGACCGCCCCGCGACCGTCGCCGGCGTCTTCACCCGTTCCAAGTGCCCCTCCGCCCCGGTCGATTTCTGCCGTGCCAACCTGCCCGGCGGCGTTGCCCGCGCCGTGGTCGTCAATTCCGGCAATGCCAATGCCTTTACCGGCCGCAAGGGCCGTGAATCGACCAAGATGACCGCCGAAGCCGCTGCCAAAGCGATCGGCTGCGCCGAAAGCGACGTCTTCCTCGCCTCGACGGGCGTGATCGGCGAACCGCTGGATGCCACGAAGTTCTCCGGCGTACTCGACGGCCTGGCCAGCACCGGCACCGAGGACTTCTGGTTCGAGGCCGCCAAGGCGATCATGACGACGGATACCTATCCGAAGGTCGCGACCCGAACCGCAGACCTCGGCGGCGTCACCGTGCGCATCAACGGCATCGCCAAGGGGGCCGGCATGATCGCGCCCGACATGGCGACCATGCTCTCCTTCGTCGTCACCGATGCCGCCATTCCCGCGCCCGTGTTGCAATCACTGCTGTCGGCAGGCGTCGGCCCGACCTTCAATTCCGTTACCGTCGACAGCGATACCTCGACGTCGGATACGCTGATGCTCTTTGCGACGGGTGCCGCCGAAGGCCAGGCGCCCGTAACGGCTGACGACGCTTCGCTCGATGGCTTCCGCGCTGCGCTCAACGATCTCCTGCGCGATCTCGCCCTTCAGGTCGTGCGCGACGGCGAAGGTGCGCGCAAGATGGTGGCCGTGTCAGTCGAAGGCGCCGAAAACGACGATGCCGCCAAGCGCATCGCGCTGTCGATCGCCAATTCCCCGCTGGTCAAGACCGCCGTCGCCGGCGAGGATGCCAACTGGGGCCGCATCGTGATGGCCGTCGGCAAGTCCGGCGAGATGGCCGACCGCGACCGCCTCGCCATCTGGTTCGGCGACGTGCGCGTCGCCGTCGACGGCGAGCGGGATCCGACCTATTCCGAGGCCGCGGCAACGGCTGTGATGAGGCAGGAAGACATCGCCGTTCGCGTCGAGATCGGCCTCGGCAACGGTAAAGCCACGGTCTGGACCTGCGACCTCACCAAGGAATATGTCGAGATCAACGGCGACTACCGCAGCTAAGGGGTAAACAGCGTGACCCCTTCCGGACAGAAGACGATGAGCGACCTTCCCAAAGTCCGCCGGCTCGAGGCCGTTGGCTTTCGCGCCTGGCCTGCGGCCAGCGCCCAGTATGACGGCAGCTGGCTCTGCCGGCTGACCGCCGGCCATCCCTCGCGCCGGTTGAATTCCGTCAACCCGCTCGATCCCTCTGACATCAGGGACATTGCAATCCGTCTGGAGAAGGCCGCCAAGCGGTTTGCCGACTATGGCCGCCCGCTGCTGGTGCGCCAGACGCCGCTGACACCGCCGCAACTGATTGCCTTCATGGATGATGCCGGCTGGGTCGATATCGGCCACACGATCGTCATGACGGCGAACCTCGCCGATCTCTCCCGAGAGGACGGCGTCGACCACCTGCCAAGCCGCGATGTCGGCCGTTTCGTTGATGCCCGCATCCGCGTTGCCGGTGACGATCCGGCACTCAAGCCTGGCCTCACCGAAATCATCAATGCCATCAAGCCCGAGGTCGGCCTCTTCATCTTCGAGGAGACGGATTTCGGCCCGACGGCCGTCACGCTCGCCGTGCAGGACAACGACCTCGCCGGCATCCTCCAGCTCGGCGTTGCGGAAGCACGCCGCGGCCAAGGCACCGGCACCGCCGTCCTGCATGCGGCGCTGCGCTGGGCCAAGCTCAAGGGTGCGCGCCAGGCCTGGGTGCAGGTGGAGGCGGACAACGCCGCCGCCCTCGCGCTCTACCGCCGCGCCGGCTTCAAGGACGTCTATCGCTACAGCTACCGGGGGCCGAACGCGGCATGACCGAGATTTCAGTAAAACCGCGCCGCATCCTGCTCGTCGCCGCCTGCGCGCTGGTCGATACCGATGGCCGCGTGCTTCTTGCCCAGCGCCCCGAGGGCAAGTCGCTTGCCGGCCTCTGGGAATTTCCCGGCGGCAAGGTCGAACCGGGCGAGACGCCCGAGGAGACGCTGATCCGCGAAATGGACGAGGAACTCGGCATCACCACGAAGATTCCATGCCTGGCGCCGCTCACCTTCGCCAGCCACACCTATGACGACTTCCATCTGCTGATGCCGCTCTATGTCTGTCGCCGTTTCGAGGGCACGGCGCACGGGCGCGAGGGTCAGGCCGTCAAGTGGGTTCGCCCCAAAGCCTTGCGCGATTATCCGATGCCCCCCGCCGACGAACCGCTGATCCCCTTCCTCATGGATCTGCTCTGAACGTTTCGGGACAGGCGTTATCCCCATGAATTGCTGACAATCCGGTATTCGGCAGGGATTTACCCTCAATTTTTCAGTTCTCGTTAAGCAATCGTTTAGCACCGTCGTTCAAAGATTGGGCTTAACGTTGCAATGAATGCTTACGAGACCTGTTATGCGTGACGAAGACTTCTGGAAAACCGTTCAGGAGAAGGATTTCACGCCGGCCGGCGATACCCGGACCGGTGCACTCAATCTTGCTCTGCTGTTCGGCACGGCGGTGATCGCCCTTGCGCTCGTCCTGACCCCGGTCCTCTCGGCCAAGTCCGACAAGCGCATGATGGCCAACGTGCCCGATGAGTTCGACATGATTTCGACGGGATCGATCCCGTCGGAAACCGGCAAGCGCTACACGGTTCGCCGCAGCGTTCTGCAGGAAATGCCCGGCGCCGTCTGCATCATCGATGACAACGGCCGGGGTAACGGCTGCTGAGCAGATAAACAGAGTGATTGGGGAGAGCAGGAATGGTGCCTAGACTGCTGAAATCCTTCCTCTCCGCCACCGAGGGCGCGACCGCGATCGAATACGGCTTGTTGGCCGGATTGATCACCGTTGGCCTCCTCGGCGGCCTTGGCGCCCTGAGCGGCAATCTGCAGACAGTCCTGGAGACCATCAATACGGCGCTACTGGACTCCTGGAAATAACTCCTATTCCGGACCACCCTGTTTCAGCGCATCAGCAAGGCGCATCGTCGCCGAGCCCGGCTTCAGCGGCTTCTGCTGGCTTTCATGCGGCGCCCAGCCTGATACGTAGATAATCGAAAAACTCGCGCGGATGCGTCCGTCGGGATCGGAAAAGCGCTCCGCATAAAGTTCGGCCGCACGCAGAAGAATGCCGCGCGTCAAAGGCCGCCGGCTGCGGCCGGCAAGCGGATTGGCCATACCCATCGCGCGCAGGTCCTTCATCAGCGGGAAAATCGAATCGTAGCGGACCGTATAGGTCTCCTTGTCCGTGACCGGCAGTGCAAAGCCGCCGCGCTGCAAGAGCGCCCCGACGTCCCGCACATCCGGAAACGGAATGACCCGCGGGCTCGCCCCGCCGGTCGCTTCGCTCTCGGCCGCCAGCAACACCTCGCGCAGTTCCTGCAAGGTCCCGCTGCCGGGAATGGCGGCGAGGAACAGTCCATCCGGCTTCAGCGCCCGGCGGATCTGCACGAAGACGCCGGGCGTGTCAT
This sequence comes from Shinella sp. M27, assembly GCF_049199905.1. Lineage (NCBI taxonomy): Bacteria > Pseudomonadati > Pseudomonadota > Alphaproteobacteria > Hyphomicrobiales > Rhizobiaceae > Shinella > Shinella sp. M27. The sequence goes on from NZ_JBLZPK010000001.1 coordinate 20,937, forward strand.
TGGTCAGGTGCAGCGCGAGCGGCGAGACGATGAGATTGGCCGATTGCGGTTCGAGCGGCACGGTTTCGAGCGGTGAAACGGTCAGCACCTCGCCAGGTGCTGCGAAATGCGGATCGCTTTCCACCCGCTCGAGGCCATCCACCTTGCCGGTCGCGGCGATGGCGCGCGCGGCAGCACCGGTATGACCATGCAGCTCGACGGTTCGTTCGAAACGGCGGTCGATGACACCAAGGCGCTCGGCCAGCTCCTGCGCCACGATATCGAGCAGAAAATCGGCCGGCCCGGCGGCGAGGGCGCGGCGGCGGTTGGTATCGATCAGGGCGTGGTCGAACAGCGTTTCCATGGACAAGATCCCTTTCGAATTTCCTTCGCTTTGGCCGCTAAGGGCCGCTAATGTCAACCGCATGGGCGAAATCGAGGCCGAGACAGTGCCAACGGTCCCGCTCCGGCAGGTTTTCGCCCGCCGGCTGCGCAGCCTTGCCGACGCGGCACTTGATCTCGTCTATCCGCCCGCCTGCGCCGGCTGCGGCATCCTCACCGGTAGCAAGGCAAGCCTCTGCCCGAAATGCTGGTCGAGGCTCGCCTTCATCGAGCGCCCCTATTGCGAGGTGCTCGGCACGCCCTTCTCACACGATCTCGGTCCCGGCATCCTCAGCGCCGATGCCATCGCCAATCCGCCGCCCTTCGATCGCCTGCGCTCGGTCGCGCTCTATGATGACCTCGCCCGCGTGCTCGTGCAGTCGTTGAAGTATCGCGACCGCACCGACCTCGCGCCGATGATGGCGCAGTGGATGCTGCGCGCCGGCGATGGCGCCGTCGAGGCGGCCGACCTCATCGTGCCCGTGCCGCTTCATCGCTTTCGCCTCGTCTGGCGCAAGTTCAACCAGTCGGCGGAACTCACTCGCGCGCTCGCGGCCTTTTCCGGCAAGCCCGTCCTCATCGACGCCGTGCGCCGCACGAAGCGCACCCGCCGTCAGATCGGTCTCGGCCCGAGGGCACGCGAGGAGAATGTGCGCGGCGCCTTTTCCATCACGCCTGAGGGGCGTGAAAAGCTTTTCGGCCGCCGCGTCGTGCTGGTCGACGACGTCTATACGACAGGGGCCACCGTTTCGGCCGTCACCCGCACATTGAAGCGCGCCGGGGTTGCGGATGTCACCGTTTTGACCTTTGCAAGGGCGCTTCCCGGACCTATATAAAAGATGATTTTTCAAGCTTTGGAGCGGAAAACATGCCTTCGGTGGTGATCTACACGCGTCAGTTCTGCGGCTATTGCAGCGCCGCGAAGAAACTCCTGGAGACGAAAGGCGTGACCTTCGAGGAGCATGACGCAACCTATGCGCCTGATATCCGCCAGGAAATGATCAAGCGCGCCAACGGCCGCAACACCTTCCCGCAGATTTTCATCAACGACCGCCATGTCGGCGGCTGCGACGACCTGCATGCGCTGGAACGCGCCGGCGAACTCGACGCCCTGCTGGCCGCCTGAGAGGACAGGATATGACCGTCACGATCGCCGCCCTCCAGATGTGCTCCGGGACCGATCCCGTCCGCAACGTGGAGACGATGCGGCGGCTCGTGCGCGAGGCGGCCGCCAAGGGCGCCGTCTATGTCCAGACGCCGGAAATGACCGGCGCGTTGCAGCGCGACCGCGCGGGCCTGCGCGCCATCCTGCGCAGCGAGGCCGACGATCTCGTCGTCGCGGCGGCGTCGGCGCTTGCGAGCGAATTCGGCATCCATGTCCATGTCGGCTCCACGGCCATCGCGCTTGCCGACGGCAAGGTCGCCAATCGCGGTTTCCTCTTCGGCCCCGATGGCGCGAAGATTTGCAGCTACGACAAGATCCATATGTTCGACGTCGATCTCGACAATGGCGAGAGCTGGCGTGAAAGCGCAGTCTATTCGCCGGGCGCCGTCGCGCGTATGGCGGACCTGCCCTTCGCCAAGCTCGGCTTTGCGATCTGCTACGACGTGCGCTTCCCGGAACTCTTCAAGACCCAGGCGCAGGCCGGGGCCGAGATCATCTCCGTACCGGCCGCCTTTACCCGCCAGACGGGCGAGGCGCACTGGGAGATCCTGCTGCGGGCCCGCGCCATCGAGAACGGCGTCTATATGATCGCCGCCGCACAGGCGGGCGTGCATGAGGACGGCCGCGAAACCTTCGGCCATTCCATCATCATCGACCCCTGGGGCCGCGTGCTGGCCTCTGCCGGCGGCACGGGAGAAGCCATCGTGCTCGCCGACATCGACATCGCCGCCGTCAAGACAGCGCACGACAAGATCCCCAACCTGCGCAATGGCCGGGCCTTCTCGCTCGACGTGTCGGGCCCATCCGCGAAGGGAGGTGTCGCCGCGTGATCCGCTACGAACTCTCCTGCGACAACGGCCACACCTTCGAAGGCTGGTTCGGCTCGGCGGACGATTTCGACCGCCAGCAGACGATGGCGCTCGTCACCTGTCCGACCTGCGGTTCGCCCCATGTCGCCAAGCGCCTGATGGCCCCCTCCGTCTCCACCGCGCGCAAGAAGGAGACGCGGCAGGATATGGTCATGCAGGCCGGCCAGAAGGAAATGATAAGCAAGCTGCGCGAGATCGTCACGGCGATCCGCGCCAATTCCGAGGATGTCGGCGAGCGCTTCCCGGAAGAAGCCCGCAAGATCCACTATGGCGAGACCGAGCAGCGCGGCCTGATCGGTAAGGCCTCGGCCGAGGAGGTGCGTGATCTCCTGGACGAAGGCGTCGAGATCGCGCCCCTGCCCGTCCTGCCGGACGATACCAATTGATGCGCGGCCACCACCTCGCCGCCTACAATTTCGGCCTCCATGTCGATGACTACGAAAGCCTCCGCGTCGAAGGATTTCGCCTGCGCGAGCCCTTGAATTTCGAAGCGGCAAAGCGGGCGGAAGGCTATGTCGGCCGCTCCGGCTATGACGATGTGCCGGGACCGGAAAGCTGGGGCGAAAAGGTCTATCCGCGCTTCCTCCAGGACAGCGGTTTCGAAGACGCGCCCTCCTCGCTCTCGCTCTGGACATGCCTCGAAGCCCTCATGGCCTTCACCTATAGCGGCGTGCACGCCGACGCGCTGAAACACGCCCGCAACTGGAACCAGCGCCAGGCCTGGCCCGCGCTGGCGCTCTGGTGGGTGGCGGAGGGCACGCAGCCCGTCTGGGCCGATGGGGCCGAACGTCTGGAATTCTTGCACGACCACGGGCCGACACCCCGCGCCTTCACCTTCAAGGCGCCGTTCTGCCCCGACGGCAATGCCATTGTCATCGACCGGGAACGTGTAAAGGCCATCGCCGGCTACAATGCCGACGGACAGCAGGACCTGCTGGACATCGTGAAGACGCTGAAAGCCTGATCAGGCCGAGGCGCGGCGGGCCACCAGCATGTAATTCACATCCATGTCCTTCGACAGATTCCACTGGTTCAACAGCGGATTGAAGAACACGCCGGTACGGTCCGTCACCGTCAGGCCGGCAGCGTTGAGCGGCTTTTCGATCTCTTCCGGACGCACCAGCTTTTCATATTGATGCGTGCCGCGCGGCAGCCAGCGCAGCACGTTTTCCGCGGCGAAGATCGCCAGCGCTGCCGCCTTCATCGTACGGTTGATCGTGGCGACGAAGGTCATGCCGCCGGGACGCACTATGGAGGCGCAGGTGGTGAGGAAGAAATCGACGTCGGAGACGTGCTCGACCACTTCCATGTTGAGCACGACGTCGAAGCTTTCACCGGCCTCGGCCAGCGCTTCCGCCGTCACCGCGCGATAATCGACGGGAACGCCGCTGCCGGCCGCATGCGCCTTGGCGATGCCGATGTTCTTTTCGGAGGCATCCGCACCGAGCACATCGGCCCCCATGCGCGCCATCGGCTCGGAGAGCAGGCCGCCGCCGCAGCCGATATCGAGGATGCGCAGGCCTTCCAGCGGGCGATGCGCCCTGGGGTCGCGGCCGAACTGGCCGCAGACCATGTCACGGATATAGGTGAGCCGGACAGGGTTGAACCTGTGCAGCGGCCGAAACTTGCCGGTCGGGTCCCACCACTCGGCGGCCATCGCCGAAAAGCGGTCGACTTCCGCCTGGTCGATCGTCGTGCGGGCTGCCTCGCTCATGGCTCGTCTCCTTCGCGTCCTTCTCCCCGTGAAGTCGGCCTCCACGGGGCGGATGTCAAGAGGGCGAAGCGTCTCAGCCGATGCGCGTCGCCGTCAGCCTGTCCTCATCGAGCGCAATGCCGAGCCCCGGCACTTCACCCAGCAGCAGCCAGCCGTTCTCGTGACGCAGGGGGGCCGCGAGCGGGTAATCACGGCGCTCCTCGCTCCATTCCGGCGCGTCGTAGGGATATTCGAGGAAGGGGGCGTCGCCAGCACCGGCCGTCAGATGGGCATTCGCCAGCACGCCGATGCCGTTCGTCCAGGAGTGCGGGGTGAAGGTGACACCCGCCTCACGCGCCTGGAAGGCGAGCCGCCGGCAGCCGGTGATGCCGCCGACCAGCGCCACGTCAGGCTGGATGACGTCGAAGGCACGCTCCTCGATGATGTCGCGGAACTCGTAGAGTTCGCGCGTCATCTCGCCGCCGGCGATGCGGATATCGGTCGCTTCCTTGAGCGCCTTCATGCCTTTGCGGTCGGAGCGGTGCAGCGGCTCCTCCATCCAGTAGATGCCGAGCCGTTCCAGTTCGCGCGCCACGACCAGTGCGTCCTTGAAGGTCCAGGGCAGCGTCGTGTCCCAGGGCATACGCCAACCCTGGTTGCAATCCACCATCAGCTCCAGCCGGTCGCCGACGCGGGCGCGGATGGCCTCCAGCGCCTTCACATCGTCGCGCCAGCCATTGCGCCCGCCGGTGGAGGAGGAAAAACGCACCTTCATCGCCGGAAAACCCTCGGCGACATAGCGCTCGGCCTGATCGGCCATGGCGGCGGGATCGCGCAGCACGCCGGAGGAGGCATAGAGCCGCACGCGATCGGCCCGTCCGCCCAGCATGCGCCAGACCGGCTCACCCGTCACCTTGCCGGCGAGGTCCCACAGCGCGAGATCGAGCGGCCAGCAGCGGCCATAGTGGAAATTTATATGCGACAGAACCTCGTAGTGCCGCTCCAAATGGCGCGGGTCCTGGCCGATGAACAGGTCCTCGTGTCCCTCGAACCCCTTCATCAGGTCGCCCGAACCGATGCCCTCGCGCCCCTCGTCATCCCGCACCCGCACGATCGTCGCATCGAATTGCCGACGCGGGCGACCATCCCAGCTCGCCTTGAACGGCGGATCGAGCGGCAGCCGATGATGGCTGATCACGATGGAAACGATCTTGCTCATGTGCCGCTCCTCCCCGTTAAACCTTAGCTGAACTGCTGCCAGATCGTCTTGTAGTCGCAATATTTGTCGATCGCATGCACCGAGCGGTCGCGGCCGAAACCGGATTGCTTGAAGCCGCCGAAGGGCGTCGCGAAATTCGACATGTCATAAGTGTTGATCCAGACCGTGCCGGCATGGATGGCTTCGGAGAAGCGATGCGCCCGGTCCATGTCGCGGGTGAACACCGCGCCGGCCAGACCGTAAATCGTGTCGTTGGCGATCGCGAGCGCCTCCTCCTCCGTGTCGAAACCGATGGCCGCGAGGACGGGGCCGAAAATCTCCTGCCGGGCGATGCGCATGTCGTTCGTCACGTCGGTGATCACACCCGGCGAGACGTAATAACCGCCCGTTTCCGACAGCACCCGCTCCGCCCCGAAGGCCCGGTGACCACCGTCCTTCTCGCCCGCCGCGATCAGCCCGAGCACCTTTTCCATATGCTCCGCCTCGATCAGCGCGCCGATCTGCGCCGAGGGCTCGAAGGGGTGCGCGAGCGCGATCTCGCGCTTCACCACCGCCTCGATCTTCGCGATGAGGGCATCCTGCACCGAGCGATGCACGACGAGGCGCGTGGCGGCATGGCAGGTTTCGCCGGAATTGTAGAAGCAGCCCCAGGCGGCGGCACTGGCCGCCGCATCGAGATCGGCATCCTCGAAGACGACGAGCGGCGACTTGCCGCCCAGCTCCAGCGCCACCCGCTTGAGGTTGGATTGCGCCGCATAGCCCATGATCAGCTTGCCGACCTCGGTCGAGCCGGTGAAGGCGACCATGTCGACATCCCCATGCAGCGCCAGCGGCTTGCCGACCTCCTCGCCGAAGCCGGTGACGACATTGAAGACGCCGGCCGGAAGCCCGGCCTCGACGGCGAGCTCCGCCAACTTCAACGCCGAAAGCGAGGACTGCTCCGCCGGCTTCAGCACGACGGAATTGCCGGCGGCAATCGCCGGCCCAAGCTTCCAGGCATCGATGATCATCGGATAGTTCCATGGCGTGATCGCCGCGACGACGCCGAGCGGCACCTTGCGCACCAGCGCGCGGGCCTTCGGCCCCGTCGGCGCGATCTCGTCATAGAGCTTGTCGATCATCTCGCCGTAATACTGGATGCCATCGGCGCAGAGCCGCACATCCACACCGAGCGATGCCTGAACCGGCTTGCCGACATCGAGCGTTTCCAGAAGCGCCAGTTCTTCGCCATGGGCACGGATCAGCTCCGCCCAACGCAACATGACCTTCTTCTTCTCCAGCGGCTCCCTGGCCCGCCAGATACTGCTGGCAAAGGCCTTGCGGGCCGAGGCGACGGCAGCATCGACATCGGCGGCATCGCCGCGGGCCAAAACCGCGCCGGGCTGACCGTCCATTGGCCGCGTGCGGGTAAAGGTGCGGCCGGAGGCTGCTGGCACGACCTTGCCATCGATGAAATGCCCACGCGCCAGCGAGAGGCCGGCAAGGCGCTGTTCCCAATAGGCGCGGCTATACTGTTCGGTCATGGCGAATCCTTAGAGCGTACGAGGCAGAGCCATCATCGTGGCGGCGATCCTATCGATATCGGCATCCGAGACATCGCGGATCGTCGCGCGGCGCATCGGCTGGTTTTCCGGCGCGCGCATTTCGCGGGCGAGATCTTCGGCGGAAAAATCGGCGAAGGCCTTGGGCAGCGCGCGGACGATGCCGCAGCGGTCCATGAGATCGCTGACGAAACCCGGCAGCAGCGCCGGATCGGAGAGGCCACAGGCGCGTGCCGCAGCGGCAAGCTCGACCGAATCGGCCTCGGCAAGCCAGGCCAGCGTCGCCTCGAACCCCAGCGCCGTGGCGAGCCCGTGGTGCACGGGCGCGAGGCCGGCCAGCGCGTGGCTGATATTGTGGGCGATCGCGGTGCCGCAATTGTCGATAGCGACGCCGGCATAACACGAGCCGAGCAACACCTTGCCGCGCGCCGCGATATCCGCCGGGTTCTTCACCGCCGTCTCCAGCGCCTCCGTCAAAAGGCCCAGCGCCGCATGCGCATAAAGCGCTGCACCAGCATGGGCATTGCAGTTGGTCGCCGCCTCGAAAGCGTGCACGAAGGCATCAAGGCCACACCAGGCCGTCAGGTTGGCCGGCAAGGTCACCGTCAGCGCCGGATCGAGCAGGACGAGGTCGGCCTTGGTCTCCGGCCCCCAGATCCAGAGTTTCTTGCCTTCCGGCCCGGCGAAGATCGTCGTCGCGGAGGTCTCGGAGCCCGTTCCCGCCGTCGTCGGCACCATGATCTTCTTCAGGGGCGTCTTCGGCAGCGGATTGGCGGCCAGCGCATAGTGCATCGGATCCTTGTCCGCCGCTGCGACGCAGGCCGCGATCTTGGCGATGTCCAATGCCGAACCACCACCGATGCCGACGACGAGGTCTTTTCCGCGCGCAGCACGGCTTGCCGTCTCGACATGGGAGAGCTTCGGCTCCCCCGCAAAGCCGGAGAAAAACTCCGCCGCAATCCCTTCCGCCGCGAACTGGGCGGCAAGACGCTCGCCAAGTCCGCTTGCGGCAAGAAAGCCGTCGATGACGACGAGCGCGCTCCGGGCTTCCAGCGCGCCGGCGGAGGAGGCGATGCTGGCATGAACGCCTTCGCCGAAACGGATATCGGGTACGAATGAGGTCGCGAATGTCACGGAAATTCCCCAGAAAAGATCTCCGCAGACCCTGCATCACGATTTCAGATTTTCAAATCCTTGGATTTTTCGGGATTTTTGATAACTTGAGATCATGAAAGCAACAATGCTCGCCCATATCCCGCTGGAGGCCTTCCGCGTCTTCGACGCCGCCTGCCGACACATGAATTTTTCCCGCGCCGGACGGGAGCTGAACATCACGCAGGCCGCCGTCAGCCGCCGCATCAAGGGGCTGGAAGATCATCTCGGCGCGCCGCTCTTCACCCGCCAGGGCAAGAACCTGACGCTGACGCCGCGGGGCGAAAAGCTGTTCCAGCGCGTGCGAGCCTCGCTCGATTATCTGGAAGAAAGCCTGGAACCCTTCCGCACCGGCGCCGGACCGAGCATCGCCCTTGCCGCCAGCGGCTCGGTCTCGCATCTCTGGCTTGGAAAGCGCCTGCGGGATTTCTTCCGCGACCATCCCGATATCGCGATCCGCCTCACCACATCCGACAGCCCCGCCGACCTCGCCTCCGAAAACAACGACCTCGTAATCCTCTATTCGGCCGGCGAGCACCCGCGCTGGGACTTGACGCCGCTGGTCGCCGAAGAGCTGGCGCCCGTCGCCGCACCCGATTACATCGCCCGCAAGGGGCTCGATGCGGCAACGGTCGATCTCAAGGCGCTCGCCGCGCTCGACCTCATCGACTACGAGCGTTTCAACGCCAACTGGATTTCTTTCCGCCCGTGGCTGGAGCGGGTGGCGCCAGAGGCCTTCCGGCGCATGCCGCCGCCGCGGCCCCATCTCACCTTCTCCACCTATGCGCTCGCCATCGATGCCGCGCTCAGCGGCGACGGCGTGGCGCTCGGCAGTCTCGGCCTCATCGCGGATCAGTTGGACAAGGGCAAGCTCGTGCAGCTTGGTAACACCAGCCTTTCGACCGGCTACGGCTACTATCTCGGCCTGCCGAAGTTCCGCACCGCGCCGCCGGCCGTGCTGGAGCTGCACAAGCACCTGCTTGCTGCCCGCGCGGCCGCCGAAATACCTGATCGGTCGCAACAGGTTTCTGTTGGCGGTACAGGCGAATAGTGTCACACTTTGGAACAGACAGGACCGATTCCGCGGCGAGGGGACGCGCTGGAGAGTGGGATGTCTCCGAAAGGGGACAGGAGGCGTTTTGCTTCTCCTGAGACAGGATCGGGGAGAATGACGCTGACTGCCCTTCTCATGGCTGGCTACACGTTCATCGCGCTGCGCTTCATCGATTGCAGCCTGCGCGAGGGTGAGGATAATGGCGGCCGATGGGACATCGAACGCGCGCTTGGCCTCTTGCTCTGCCTTGTCTGGCCGCTCGCGCTTGCAGGCACCCTGCTTGTAGCCTATCAGGAGCGGGAGGTCGGCTGATCCCACGGGCTTTTGAGGCCCTGCCTTTGCCAGAAGGCCCGGTATCGACCGCACAGGACGGGCAACGGCGCGGGTCGGCATGACGCAGCGAAAGCAAGGCAGATCCGGCTTGATCGTCTTCGGGCTCTTCGCCGCCGTGCTGCTCGGGGCGATCGGCGCGACGGTGCTGCTTGCCAACGATTATCGCAATCTCAACCTGTTGCTCGCCCGGTTCGGCTATGCGCCGGTCAAGGCGGCGCCACAGGAACGGGCGCTTCGGCCCTATGAACTCAAGGGCAATCGCATGCCCCGGCCCAAAGGTCTTATCTCCGAGCGCCTGCTCGTGCCCGTCACGCCGATGCAGACGAAATTCGTCCGCCCCATCCGCAAGGAGCCCGAAGCTCTCTGCGAGGCGCTGCGCCGTGCCGGTTTCGTCAATTCGGGCTGGAAGGCCGGTCTCTTCGACAAAACGAACTGGGAGTGCCAGTCCTATCGGGAGTTCCCCCGCACGGATGCAGGCGCGGCCGCCCCCTCCTCCGCCTTCCTGTCGATCAAGGGCAATGCGGAGGCGCGCATTTCATCCTTCCGAATCAAGCTGAACATCGAAGACAAGGCGACGCAGGATGCCGTGACCGATGCCGTCATTGCCGCCATCCGCGTCTTTCTCGATGAAATGCGCTGGGAAGACGCGCCGGAAATCTTTGCCGACATCCGCGCCCTGAAAGAATTCGATATCATCCGCTTCGGCAACCGCATCCTGCTGAAGAAGGAGTTCAGCGAGACGCCGCGCTACAATTTCATCGTCACACCCGACCGCAACCGCAATCGCGGCTCCTATCTGCCCGACTATTTCGACCGCGGCCGCTGGCTGCCGCTGCGTGAAAACTTTGGCGGGCGGCTTGATGTGCCGGGCAGCACCGCGCAAACTCCGGCGGAATGAGCGGAGATGGTGGTGGGCTCAGGAACAGTGAGCAGCGTGATCAAGCGGGCTTTCGCCACAGCGTTTATCTGCTTCACGCTCGCTCTCCCTACTTTTGCAGCGGAGCTGCAGACCGGCCCGCTATCCGACGAGCCGATCTGGACCGACAAACCCGTGCGGATCGACCGCAAGAAACAGAGCCTGGAGCGGGTGGAAGTCGAGCGGAAAATCATACCGCTCATCCTGCGGCCAACAATGCGTGTGAAAGTCTTCGACAGCACATCCTTTGAGCATGATGGCCGGCTATATGTGCTGACGGATGCCGTTGCGGTTCATCCCAAAAAACTTTGCCGCGGCGATGACCAGCATCTCGTCGCCTGCGGCCAGCAGGCCCGTATCTATTTCCGCCGGTTGATCGCGAACCGGACGTTGACCTGCGAGCAGGATTTCCGGTTCGGCGCCGTTTCGTTCCTGCGCTGCGCCGTCGCGAAGACGGATCTCGCCCAGACGCTCGTCACGAAGGGCGCCGCCTGGGCCGCAACACCGTGGCTTGCCCATCAGCAACAGGCTGCCATGCACCAACGTGCAGGTATCTGGCTGGATGCGGAGTGCCGCGCACTTGGCCACTGCCCGCCGCCGAAGCGACGGGGCGAGAAATAGCGGCTTAGCCGCGGCCGAACTCGTCCTCAATGCGGATGATGTCGTCCTCGCCGAGATAGGAACCGGTCTGCACCTCGATCAGCTCGAGCATGATCTTTCCGGGATTGGCGAGGCGGTGCAATTCCCCCTGCGGGATATAGACCGACTCGTTTTCGCGCAGCGGGATCGTCTTGTCACCGATCGTCACCTCGGCCGTGCCGCGCACGACGATCCAGTGCTCGGAGCGATGGTGGTGCTTCTGCAGCGACAGACGCTTACCCGGCGTCACGAACAGGCGCTTTACCTGGAAACGCTCGCCGTTCAGCACGGAGGTATAGCCGCCCCAGGGACGGTAGGCGGTGGGATGCGTCTCGGTCAGCTTCGCCGTCTTCGGCAGGCTGGCCAGATGTTTGACCAGCTTGCCCACATTCTGGCTGTCCTCCATGCGGCCGACATAGACGGCATCCTCGCTGGCGATGACGGCGATATTGTCGAGGCCCTGCACGGCGACATGGATATCGCGGGAGATGACCAGCGAATTGCGGGTGTCGAGCACCGTCGTGCTTCCGTCGGCGACATTGCCCGCCGCATCCTGCTTGCCGGTCTTCCACACGGAATCCCAGCTGCCGAGATCGGACCAGGTGATCGACGACGGCACGACGGCGGCGATCGGCGTCTTCTCGAAGATCGCATAGTCGACGGAAATATCCGGCGCACGGGCGAAGGCCGCCTCGTCGAGCCGTTCGAAATCGAGGTCGTGCTGCGCCTTGGCGACTGCTTCGGCGGCAGCATCCAGAACCTCCGGCGCATATTGGCGAAGCTCGCGCAGGAACAGGCCGACCGGCAGCATGAACATGCCGGAATTCCAGAGATAGCCGCCCGTCTCCAACATGGCGGCGGCCTTGTCGCGGTCCGGCTTTTCGACGAAGCGGCGCACGGCATTGGCGCCGTTGCCGAGATCCTCACCGATCTCGATATAGCCATAGCCGGTGGCCGGTTCGTGCGGCGTGATGCCGAATGTCACCAGACGCCCGGCTTCGGCGGCGGTCCGCGCCTTGGCGATGCAGCCGACATAGGTGGCGTCGGCGTCAATCTCGTGATCGGAGGCGAGCACCTGCATGATCGCCTGTTCGCCATGCAGGCGGGAAATGAGCGTGGCGGCTGCGGCAAGCGCGGGGGCCGTGTTGCGCGCGACGGGCTCGAGCAGGATGGAGGCCAGCGCCATGCCTGCGGCACGCGCCTGCTCGGCGACGAGGAAGCGGAAGTCGCTGTTGGTGACGACGATGGGGGCCTCGTACAGCGCCTTGTCGGCCACGCGGGCCAACGTCTTCTGGAACAGCGTCGTTTCGCCGAGAAATTCGAGGAACTGTTTCGGTGCAGAGGAGCGCGAGAGCGGCCACAGGCGCGTGCCCTTACCGCCGGCCATGATTACGGGTACGATCTTGCTGCTCATTGGTCCTGTCCTCGTGCGAAAGCCCGCCTTCATGGCGGACGGCATATAGCGGCCACTCTCCCGCGATGCCGTAAAGAAACAGCAAATCCCGCCTTCCGGTTGTGCCGCAGGGAGGCATTTTCCTGGAGACAAGGTAAAGAGGACCTTCAGCCCGAAACCGGCATTTGACAAGCAACAAAAAACCCGCCGGAAGGGCGGGTTCGATGGTTGCAGGTTCGGTCGAAGGATCAGACCGGAACGACGATGCCCTGAAGCGTCGTGAGTTCCGCAAGATAGGTCTCGATACCGAACTTCTGGTCGTCGGACTTGGCATGAGCCAGTTCCGCGCGGGCGGCTTCGATACGACGGGTAATCTCGTCGCTCTTGACCTCGCCGGCCGGGACGGCGGATTCGGCCAGCAGCGTGCAGCCGGTCGGGATGATGTCGGCGAAACCGCCGAAAACCACATAGCGGTCCTTGCGGCCATCCGCGAACTTCACGGTGACGACACCCGGCTTGATCGTCGTCATGGTCGGCGCATGGTTGGCCATGACGGTCATCTCGCCCTCGGTCGCCGGAATGACGACTTCGCTGACACTGCCGGAAACCAGCAGGCGCTCGGGGGAGACGAGTTCAAAATTGAAATTGTCAGCCATGACCATTCACTTCTTGTCATTCATCCGGTCAGGAATGGGCGCCCTTTGCGGGCGCCCAAAGTTCATCAAGCGGCTTCGGCAGCCAGCTTCTTGGCCTTTTCGACGGCCTCTTCCATGGAGCCGACCATGTAGAAGGCGGCTTCCGGCAGATGGTCGTACTCGCCGTTGACGAGGCCCTTGAAGCCCTTGATCGTGTCTTCGAGAGCAACCAGCTTGCCCGGCGAGCCGGTGAAGACTTCGGCGACGAAGAACGGCTGCGACAGGAAGCGCTCGATCTTGCGGGCGCGGGCAACGGCGATCTTGTCGTCTTCCGACAGCTCGTCCATGCCCAGGATGGCGATGATGTCCTGGAGCGACTTGTAGCGCTGCAGGGTCGTCTGGACCTTACGGGCGACGTCGTAGTGCTCTTCGCCGACGACGATCGGGTCGAGCATGCGCGAGGTCGAGTCGAGCGGGTCAACGGCCGGGTAGATACCCTTTTCGGCGATCGAGCGCGACAGAACCGTCGTGGCATCCAGGTGGGCGAACGAGGTGGCCGGCGCAGGGTCTGTCAAGTCGTCGGCGGGAACGTAGATGGCCTGAACCGAGGTGATCGAACCCTTGGTCGTGGTGGTGATGCGTTCCTGCATCTGGCCCATGTCGGTCGCCAGCGTCGGCTGATAGCCCACGGCCGACGGGATACGGCCGAGCAGAGCCGACACTTCGGAACCAGCCTGCGTGAAGCGGAAGATGTTGTCGACGAAGAACAGAACGTCCTGGCCCTTGTCGCGGAAGTCTTCAGCGATCGTCAGACCGGTCAGAGCGACGCGGGCGCGCGCACCCGGCGGTTCGTTCATCTGGCCGTAAACGAGGGCAGCCTTGGAGCCTTCGCCGCCGCCGTGCTTGTTCACGCCGGATTCGATCATTTCGTGGTAAAGGTCGTTGCCTTCGCGGGTACGTTCACCCACGCCAGCGAACACCGAGTAACCACCGTGCGCCTTGGCGACGTTGTTGATCAGTTCCATGATGAGAACGGTCTTGCCGACGCCGGCGCCGCCGAACAGGCCGATCTTGCCGCCCTTTGCGTAGGGAGCGAGAAGGTCGACGACCTTGATGCCGGTGACGAGGATCTGCGCTTCCGTGGACTGCTCGACATAGGCCGGAGCTTCCTGGTGGATGGCGCGCTTGCCGGAGGTGACGAGCGGACCGGCTTCGTCAACGGGCTCGCCGATGACGTTCATGATGCGGCCGAGCGTTTCCGGACCAACCGGAACGGTGATCGGAGCGCCCGTGTCGGCGACCGGCTGACCGCGGACGAGACCTTCGGTCGAGTCCATAGCGATCGTGCGGACGGTATTTTCACCGAGGTGCTGGGCGACTTCGAGAACGAGGCGGTTGCCGTTGTTGTCGGTTTCCAGCGCGTTCAGGATCTGCGGCAGGTTGCCGTCAAAAGCAACGTCGACGACGGCGCCGATGACCTGCGTCACACGACCGGTCGCGACAAAAGCAGCCGGTGCGGCAGCCTTCGTTGCAGCGGCGGTCTTTGCTGCCGGCTTACGAGCAGCGGGCTTCTTTTCCGCTACGGTTTCCTTCGGGGTAGCTGCCTTAGCCATGTATCTTACCCTCTTTGTCCTGGTCCTTAGAGCGCTTCAGCGCCCGAGATGATTTCGATGAGTTCCTTGGTGATCTGAGCCTGGCGCTGACGGTTATAGTTCAGCGTCAGCTTGTTGATCATTTCACCAGCATTGCGGGTCGCGTTGTCCATTGCGCTCATCTTGGCGCCCATTTCGCCGGCGACGTTCTCGAGCAGGGCCCGGAAGATCTGCACGGAAATGTTGCGCGGAATGAGGTCGCCGAGGATGGCGCCGGCATCCGGCTCGTAGTCGTAGATCGCGGTCGCACCCGTCGTCTCGGCAACGGCCGCAGGAGCGGAGGCCGGGATGAGCTGGAGCGCGGTCGGGATCTGCGAGATGACCGACTTGAACTCGGAATAGAACAGCGTGCAGACGTCGAATTCGCCCTGTTCGAAGAGACCGATGACCTTGCGGCCGATCTGGTCTGCATTCGCAAAGCCGATCTTCTTGACTTCGCGCAGGTCGACGCGGTCGATGATCAGCGAGGCGAATTCGCGCCGCAGGATATCGAAGCCCTTCTTGCCCACGCAGACGATCTTGACCGTCTTGCCGCTGGCCAGAAGCTTGCGGGTATGGTCACGCGCCAGACGCGCGATCTGCGAGTTGAAGCCGCCGCACAGACCGCGTTCGGCCGTGCAGACGACGAGCAGATGAACCTGGTCCTTGCCCGTGCCGGTCATCAGACGCGGTGCCGAGTCG
>NZ_JBLZPK010000010.1:0-959 GCF_049199905.1 Shinella sp. M27
ATGCTCCGTTGGAAGCATAAATCCATCGAGATGTTCAAGCTGCGCTGCCTCTATTGGCTCACGCGCCCCTACTTTAAAAACAAGCGGATCTGGCTCACCTATGACAAGCTCTACAAAGGCGGGGATTGTGGGGAGTATTTTTATAAATATGCCTCCTCTCGCAAAGCGGAAGGCATTGAAGCCGTATACGTCATAAACAAAAATTCGCCTGACTGCGAAAGGCTACAAAAAGAAGGATTCAAGCCGCTGGTTCGCGGAACGATTAAGCACCGCCTAAATTTTCTTAATGCGGAGGTGGTTTTTACCACACATACGGGCGTTTACAACTTCAACTCCTTTACAAACGATGAAATCATATCTCTACAGGATTTACTGAAATTTGATGTTTCATGCATCCAGCACGGCTTAACTGTACAGAGCTTGGCCTTTGATTCAAATCGCCTACACAATAACATCAAGAAGTACTATTGCGCCTCAAAGCATGAGATTGAAAACCTGTCAAAGCCGATTTACGGCTATGAAGATGCGGGCATGCTGAAATTAACGGGCATTCCTCGGTATGATGGCTTAATAAAAAACGATAAAAGACAGATACTAATCACGCCAACTTGGCGGAACTATATTGTAATGCCGCCAGTTATGGGAAGTACGCGCCCGTACAATCCACACTTCAAAGAAACTGAGTATTTCAAGATATACGACAGCGTCATCTCAGATGAAAGAATCATCAATCACGCAAAGATGTACAATTATAAAATAATATACTTACTTCATCCAGTCATTAGCGTGCAGAGAAATGACTATAGAATAAGCGATGGTGTCGAGATAATATCGGCATTGGATGTGGATTATGAAAAGATCCTCACGGAATCCAGCCTGATGATCACCGACTATTCCGGCGTGCAATTTGATTTTGCCTATATGAGAAAGCCAGTCGTCTACTACCACCCTGACGAGTT
>NZ_JBLZPK010000011.1:0-52105 GCF_049199905.1 Shinella sp. M27
CAGGAAAGGCCCTTCGTTGACCATCTGGTATCGCGTCGGCATGACGGCAACGGTGCGATAGCCACAGGTACCCATCGCCAGCGGCAGCGAATTCTTGATGTGCCCTTCCATGAAGATCGGCAGATACGGCCGCATCCAGCCAAAATCCGCTGCCGGCAGGCCCGTCATCAATGAGAGGGTTGTGGTCCAGGATGCGCCCGCGAAGGTCTCGACGCGCAGAGGCTTCCAGCTCGCGGTTTCGCTCCCAAGGTAGCCGTCCGGTCCGCCGTATTTCCAATCGGGATAGAGCGAAGGCGGGAACATCGATTCCATATGCACGACATAGAGATCCGGCGCCGATGTCATGTCGCCGCAGTTCTGCGCTGGGTTAAATCTCGCGGACACCTTCCGAGCGGCGACTTCGCGATTGAGTTCGATATCTTCGAATAGGAATGAGGCGTCGGAAAAGGAGACGAACAAAGATGAAGCGAAGTGCCCACCCATGTAATAGCCATGGTCGTTCGGCGCTCGAGGATAGGTCAGCGGCAAGAGCGCGAGGGTCGAGGCAAGTCCTGCCAGCCGCCAACCGGCAGCAAGGCGCAACGGCTTTTCGGCCCAAAACAGACCACGTACGACCCATCCTGTCAGGAAGAGCACGATCGGTAGGGGGATGAGCGTCTTCCAGTAATTCCCCAGCACGAAAAGCATGCTTTCTCGGTCGCCCGCAAACGTCATTAAGTCGAAGATATGCGCATTGAAGCCCATCAGCCGCTGTTTTGTCAGCGAAACTGCGGCAACGATGAAGACGACGCCCCAGGAAAGCAACAATGATGCTCCGGCCCGCCGTGTAAAACTGAAAAACAATGCGGCCATTGTCAGCACGACGGCGATTGTAAACGGAACACTGGCCGCGTCGCGCTCGAGGACGCAGAGAACACCAGTTCCCAGAAAACATATAAAGAAAACAACGGGTGAACGCGTCAAGAAATGGAACATTTAGGGATGATTTCCGTAAGTAGTATCTAGAATCGCTACAGTACAGAAAGCGCCTAAATTTCCGAGTCTATTATAATTCTAGGGTTAATCTAGACGCGCGCGCATAAATGTGAAAATATGCTACTTTAGATATGTTGAATTATAGGGGTCGAGCTATGTTAGTTCGGCCGAGACGTGATGTGCACCGTCCTCGTTGCCTAGGACGGTAACGGCGACGACCCGGCCGTACGAAACCATCCGGCCTTCATCGTCCTTTTCCTCCAGGAAGGCGTCCACGCGTTCCAGCGCCCGCTTGCAGACGCTGGAAGGTTGGCCCATCCAGATCGGCGCGCCCATGATGAGGATATCGGTCTCGAGAATCTTGCTGCGGATGGCGGGCCATGCGTCGCCATCGCCTTTGTTCGAGGTAACGCCGGGCTTGATGTCGAAATCAGCAAGCTGGAGGAACTCCGTTGTCACACCCAGCGGTTCCATCGCGACGGCGAGCAGCTTCAGCATGCGATCGGTGGAGGATGGGTCTTCGGCCCGCTTTGTCTTGAGTGTGCCGTTGAGCGCCAGCGCAGTCAGTGTCATGGTTGTCTCACGAGGTTGAGTTGAATACCCAACCGCTTCCCCTGCCGATTGTTTCCGCATCTCAAGACATTGGGATGCGCGGGCTGCATGTCGTTCGGCGAAGGCCAGCACGATTATCGCGCTGCCGGATCCTGACGCGCATCGCGCGCGGCGAAATAGGCGGCTAGCGCCGCAATATCCTCGTCCCGGAGATGGGCGGCTGCCTGCATCATCAGGGCCCTGAACGGGCCGCCACCGCGCTTCCTTCCGACAAAGAGCCGCAACTGATTGGCGAGATAGGCTTCGGTCTGACCGGAGAGCCGCGGATAGGCGGGGTTTGCATCTGCCTTGTCGTGGCAGGAGAGGCAGGCGGGAATGCGTTGCCCGGGATCCCCTTTCAGGGCGAGCAATTCTCCACGCCGCATGAGGATACCCTGCGCCGTCGATTGCAGGCTTGCCGAGGGTTGGCGCGCGAGATGGCCGGCGAGTGTTTTACGCTCGTTCTCACTCAATCCCTGGATTGCCACGGCCATCGTGCCGCTCGGCCGGGTTCCATCCGCATAGGCAGCGAGGGCCTGCTCGAGATAGAGCGCCGATTGTCCGGCGAGATATGGAATGAGGCTTTGGACTCCAAGGCGCCCCGGCATATGGCAGCCGTTGCATGCCTCAAGCGCCGTGTCCGCCGTCGTCGATTGCGTGGCC
Source organism: Shinella sp. M27 (assembly GCF_049199905.1). Taxonomy (NCBI): domain Bacteria; kingdom Pseudomonadati; phylum Pseudomonadota; class Alphaproteobacteria; order Hyphomicrobiales; family Rhizobiaceae; genus Shinella; species Shinella sp. M27. Next base: position 2,230 of record NZ_JBLZPK010000011.1, read on the forward strand.
GCATAGCCCGCGAGAGCGCGGTATCGGTTCGCATCGAGATCGCCGTAGCGGCGCAGGAACGCGACCATGGCCCAGGCTTCATCCTCGCGATCCGCTACCGGCCAGGCTGGCATGCCGGTAAAACGGATGCCATGCTGCACGATCTGGAACAGCTCGGCGTCCGTCCAGGTCGCGATTTTGTCTTTCAGGTCGGGCGGCGCGGGCAGCATCCTGCCGACGCTTTCGGGCCGTGCCAAGGCCGGCGAACCGTGGCAGATGGCACAGCCAGCCTCGAAGTGGCCGGCCGCCATCGGCACCATGCCCTCCGTGAAGACAGGCACCTTCGTGCCGAGCGCTGCGGTGCGCACTGATGACCGCATGACCCAGTGCAGGAACCAGTCGGTCGCCTTCCAGTGGCCCGTGCTCGCGCCGACGCTGATGAAGCCTGACCAGGCGAGAAGAAACACGCCCAGGACTCCCGTAAGAAGGAGGCCGACGATGTGTTTGCGGCCGATCAGCATCGCGGTTTCTCCGTGGGTAGCGCTTCGCCGTCACGCAGCAGCCCGGCCAGAAGCACGATCCCTCCGAGAAGATAGGCGCAGGCGCCGACCATCAGCATGACGACCCCGCCGATCTGCTGGTCGGCGGCGGCCGAAATCGAAATGCCGAAGCAGGAGACATCGCCTTCGCCGTAGAGGGGACGCGGGGCGAGTGCCAGCAGGACGCCGAGCAGGGTCATGTGCATGGAGGTGAACAGCAGCCCGGCCGCGCCGGCAAGTCGGCCTTCCCCCGGCCGCAAGCAGACCCGCCAGAGCAGGATGCCCGCCGTAAGGAAGCTTGCCTGCTCGAGAAAGGAAAGTGTGAGACTCGCGTCGGCGAGCGCGCGCAACGCCGGCAGGTGCCAGAACCAGACTGCGACGAGCTCGAAGAACGATGCGAGCATGGGCGTCATCCGCGCCACGCCCAGTGCTGCATCGAGCCGGGTGCCGCGCATACCGTAGCCGATGAGCGGCGCGGCAACCGCGACGATGCCCATATGGACGATCATATGGACGGTGAACGAGCCGCCGCCGAAACTGGCCACGAGAACGGCGCAAAGCGCGATGAGGAGGAGAAGGCCGAGGAGGCGCGTGGATCTCTTCATGGCTGGCAGGCCTCGATGAAGACGAGCGGCACGGCGACGAAGACCACCCCCACGAAGCTGAGGCCGGAGAGCAGAAGCGTCGCGAAGCCCTGGAAGAGCAGGCGATCCCTGCGGGTCGGTTCGTCATGCGGCAGATCGCCGGAGCCGAAGCCTAATTGCCGCCAGGCGAGAAAGGCGGAGAGGACGATCCCGCCAAGGGCCAAGAGCGTGACCGCGCCGATTGCTAGGCGCATGGTTTCGAAGGAGAGCGATGTGGCGCTCGCCTTCGCGCAATAGGTCGCTGCGGTGATGTAGCAGGCAAGGAAATGCAGCGCCCAGATCGTCGGCGCGGTGAAGAGCGTCCAGAGGCTTTCGATTTCCTTGGGGATCAGACGCATGGCATTACCTCAAGCCCGGAAAGAGGCCGAGAACGCCGAAGGACGTGATCGCGGTGATGACGAGGAAATGCCAGTAGAGCACGACATTGCCCAGGTCCATGTCGTGGCGGGCGCTCATCCGGCCCGCAAGGCTCCGCGCCAGGCAATAGGCCTGCATGATCACGCCGACGCCGCCATGCACGACGGTCCAAAGCGTGACAACCCAGACGATGGCCGGATAGACATGCGCGGTCGGGTCCATCCCCGTGAGATAGGGGCCGGCAAGGCCGGCGCATCCTGCCGCAAGCGCCAACAGCAGGGAGGCGAGCAGCGACAGGCGGGTCAGTGCCGCGCGGTCATGTTCATTCGCCCGGCGCGCCAGCAGCATGGCGAGCCAGGCCAGCGTGAAGAGGCCGGCAGCGGTAAGCGGCCAGAGCATGCCGGGTCCGGCCTGGCCGCCGGTGAAGTCATCGTGGATGGTCCAATAGAAGAAGTAACCGAACATCAGGCTAGCATAGGCTGTGCCGTCGCCGGCCATGGTGATGAACATGGCCCACCAGCCGACCGATTGCGGCCCGGACGTATAGAGCGGCAGCGTCTTGCCCAGGCCGACATCGCGCATTTCCTCCCGGGGTATGACGGCGGTGCCCGTCCAGAGCCAGGCGACGATGGCGGCAAGCGTCATCACGGCTGAGGCGGCCGTCACGATCCACCAATGGAAGGTGAGCGCGATGAAGACACCGCCGAGCGAAAAAGCGGCGATGATGCTCAGAACAGAGGTGCCGCCGACGCGCAGGCACTGGATGGGCTCGGCGTCGAGCACGGAGGTGACGAGCGTCTCGCGCGCGCCGTCCTTCGCGTCGGGCAGATAGAAGCGCCCGGCCTTGATGTCTTCGATGATGTTTGGCTGATCCCAGATCGGATAGCGGCTCTTGATAATGGGAATGGAGCGTACGCCCCACTTCTCCTCCGGTTCGCTGATCCATTCCAGCGTGCCGGCGTTCCACGGATTCTGCTCGCCCTTCGGCTGGCGGTGCTTGGACCGCAGCACGTCGATCACCACGATGGCGACCCCGGCGGCAAAGACGAAGGCACCGATGGTGGAAATCAAGTTGAACCAGTCCCAACCGATCTCTGCGGGATAGGTGAAGACCCGCCGCGGCATGCCGCGAAGTCCTGCCAGATGCATGGGAAAGAAGGCGACGTTAAAGCCGACAAACGTCAGCCAGAAGGCGATTTTGCCGAGCCGGTCGGAGAGCTTTCGCGCGTTGAGCAGCGGATAGTAATAATAAACGCCGGCCACGACCGGAAAGAGCATGCCGCCGATCAGCACGTAGTGCAGGTGGGCGACAATGAAATAGGTGTCGTGCGCCTGCCAATCGAAAGGAACGAGCGCCACCATAACGCCCGTCAGGCCTCCGATGATGAAGATCGCGAGGCCCCCGGCGCCGAACAGCATCGGCACGGAGAAAATGACGCGGCCGGCGAGCATTGTGGCGATGAAGACGAAGATCTGCACGCCGGTGGGGATCGCCACGGCCTCGGAGGCGGCCGAGAAGAACGCGAGTGAAATTTGCGGCAGGCCCGTCGTGAACATGTGGTGTACCCACAGGCCGAAGCTCAGGAAGCCGGTGCCGACGGCGGCGAGCACGATCCACGAATAGCCGACGATGGGAAGCTGTGCGAAGGTCGGCACGATCATCGCCATGAGCGCGATGGCGGGCAGGAAGATGATGTAGACCTCGGGATGGCCGAAGATCCAGAAGAGGTGCTGCCAGAGCAGCGGATCGCCACCGCGCGTCGCATCGAAGAACGGCCAGCCGAACATCCGCTCCATTTCGAACAGGATGTCGCCGGCGATCAGCGGCGGAAAGGCAAAGAGGATCATGCCGGCGACGATCAGGAGGTACCAGGCAAAGAGCGGCATCATGTTGATGCGCATGCCGGGCGCGCGGCACTTCATGATGCCGACGATCAATTCCACCGCGGCGGCGATGGAGGCGACCTCGATGAAGGAAAGCCCGAGCAGCCAGATATCCGCGCCGATCCCCGAATATTCCTTGTCGGTGGCGAGCGGCGGGTACATGAACCATCCCGTATTGGGCGCCGCGCCGAAGAAGATGGAGCCACAGACGAAAACGCCGCCGAGCGCGAAGCTCCAGAAGCCGAAGGCGGAGAGGCGAGGGAAGGGAAGTTCCCGTGCGCCGAGCATCGAGGGCAGGAGGAAGATCGCCACCGCCTCGAAGATCGGCACGGCGAACAGGAACATCATGACGGTGCCGTGCAGGGTGAAGGCCTGGTTGAAGGTGTCGGCGGAGAGGAAGTCGTTGTCAGGAACGGCAAGCTGCACGCGCACCAGAAGGGCCAGCACGCCGGCGAACAGCATGAAGAGGAATGCGGCCGAGCCATACCACAGGCCGATCTCGGTATTGTTGACCGAGGTCCAGTAGCGCCAGCCGGAGGGCGTGCGCCAGACATCGCGGAGCTTTGCCTCCTGCGCCTTGCGTTCTTCGACGGAAAGCTCTGCCGTTTCGGTCATTTGAGCCCCACGAGGTAATCGGCGATAGCGTTGATCTCCGATTCGGGAAGCATGTCGAAGGCCGGCATTTTCGCGCCGGGCTTGACGACATCAGGGTTGCGGATGAAGCGCGTAACGTTCTCGACCGTATTGGCAAGCGTGCCGGCCCCGACCATCTGGCGCTGGCCGAAGAAGGTCAGGTCCGGGCCAAGGCTCGCGGCCTGTGTCATCCCCCTTATGCCGTGACAGCCGGCGCAGCCGTGGAAAGCAAAAAGCCGCTCGCCTTCGCTCCCGCGCGTTCCGTTGCCCGCAGCCTGCGCGCGTCGCCAGGCTAAGTAATCGGCAGGCTCCATGACGATGACGGAAAAGGCCATCAGCGCGTGGGATGTGCCGCAGAATTCGGCGCAGGGTGCGCGGAAGACACCCGTCTTCGTCGGCAGCAGCGAAGACGTATTCGTGCGGCCGGGGATCATGTCCATCTTTCCGCCAAGCACCGGAATCCAGAATGAATGAATGACATCGGCCGCCTCGAGCGAGAAGGCGACCCGCTCCCCCACTGGAAGGCGTAGCTCGTTCGCCGTCTCGAAGGCCGGCATGCCGTCAACGGCCGGATAGCGGATGCGCCACCAGAATTGTTCGCCGGTCACCTCGATCATTTCGGGCTGTGGTGCCTGCTGCGTGAACCACGGCCGGATCACCGGCATCAGCCAGACGGCGTGGGCGAGAAGCGCAAGCAGCATGACAACGGGAAAGGCAACGCCTCCGAACAGGATCAGCCGACCCGCCTGTTCTTCGGTCCACGGTGCTTTCCGCCGCCGTGCCGCGTGAAGGAGTAATCCAACGACGGCAAGCCACACCAATACCGCGCCAATCACCATGACGAGAAGGAGCTGATAGATCGCGGCCGCTTCCTCACCGGCGGGGGCGAGCGCCGACTGAACGCCGGAACAGCCGGTCAACGGCACCAGCAATATCGGAAAGATGCGCCGGAAAATTGCTCTCGCTCCCTTGAGGTCTTCTGAAGCGATATGGCCCGCATTTGCACGTCGGCAAGGGTGTGCCGGCGGTCGTGTCGCCAAGCGTCCGCGCCTTCAGCAGAAATCCCCAAACGGAACATTCCATCGCTTGGCGCGTAAGGTGAGAGTTCAAACACAAAAGAACCGCGCCGATGTCTCTTGACCACACCAAGCCCATGTCCCCCTGGCCGATGCGCGCCGCTTGCGGATTCTTCGCGTCGTTTCCGGTCGCCTGCTTCTTCCTCACCGTTCTGACTGACATCGCCTATTGGCAGACGTCGAACCTGCTCTGGCTTCATTTCTCCGAATGGCTGTTGTTGGCCGGGCTGATCTTCGGGCTTTTGGCCTTGGTCATAGCCGTGCTCGGCCGCGCCATCTGGAAGGACGGCCCGTCATGGTCCGCGCTTCTTGCCGGCGTATTCGTGCTTCTGGCGGCGACGTTGAACAGCTTCATCCACACTGCCGATGGTTGGACGGCTGTCGTCCCCTATGGACTGGCGGTGTCGATCGTCACGGTGCTGGTCATGGCCTTGGCTGCTTGGCTCGGCCGGCAGGAGGCTTCCCATGTCTAGGCGCGCAATCCTTCTTGTGGCTCTTCTGCTCGCCGGCTGCGGCGGCAACGACGATTTCGACGCCTCGCGCCAGATCGGCCCCGATCCGGTACTTCCCGAACCGTCGCAAAGCCTGTGGCCGGACCTCAAGGTGGCGACGGTCGTCGGATGGAAAGAAGGAGAGAAACCGGAAGTCCCAGCGGGTCTCGCCGTCACCGTCTATGCCAAGGATCTCGCCAATCCGCGCACCGTGCACACGCTTGCGAATGGCGACGTTCTGGTCGTGCAATCGAAAGCGCCTGAAGGCAAGCCGCTGAACCGGCCCAAGGATATCATCCGTGGCTGGATCATGGCGATGGCGGCCCACGGCGGAGGGGGAGGCAGCGAGACGAACCGCATCACGCTTCTGCGCGATACAAATCGCGATGGGGCGGTGGATGAGCGCCAGGATATTCTGGCCGATTTGAATTCGCCCTTCGGTGTCGCATGGCACGATGGAACGCTGTACGTCGCTGCGGCCGACGCCATCCTCGCCTATCCCTACGAACTCGGCGGCGGAAAGATTACGGCTAAGCCGAAGATTTTGACGCCGCTTCCCGGCGGGCCGATCAATCACCATTGGACGAAGGATCTCGCCCTCAGTCCTGACGCGCGGTTTCTCTTCGTGTCGATCGGCTCGAATTCCAACGCCGGAGAACGGGGTATCGAGGCCGAGAAGGGACGAGCGGCCATCTGGCAGGTCGACCGCCAGACCGGTGCGGCAAAGGTCTTTGCTTCGGGTTTGCGCAATCCCAATGGCCTCAACTTTCACCCGCAGACCGGCGAACTCTGGACTGTGGTCAACGAGCGTGACGAGCTCGGTTCCAATCTCGTTCCAGACTATCTCACCTCGGTGAAGGAGGGCAGTTTCTACGGCTGGCCCTGGAGCTACTACGGACAGCATGTCGATCCGCGGGTTCATCCGCAGCGTCCTGACATGGTCGAGCGGGCGATCGTGCCGGACTACGCGCTGTCGAGCCATGTCGCGGCGCTGGGCCTCGCCTTCACCGATGATTCCGCCATGCCGGAGGCTTTCCGCGACGGCGCCTTTGTCGGCAATCACGGCAGCTGGAACCGCAACGCCTTCAACGGCTACAAGGTCATCTTCATCCCCTTCGCCAACGGGCGCCCATCCGGCGCCGTTCAGGATGTCGTGACCGGCTTCCTGGCAGGGGATGAGGCCCGTGGCCGACCGGTCGGTCTTGCCATGGACGGAACGGGCGCCCTGCTTATCGCCGATGACGCCGGCAATACCATTTGGCGCGTCGCGGCCGCCGATGGGTCCATAACGGCGCAGCCGCTTTCGACGGACAAGGTTTCGGCATCGGTTGCAAATGATGCGACGTCGACGGGGACGCTGGACGAGAAGCCAGGGGATGCGGCGACCGCCGACGGATCTGCAACGCCCGCCCAGACCGATATCGCCCCCGCGGTTTCGTCGGAAGACGGACAATAGACGGTACAAGCGACAGGAGCGCACAATGTTCATCGTTCTGGGAGCAACGGGCCATATCGGGTCCGAACTCGTGAACCTGCTCGATGCGGCCGGCGAAACGGTCATTGCGATCGTGCACGACGCCGGCAAGGCCGACGACATCCGCACCGCGAATGTCGAGCCGATCGCTCTCGATGTGGGGAAGACCGCGCCGTTGCACGATCTCTTTCGTCGAGGCCGCCGCGCCTTTCTCCTCAATCCGCCGGCCGATCCGGGCGGCGATACGGATGCAACGGAAACGGCGACAGCGCGTGCCATCACGGACGCCTTGCCCGGTTCGGGCCTTGAAAAGGTCGTTGTCGCCTCGACCTATGGCGCCCAGCCGGGAGAGGGGATCGGTGACCTGTCCGTCCTGTTCGACTTCGAGCAGCAAGCCGAGGCAAGCGGCGTTCCCACGGCGATAAACCGTGCGGCCTACTACTACACGAACCTCGACATGCTGCTGGAGCCCGCGAGGGAAGGCGTCCTGCAGACACCCTTTCCGGGCGACATGCGTCTGCCGATGGTTTCGCCTGTCGACATCGCGAAAGCGGCCGCCAGCCGTCTTCTCTCCAAATCTGACGACGTCGGCATACGCTATGTCGAAGGGCCGCGTCGGTACACATTCGACGATGTCGCGACCGCCTTCTCGACGGCGCTCGGCCGCCCTGTGCGGCTGGAGACCATTCCACGCGACAAATGGGAGGAGAACTTTCGCGCCTTGGGCTTCTCGCCGGAAGCAGCCCGTGCCTATGCCCGGATGACCGCAGCGACGGCCGATGGGCCGCATCTGCCGGCCGATCCCCTGCGCGGTGACGTTGCCCTGCTCGACCATATCAGAAGCCTGAGCGGACAATAGGCACCCAAGCCTGCCCTCCGCCTCAATCCGGGTCACACGGCCGGGAACTTGTGGGGCGGCTGCGGGTTCTCACAAGGTCGAGATAGGGAGGTTACCATGAAAAAGCACATGATTATTGCCTGCGTCGGGTTATCGCTCGCCGCCTGTACCGCAACGGAACGGGGCGCCGGTGTTGGCGCCGCGACGGGCGCGGTTGTCGGTGGCGTTGCGACCGGCAATGTCCGCGGCGCCGCCGTTGGAGCAGCGGTCGGCGGTGTCGCCGGCGCGTTGATCGGCAATGTCGCGGATCAGCCAGGACGCTGCTACTACAGGGACCAGTACGGTAACAGATACGTCGATCGTTGCTAGATCAGGCTTCAGAGGCGTGGGCGCCGGACACGTTGCCGGCGCCAGTCTGTCTGGCGCTCATACCGTTTTACTTTCCGTAATCAGGTTTGGTCGGCTCGACCGCCGGTTTCCAGGTACTAGTTTGAAGGAACATCTTCATTGCCGCCGCGTTCGAAGCGAAAGCCGTTGTTGATGGAGACTAAGATGTCTGAAAGTGATGCGCGACGTCCAATGCCCCCTCAACCGGAGCAGGACCAACCCCCACCTGGTTTGACAGGCGTGATGAGGCCGATACCGGACCACGGGGAGGAGACCTATGTTGGTACCGAAAGGCTGAAGGGGAAAGTGGCGCTGATCACCGGAGCCGATTCTGGGATTGGCCGGGCCGTAGCTATCGCCTTCGCGCGCGAAGGCGCCGACATTGCAATTTCCTATCTCAGCGAAGATCAGGACGCCAATGAGACCGCCCGCTGGGTCGATGAAGCGGGCCGCAAGGCTCTCGTGCTCCCCGGGGATATAACCAGCGAGGATCACTGCCATCATCTCGTGCGTCAGTGCCTGGAAAACTTCGGCCAACTCGACATCCTGGTGAACAATGCCGCGTTCCAGCGGACCTATGCGGATATCGGCGATATTAGCACCGAGGAATGGGATCGCACGTTCCGGACCAATATCTATGCGCCGTTCTTCCTGGCCCGTGCAGCCATCCCGCATTTGAAGCCTGGCAGTGCCATCATCAACACGACATCGATCCAGTCGCGTCAGCCGTCGCCGCATCTTCTCGCCTACGCGGCGACGAAGGGAGCGATTTCAAACTTCACCGCGGGGCTCGCCGAAATGGTGGCGGAGAAGGGAATCCGTGTGAACGCCGTCGCGCCGGGACCGATCTGGACGCCGCTCATTCCTTCCACCATGCCACCCGAGAAAACGAAGGATTTCGGCAAGCAAACGCTCATTGGCCGCGCTGGCCAGCCCGCTGAACTGGCCGGGGCCTTCGTCCTGCTCGCCTCCGACCTCGGCAGCTACATGACGGGCGCGGTGATCCCCGTAACGGGTGGCGAGATCATGATCTGAGAGAGGAACGATGACCGATATACGCAAACATGGTTTCGAGAGCGATGCGCAATGGCGCGAATACCTGCAGGAGATCGAAGAGGCGGGACATCCGGCAAACATCCGGCCGGCAAGCGATCAGGATGTGCTTGACGACCTCGCCGCGCTGCGCGCTGACGTCGCCGCGCTGCGGGAGCGGATAGGCATGCGGCGCTGTGGCAACATGATGCGATGGAGGCGTATCGTCGGTGCGGCGGTCTTGCTTATGCTGGTCGCCGCTGCGGGCAGATAAGAAAAGCCAAGGGAAAGTCAACGGTCCACACTTGGAAAGCATCAAGCAGAACCACACCTGACAGGGGACGCGCGGCGCATGCGGGCCGTGTAGCGACGACCGCAACCGTCGGCGCCGCTGCAACGGCTGCGGGAAGCGACGCGGCGCCTGATCCTGCCACCGGATACTTTACGGACATGCTCCTCCGTCCGCAGGATGGGGCGGCGAGGGCACAATCTGACGATACGGCCGCGGCCGCGGAAGTCTCTGCATCCTAGTGCAGAGTGCAGCCAAGGGGGAGGTCGTCGAAGCGGATCGCGCCTATGTCGCCACCATCGTGGCGTCCCGTGCCAATATCCCTCCGGAAGAGGCCCGCGCACGCGTGGATCAGCGTCTATCGATCGCGAGACAACCACAAGCCCGCGGCATTTCCCATTCAAGGAAAGAGTGGTTTCGGTTGCCGTGGAACGAAACGAGCACGTTACAGTGATCGGGCGCCGATTTGTATGCAGCCTGATTTGCCCCTTACCCTCGTACTTTCCTTTATCGGAGACCCTGGGGGAAGGGGAGCGGCGTTCGGACTTCCAGCGCCTCATCGAGAGGTCGTGGAACGACCGTGGCTACTATGAGATCGAATATCGCACGACCGACAAGGCGAAAGTGGATATCAATATCGACGCCAAAAGCGGAACGCCGGTCGATCAGGAATAGGAGAACGTATAGAGACGATGGGTGTCAGGCTCATTCGCGATCAACTCCGTCCTCCGAAATCGTATTAAGCGTCTCGGAGCGCTTCTCTTTCAGCGAAATGCCCCCGTTCGCGGTTCAATGGGCAGGACATCGGTTCCGTCACCGGCATCGCATTGCGCTGAGAGCGGAATGCCGCCGACTTCTCATATGCCAATTTGCGTAGTCGCATGATTGAGCCGAGCGGCTGGTGGGCCTTGATACCGTTCCATGGACTGAACCGCATGCCGTCATCGACCGTGTTGGAGCGCTCTTCGCTCCATGCCTGTTGGGGATCCACGATGAGCCGGGCAACTGTGATAAATGGGCTGGTCTTCTCATCCCAGGGAGAGATGCCTTCGACGGGCATCGCATCAAGATCGGTACAAAGCTGGATCTGCAGATGCCAGATTGCCGTTTCCTCGACGAAGAACTGCTCGACTTCATGGCGTATGGCATCGGCATCCTTACCAATATCGACCTGTTTATTTGCGAGAGCCCGGAGATTGTCCGAGGCGGGTACGACGCCCACCTTCGCAACAAAGTCGCTGTATCGAATGGGCACTTGCGAATAGAAGCTCTCGCCGAGAATATGGGTTGGTGGATTATCTCCCAGCGACTTCAGCATCGAGCTCTGGCCGCCGACCGCCTCGACAACGGATTCCAGACCCCTGAACACCTTCGAGACAAGCTCCTTTAGGCCTTCAATCCGATCGGTGGTCAAAGCGAGCATCCTAAGGTTCTTCAGAAACGCCTTTCCGCTTGGCGAATTGAACTCCTTGCCGTTGGCCAGCACGAAGTCCTGATTGAATGATCCCTCGGAGCCAGCCAGCCGTGCGCCCTCGACATCAAGAACCTTTAAAGCCATACCGCGCGGCGTTGAGACGCTATCGTGCAGCAGATCACCGGGCGTCGTTGAAAGCCGCATGACGCAGTCGTAGGCCTGCGATTTGTCGAAAATGCCCTGTGCAAGTTCCGGTGGCAGATCGGCGAGCACCTCCAGACGCGCCGCAAGCAGGCCGTGGCGCTTGGCATGGACGCATCGCATTGCGTGGCCGCTGTCGGCATAGGTCTTCTGCGCGATAGACAGCATGGTCTCGGCAAGGTCGCGAGCGATTTGCGGTTCATCGGGTTCGATCTGCTCCAAGTCGGGACGGTAGCGGAGCGGGGTAACGGCAAGGCGTCCGGTCATTGAGCGGCCTCGCTTTGGAGAATCTTGTCTACAGTGATCGGCAGGTTACGGATGCGTTTCCCTGTGGCGTGGAAGATCGCATTCGACACGGCCGCGGCAACGCCGACGATCCCGATTTCACCGAGGCCCTTGACTCCGATCGGGCTTGCCATGTCGTCGTCCTCTTCCACGAAGATCACCTCGATATCGCGGATATCCGCATGGGCGGGCACATGATATTCGGCGAGATTGTGGTTCATGATCCGGCCGGTCCGGTGGTCGATCATGCCCTCCTCGTGGAGCGCCATGCCGATACCCATCACAATGCCGCCGAGAATCTGGCTACGGGCGGTCTTGGGATTGAGGATGCGTCCGGCGCCGATGGCGCTGACGACGCGGGTGACCCGCACGATCCCAAGCTCCTCGTCCACCTTCACTTCGACGAAGACCGCCGAATGGGTGTAGGAGGCATATCGCATCATGGTCAGCATATCCGGGCCGACCTTGGCATGCTCCTCGATCGCCTCGAGCCCCGCCGCCTGCAGGATGTCAGCCGTTGAAACGCCAATCTGGTGATTGCTTTCCAGGACGAGGCGGCCTTCGGCAATTTCGACCTGCTGCTCTTTCGCCTCCTTTAGCGGTGAATTCTCCATCGACTGAGCATGCGTGAGAAGCGTCTTGATGACCGCCTTCGCGGCGGCCTGCACAGCCGATCCTGTGGTCGCGGCCGTCCAAGAGCCGCCCTCGACGCCGGTCTTGGGAAGATCGGATGCGCCGATCTCGACCCTCACGGCGTTGATCGGACAGTCGAAAGCTTCCGCCGCGAGCTGGCCGAGGATCGTATAGGTGCCGGTGCCGATATCGGAAGCGGCGGCGCTGACGGTTACGCTGCCGTCGACCGACAGTCGGACCTTCGCCTCGCCCTTCGACATCATCGCCTCCCAGATGCCGCCTGCCATGCCCCAGCCGACGAGATCGTCGCCCTCGCGCATGGAGCGCGGCGCGGCAGAGCGCTCGGCCCAGCCGAACCGCGCTGCGCCTTCGCGATAGCAGGCGTGCAGCGCCTTGGATGTGATCGCCTTATCCTGGTTCTGGTCTCGGTGGATGAAATTGCGGATGCGCAGTTCCAAAGGATCGATGCCAACCGCATAGGCCAGCTCGTCCATGGCCGCTTCCAATGCGGTGACGCCGGTGGCCGCCCCCGGCGCGCGCATGTCGCCCGGCGTTGCGAGATCGAGCTTGGCGATCTCGTACGATATTTTGACGTTCTCGCATTTATAAGCGAGGCCCGACCAGTTCGCCACGTTCTCCTGATAGTCCTCATGGCGCGATGTGGCATGAACGGCATGGTGCATCACCGCCTGCAGATGCCCCTCGGCGTCGGCCGCGAGCGAGACGGTCTGGATACAGGACGGGCGCCATGTCAGGTAGAACATTTCCTGTCGCGTCATCTCTACCTTCATCGACCGGTTCAGATCGAGGCTTGCCATGACGGCGAAGAAGAGTTGGTGCTTAGGTCGCAGCGCCTGGCCGAAGGCGCCGCCAACAAAACTGTTTTTCACGACCACTTTTCCCGGGTCGAGGCCGAAGACGCCGCAGATGTAGTCGCGGCTATTCTGCGAGCCTTGCGTCTTGTCGTGAATGGTCAGCGCGCCGCCCGTGTCGAGGAGAACGGTGGAGGCAAAGAGTTCCATCGGGTTGTGGTGCTCCCCGGAAAGAACATAGTCAGCGGAGACCTTGTGGGCGGCGGCGGTGAATGCTGCCTCGGCATCGCCTCTTGGCGGTGGCGGCATGAACTGCTTCATGCGCGGGACGGGCGGTTCGTAGCTTTCGTGACGCTGCGCGACAATGTCGGTGTGCGGCTCCTCCGAGAGGTATTCGATCTGGATCAGCCCGGCGGCGTCGCGTGCCGCTTCTGGGCTTTCAGCGACGACGAAGGCAACCGGCTGGCCGTCGAAGAGCACGCGGTCGTTTTCGAGCGGGCGGAATGGATGACCGGGTAGCGCGACCGCATCCTTCCACTTGCTGTCCCGGTAGGCCGTCTTGGGCCGGTTCTCGTGCGTGTAGATCTTGACGACGCCCGGGAAATGTTCGGCTGCTGCCGTATGGATGGCGCGAATGCGGCCAGTGGCGATGGTCGCAGGCACCACATGCCCGTAGAGCATGCCCGGCCCGAAATGTTCCGCCGCATATCGTGCCTGGCCAGTCACCTTCAGCGGGCCGTCGATGCGCGAAACCGGCAGGCCGACGGTTTTGGATTGATTGAGCATGTTCGCCTCCTACTGGATCGCTTTAACGGTTTGATCCTGCGGATGGCCGCTCACGGCCTGCCGCAGCGCGCGCACAATGGCGCGGTGGGCGAGAGGAATCTTGAAGTCGTTATGGCCCCGGCCTTCCGCTCCTGCCAGCAAGCGATCGGCAAGGCGAATGAAGGCCTCTTCTCCGGCTGGCGCGCCGGCAAATTCCGCCTCGGCCAGTGGATCGCGCCATGGCTTGTGGGCAACCCCGCCGAGCGCGACGCGCAGTTCGACGAAACGCCCGTCGGCAACCTGCACGGCCGCGGCGACGGAAACGAGTGCGAAGGCGTAGGAAAGGCGGTCGCGCAGCTTCAGATAGGTGTGATGCCCGGCGAAATGGTTGGCTTCGAGCCGGACGCCAGTGACGATCTCGCCACGGCGGAGCGTGTTGTCCCGATCCGGCGTGTCGCCAGGCAGGCGATGGAAATCGGCGAAGCCGATCTCGCGCGCGCCATCCGGCCCCTCGACCTCCACCGTCGCGTCTAGCGCTGCGAGCGCCACGCACATGTCAGAAGGATGCACGGCAATGCAGGCATCGCTTGTGCCGAGGATTGCGTGAATGCGGTTAAGGCCGCCGATGGCCGGACAGCCGCTTCCAGGATCACGCTTGTTGCACGGCGATGCGGGGTCATAGAAATAATAACAGCGTGTACGCTGGAGCAAATTGCCGCCGGTCGTCGCTGCATTGCGCAGTTGCGGCGAAGCGCCGGCGAGGATGGCGCTCGACAAGAGCGGAAAGCGTTGCTTGACGCGCGGATCGTAGGCGACAGCCGAATTGCTGACCAGCGCCCCGATCCGCAGGCCGCCGTCGGGCAATTCGACGATCTCCTTCAACGGCAGACGATTGATATCGACCACGGCCTCTGGCTCCGCGACATCGTATTTGATCAGATCGATGAGATTGGTTCCGCCAGCCAGCAACTGCGCCTGCGGATTGGCCATCAGAGCCGCGACCGCCTCGCGAACGGATTCGGCGCGGGTGTAGGAAAAGGGTTTCATTCGGCGGCCTCCCGTTGGGCGGTTCCAGCCTGGGTGGAGAGCACCTCCTCAATGGCATCCGCAATGTTCGTGTAGGCGCCGCAGCGACAGAGGTTGCCGCTCATCAGTTCGCGGATCTCGTTGCGGCCTTGCGCATGGCCTTCGTTGATCAGGCCGACGGCCGAACAGATTTGACCGGGTGTGCAATATCCGCACTGAAAGGCATCGTGCTCGACGAAGGCCCTTTGCAAAGGGTGCATGTCGCCAGGTGTGCCGAGACCCTCGATCGTGGTAATTTCCGCGCCATCGAGTGTGACGGCGAGCTTGAGACAGGAATTCATCCGCTTGCCATCGATCAGCACCGTGCAGGCGCCGCATTGCCCGTGGTCGCAACCTTTCTTGGTGCCGGTCAGCTCAAGCTCGCTGCGCAACAGGTCGAGCAGGGTTGTCCAGGGGTGGACCTCTACGTTCTGAGCAATGCCATTGATATCTAGGATGAGCGAAGAGGTGGGGAGGCCCGATTGAGCGCGCGGAGTGTCCATGTCTTCTGCCTTTTCATTGCGGGAACTGTTCGCTAACGAGAGGCATCCTGTATTGTTCCGGTGCGCGCTATATGCTCGACGCGTATCCCGGCGGCACGTTCAATTCGGCCACGGATAAGCCTGTACTTGAGGCGACCGCAAGAGCGCACTACGGGCGTGACGGCGCATAGACCGCGCGCGCCGGTTCACGGTTGCCCGCTGGCCAAATGCCCTATGTCCCGTTGCCCGTAAGCACCAAGAGGAGGGCGACTTGAACAGCGAAAAATTGGATCAGCCTATCGATCGCGGAACAAAGGCACGCTGCCCTGCCGGTTCGGTCTGGGGCGACCCCAATGAAACGAAGAGGGTCGTGGAGGAAATGGCTGAGGCGGAGCGAAGAACGCGGCACGAGAAGACGCTGGCTTTGCGTGCTCTGCGCCTCTCTCAGGTCGCCTCCAAGAAGCCAAGGGAACCGACAGGATCGTAAACTCATTACTCTGTTGCACTGACCAAACCCCTTGCGCCGCCCACTGCGGGGCATTTCTTTGGAAGCTTGTAGGCAGGGCAAATCTTGCAGAGCGCGGCGTTACGCTGAGTTAAGTCACTCGAGGAAACAGAGCCTTCACACGGAACAGTGCTGCCTGCGCCAGCATTCTGATTGCGAAGATGGAGGCTGCCATGACCAAACCCGCAAATGACAAATCGACCATGTCGACGCCAACTGTCGAGGACCCCCATCCCGGCAGTATCTCTGATGGCACACATCCCGCAGCGACCGAGCATTCCCCACTGGGATCAGACCACAATAGCGGCAAGGCCGGATTACACATTACCGGCGTGGGCAAGCCCAAACACCGGCCTCATGTCAAAAATGGCAAAAGCCGTGTCAACACCGAAGCGCCAAGGCACCCCACCAAATCTGCTTATGGATCATGAGCGAAGGCTAGTTTGATGGGACGATTTTTTTTCAAAATCCAGGATCAAGAAGGCGTGCTACAGCCTGACCGCGGCTTCGACTTCCCAACCTTGGACGGTGCCATAGAAGAAGCTAGGAAACTACTGGCCGAGATGGCGGTCGATG
Source organism: Shinella sp. M27 (assembly GCF_049199905.1). NCBI lineage: Bacteria > Pseudomonadati > Pseudomonadota > Alphaproteobacteria > Hyphomicrobiales > Rhizobiaceae > Shinella > Shinella sp. M27. Next base: position 18,591 of record NZ_JBLZPK010000011.1, read on the forward strand.
GACTTCCCAACGGACCAGTCGACAGTATCGCGGTTGAGCTGCAGGATGCCAACCGAGTTCCGATTATTACCGTGCGATTGGTCCTCGAAACAATACCTCATGGCGATCGACAGCTGTAGACCGAGCTATGCAGACCTCGAAGACATTCTTTTCAGACGCCAGGACGACCGTCTTCGTTCAACAACGGGCGGATAACCCCTAGCACGTCGGACATGGACGGCGACCCGACACAATTCAGCCAAGCCCACTCATCAGACGACGATACTCTGCTTCCGGCCGTCCATAAGAATCATGCGCGAACTCCTCAAGTCCTGCACGATCCCTTATTACGACGCTGCCGCGTAATGAGCGAATGAAGCCGTCGCCTTCGAGAACGTGCAACGCGGTCGTGACACTCGGCCTTCTTACGCCCAGCAGCACGGAGAGGAGTTCGTGCGTGACCGCCATCTCGTCGCTCCGTGAACGGTCGTGGCACATGAGAAGCCAGCGCGCGAGCCGCTCGTTGACGTCGTGCACCGCGTTGGATACGGCCGTATGTGCCAGCTGCACGGCGAACCCCTCCATTGAGCGGTTCATGATTTGCACGAAAGGCTTGCTGTGGTCCATCCAGCGGCGAAAATCGTCAAAATCCATGCTGTAGCCCTCCGCGTCGATCTGGACCGCCACATCATAGGAACTGACGCGCGCGCCCGTGACGGCAGCTGTGGGAATGTAACCATCGAAACCGAAGATGCCCGCCTCCGCACGTCTGCCTTTCGGGGTCTTGATTACGACGGACCCTATGCCGGAGGTCAGAAAATATATGGCATCAATCGGCTGGTCCCGAATCGCCAGCATTGTCCCTCTCGAGAAGACGCCATATTTCAGATCGGGCGCCAGCATCTCGAAGTCGATAGCGGGCAGAAGCTGCAGGAGATTGTTAGCAGGGGCAGAGCGCAACGACGCGGACATGTCCATGCCTCCTGTTCTTGGATCGAAGCAATAACCAGCACCTTGATAAATCGTTTATGAATGGTGCCGCCAATCTGGCGATGATTACGCCGTCCGGTGGGAGACGCAAGAGCGAGCATGGGCGGTAGCAAATACGATTGGGCTAACGCAAATCAGCCGGCTCGAGTCTGGGAGCCGGCCTCTTAGCTCGGCGGCCTCGCGGGTCGAAAACGTCGCCCATAGGGTCTTCGTGATGGCATCGGACATGGCACCTTCTTCTCTTGTTCAGGGACAAGGCGATGGTTTCAGTTTTTGCGATCAGGCGCTGTCGCGGGTGTAGAACATGCGGGCGGAGGCCTCGATGATCGAACGGTGCTTGACCGGATCGAAGGTGACGGCGGGAAACGTCTCGAAAAGATACTTGGCAAAGCTCTCCCTGGCGTCCTCAGACGTATCGAACCACGGCTGCGCGGTGAGTTCGTCGAAGATCAACTTCAATGCGCCCAATTCGTCCGGTTCGAACGTTCCCTTGGAAGTGTAGTTGCCCATGCCCGCCTCCTATGTGCGATAGGCGCGAGTCTAGGATCGCATAGGCGCGTTTCAAAGCGGTATCATGGTACGAAATCGTACGGAGAAGTTCTCGTCCACCATGTCGGGGGTGGAAGGCTGTCGCATGCGCCGTTATTCCCGTCACTGCGCGCCGGGGCGGCCGATCTCGTCTTCGAGCATCTTGCGTGCACGATTGACCCGGCTTTTCACCGTGCCGATCTCGCAGTCGCATAGCCGCGCCGTATCGATATAGCTGACACCCATTGCCACAAGCAGCAGTGTACGGCGCGAGCGTGGCGGGATGCGGCCCAGCGCGCAACGCAGTTCGCTGCGGCGAACCGCCCACTCCTGCGGTGCCGTTATGCTGGCCCGTTCGAGAAGCCCATCATCCAGCCCAACAGGCTCCCGGCAGCGCCGACGATATTCGGTGTTGAAGGTGTTGCGCATGATTGTGAAGAGCCACGAACGGAGTTTCGTATCAGGGTGAAACTGGTGTGAGGAACGAAGCGCCCGCATGACGGTTTCCTGGACTAGGTCCTCCCGGTCGCTCGCCGAGCGCGTCAACTGCTGGGCGAACCGCCTCAATGCGGGCAACTGGGCCTCGATCCCGGTGTGAACCGTCTGAGGCACGGATAGAGAGACCACGGCGTCCATTCATTCCTCCATTTCGAAGGGGAACGACGCGGGGTCGCGGAGGTTGCCGTACGGTAGCGTACCGATGTCCGCAGAAAGAAAATGGAACACTTGGCGATTTCGCTGGTCCCTGTCGAAGCAATGACGCTGCGAGGCGACGATGACCCACTACTTTTTTCATATCTGCAGCCGGACGGAGCGGATCGAGGACCGGGAAGGCGCAGATTTCGACACGCTGGAAGCAGCCATAACGGAAGCCCGCCTTGCAGCACGCGAGATTCTGGCCGAGGACCTGCGCAAGGGGCATCTCGATAAAACACGCTTGTTCGAGATTTTCGATGACCGGGGAGATCTGGTGGCGCGGCTGCCCTTCCAGGATGCGTTCAGCTAGCGGGCCGCGACAGGGCGGCACCAATGAGCCGCTCGTATTCCTTCTCGCATTCGCCGTAGGCATCCCGCGCAAATGCCTCAAGGCCTCCCCTGTTTCGCACGCTGACCATACCGCGTTCGGAATAAATGAGCTTTTTGCCCTCAAGCACATGAAGAGCCGTCGTCACGCTTGGGCGCCGGACTGCAAGCATGACCGACATGAATTCATGGGTCAGGCTGATATCGTCTCCGTCCACCCGATCATGGCACATCAAGATCCACCGCGCGAGCCGTTCATCAATGTGGTGCGCCGCGTTGGACAACGCCGTATAGGCCTGCTGGACCGCTAGGGCCTGGGTGTATCGGGAGAAGAGGCTATGCACTTCGCGATCCTCCAGCAGGACCGCTTTCAAGGCTTGGGCGGGAATGCGATAGGCTTCGCCCTGAATCTGCATATGAACAAAAAAGGGATCGGCGTCCACGCCGAGTATTGCCGAAGCCGGACACATGCCATCACGCCCGATGATCCCGATTTCGCTGTGCTGACCTTCCGGCGATCGGACGACCACGGACGCAATTCCGCTCTCGAAGAAATAAGCGAACTCCATCGGCTGATGAGGTGATGAGAGGTGATACGAACGCGGGAGAGGTATCCGCTCCAACTGCGGGGCGAAGCGTTCGAGGCTCGTTTCTGGCAAACGCCGAAGCAGGTTGTTCCTAAACCTGCTCTGCCAAACGTCCACCATCCAACAATCCTATGCGATTCAGCGACCGCATATCTGCCAAAGGCTTCGGTCTCTCCTACACTCAATGGCTGTCCATCTATGATCATAAAATAGATGAGACAACCCGACGGCGGGCCTCGGTACGGAAGCGGACAAAGCATGATTGCCTGGCGCGGCAGATCGGCCCGGCGGCGCGGCACCGGGGTGGCATGCATCGCAGGGGCGGCGCTCATGCGCGCCTCCGGGTCTTCGGGTCGCATCGATCGACAAGGCAAGCTTCGGGAACTGGTTCAAGGAGAGGTACACAGAGACGGGGGTGACAAAGTTAGCGCATAGGCTGCGGAAGCTGAGCGCGACGCTGGCGGCCGAAGGAGGCGCGACACACCAACTGTTCGCCCAGTACGGCTGGACGAACATCGCGACGGCCGAGATTTACACGCGAGGCGTGGACCGGAAGCGGCTCGGCATTGCGGCCAGCCGCATCGTCGCAGATCAAATTGGGAACATAAAAACCCCTCACCCTGAATCAGGTGAGGGAATTATTCCGAAAAACACAATGAAAAAAACACCAAAATAGGTGAATGTTAGGCCGTCATCATCCACCACTTTTCGTAGTAGTTACGCCACATGCCCGTGGCATCGGTCGCGCGGGCGGGTAGGAGAAACCGGGACAAGATCGTGCGCTCGGCATGGCGGCCCACGACTTCCAGGACTTCTGGCGAGACCCGCTCCATCCAGGCGACTTTCCAGGGCGTGTCTTCAGCGAACATGCGCTGCATATCCACGCAGATATGTCGCCACTCGCCGTATCTCCACTCCCGTTGCTTCGCATCGGATCGGGCATCTTTCGCCGTGAAGGGGACGGGCGGAGAGCCGCTTCTCCGCCCGTTCCGCGTCATGCCGCCTTGGTCTTTCCTTCGCGGTTGACCTTGGCCTCTGCAAGCTGCGTCAGCGCCTGGTCGGTCTTGGTTTCCTCGGCGAGCGTCTGGTCGAGGAGCTTGGCGACGTCGTTCTTGCCAAGCTGAACGGCCCAGGACTTCAACGTGCCGTAGCGGGCGATCTCGTAATGCTCGACGGCCTGAGCGGCGGCGAGAAGGCCTGCATCGAGCGCGGGCGAGCCCTTGAATTCCTCGAGGATCTCCTGACCCTCTTCGAGAATGCCATCGATGGCCGGGCAGGTCTTGCCACGCGCCGGTTTGCCGAGAAGCTCGAACACCTGCACGAGCCGTTCGACCTGGCCCTCGGTTTCCTGGAGGTGCTTGTCGAATGCGGCCTTCAGGTCCTCGGCCTCGGCGCCGCGGATCATCTTCTTGAGGCCGGCAATGATCTTGCGCTCGGCATAATAGATATCCTTGATACCGTCGAGAAACAGGTCTTCCATTGTCTTGGTGGGCATCGATCTCTCCTATTTTGTGAACATTTGCCTAGATGGCAGGCGCGATCGCGCGGGGAGCTAACCAGCCTTGTGGACCTTTGTTCCCCGCCGATGCTTCAAGGCAGGCCATCTGCTATGCGGACGGAACGGATGCCTTGCCGAGCTTGACGCAAGGCTCGCGTGCCCAGGCGCAGCTTGCGGAGTTCCGCAACGAAGGCCGAGAGGCCTCCTTCGCCCGGCAGTTCGATCACGCCTTCATCAAGCTTGTCGGCGATCCCGGCCTTCTCCAGAAGCGGGAAGGCATCGGCGACGAAGTCGCGCGCGGTCGCCTCCTGCAGAAGGTCGTCCATCGCTGACTTGGCCGGCAGCAGCGCACCCGCATCGAAAAGCACGGAAGGGCCGCCGTCGATAATGAACTGCGCCGGCACCCATGATCCGTCGGACGCTGTCACGCCACCAACTTTCAGGGCGATCAGGGCGATCAGGGCGGCCTCGGCCTTTTCCGCCACAATGGCGTCCTGCAGGCCGGTCAAGAGGTCGATATCGACTCCGTCCGTGATGAGGATGCCGAGCTTGCGCCCCTCGAAGCGTTTCGGTCCCCGCTCCACGATGCTGAGCACCGGCGAGGGCTCGAGGTCCTGCCGTGTCGGCATTGCGGCATCTGCGGCTTTCGGCATGGATTGGAAGCCGAGCTTTTCGCCGCCGGCTGGTCGGCCACTATAATAGGGGCAGCAGCCGCGGCGATGATAATCTATCGGTGATGCTGTCAGAACGGTGCGATTTCGCGACGGATCAATCGAACGAGCCGATCGCGGTCACGACCTGTCTTCTTCATATTGTTCGGCGCCATCGATAGGCCGAAGCCAGGGTTCACGGCGCTTGACCCACAGTTCGTAGCTGGGGGTGAGGGGTGAAGGCGCATCGCACAGAATACCGAGCTTGACCTCTGCTTCGTGTGTATCGAGGGAGAAGACACGCCCGCCGCAGTGCGGGCAAAAGGACCGCCCGAAAAAGCTGGCGGTTTCTCCTGTATGTTCGAACTGTCCAGCAGGCCAGACCCCGAAAAACGTGAAGGCCGAGCCACTCTCCTGCCGACAATCGGTGCAATGGCAGATGCCGACCCGGTCGGGAGCGCCCCGTACTGTGATCCTTACCTGTCCGCAAAGACATGATCCGATGAGGAGCTTCACGTCGGTCGCCTTTCCGTGTGGCGGCCATCTGCGCCGCGCGGTAGCTTTGTCTCGGAAGCTTCCGGGTGGGTGCCGACCGATACGCTGCCGGGATGCGGGTCGGAAACCGCCTCACCGCCTGTTCGGGCGGCCTGCTCAGGGTTTCGGTGTTCAATCCCCGGATTTTTACTCTTGTTCATGGCCACCTCCTTTCAAGACCGGTCGGGTTGGCGGTCGTCGAAGCCGACGTCCCAATCCTTCTGGCGTTTCTTGCCAGGGGGATCGCGGTGCGCAGTGGCATCCTCGGAACCGGTGACGACCGTTGGCTTCGCGCTTGCGACGCCGTCTGCCGACCGGTCGGCCTGCAAGGGGGCATACTGGCCGGCGGCGTCGAGCCTGGGATCTTTCGACCCTTTTGCGGATTTGTGCGGATTCATTGGAATTTACTCCATGACCGAGCGCGCAATGGTGCGGGCTAGTCGTCCAGGTCTTCGGCCATTTTCAGGTGGTGTTCGAGGGCCGGAAGCGTCTTTGCGGCCCATGCCTTCAGGTCGGCGTTGTCACCTTCGGAAGCGTAGCGCTTGAAGACATCGACGGCGTCCTCATGGGCGTCTTCCTGATCGTCCTGGTAGGCATCGTCGAACTCCTTGCCCGAGAGATCCTTAAGCTCGTCGAACGATTTCTTCTGCGCGTCGGACATGCCCGTAGCCGCAGGCGCCTTCACCTTGCCGCCGTCGATCAGTTCCTTCAGTTCGCTCGTCGTCTTCTCGTGAGCGTCGATCATCTGCTGGGCGAAGGCTTTCGTCGCCGTGTTGCCCTTCTGCAGCGCGAGCTTGCTCGACTCGATCTCGAAGATGTCGCTCATCGAGACCTCCTTCACGAAATCCTCCGTTTTGGGAGGAATGTTCAAGGCGGAGTTGACGCCTGTGGTCTCGGCCGTCGATTGGGCAAAGGCGGTGGACGAAATCAGCAACAGGGCAAATGTGGCGGGTAGAGTTTTCATGGCAGGTCTCCTTTGTTGTTTGAACCTCGCAGCCCGCCGCTTGTTCCGAGCGCCTCGAGAGAAGAAGCCTAGTCACTGTTGCTCTTTATCGCGTCTGCCGTTGCTCCGAGCGTGTCGGCGACGAAGGCGCCACGTGCGCCCATGGCAAGCGGTGGACCTGTCGTGGTGTCCCGCGCCGTCTGATTTTCGATTTCCGCATTCAGCTCCGCCCCCACAATCAGAATGCCGACCGAAAGCCAAATCCAGATGAGGAGACCCATCAGGGCACCAAACGCACCATAGGCAGCGTTATAGTCGGCGAAATTGCTGAGATAGAAGGAGAAGCCGACGGACATGGCGATCCACGCGACCACCGTCAGCGCTGCGCCCCATGTCAGCCACCGTAGACGCGCCGGCGAGCGGCTTGGCCCATATCGGTAGATACAGGTCACGGCGGCAAAAGCGAGCCCCAGCAGGATCGGCCAGCGTAGGATCAGGAGAAGCCGCTCGTCGGCGCCGTCCAGCCTGAGATATGCCAGGATGGCCGGCAAGACAGCAACAACGCCGATCAAAGCGCTGAGCCCCAATACCCCGCCGATGGTGAACACCAGCCCGATCAGGTTCCGCTTGACGAAACCGCGCTTTTCTTCCTCGTCATAGGCGACGTTCATCGCGTCGAAGATCGCGAGAACGCCGTTTCGTGTACTCCAAAGTGCGATGATCAGGCCAACGAAGAAGATCAATCCGAGGGTTCGGTCCCGACTGGCGGCAAGATTGGCGATCTGATCGGCGACGATCTCGAAGGAACCAAGCGGAAGAAGCGAGGCCAAGGCGTTCAGGTGATCTGCCATGGTCGATGGATCGGCGACAAGGCCATAGAGCGACACCAAAGCCGCCAGGGCGGGAAAGATGGCGAGTAGCAGATGGAAGGTTGCACCGGCTGAGATAAGCATCACCCGGTCGGTCGAGACCTCATGGAACACCCGCCAGAAGACATCGCGAAGACCTCGGGCCGGGATTGATTCCGGAACCTCGGCTTCGCGGCCATGCGCATCGACTTCATGCTTATCAGGAACCAGTCCGGACGCCCGCCATGTCGGCGCAGCCACCCAGAGCGCCGCGCCGGCAAGTGCCATCAATGCGACTATCGATGTCAGCCGAGTCGAGCTGGCGCGATGACCTTTCGGCATCTCACTGACGACCGGGGCGGACTGTCATCGATAGTCTCTACTTCTGGCGCCATACCCGGCGCCGAGAATAAAAGACAGTGCGGTAGCGAGGCCGACGGTCACCAGAGGTCGTTCGCGCATTATCTGTTCGACACGGCGTTCGATCGCGCTGGCTTTGGCGCGTGCGGTGCCACTGACGTCGAAGGTAGTAGCACGGAAGCGGTCACGGAGGTTCTCCAGATCGCGTCGTATCTCGTGAAGCACGGCAGCATGATCATCTGTCGATGCCGAGGGATTGTTGGACGGGTGGAGCCCCAGACGTTCACTTTCGTGGGGCTCGGCCGGCGCCGCTATTGAATCGGTTGCAGTAGCGGTGTGCGTCACGGAAACCGGGTCGGATGCGGGAAAGGTATCCTCCAGTCCCTTGTCGAGCCTGGTCTTGCGTTTTGCCGTCTGTTCCGCCCGCTCGTTCAGCAACGATATCACGGCGGGTGAAACGGATTCATTGTCCATGCGTGCCTCCATAAATTCGAGTGGTCAGATCAGCTTGAGAACGGTCTGCCCTCGACAGAAGAGAGTTTTGAAACCGGCGGCGCGTCGCTTTGCAAATCGGGGAACGCCCATGCCTGCCAGGCGGCGGTGCTGGTTGTCACGAAACTGGCCCATGCGAGGGCGGGAAGGAAGGCGAGGCTCAAGCCGATATCAGCCAGTTCGTTCCAAGCCTGCAGCCCGCTTGGTGAGACGGCTTCCTGCGCATCGGATGTGGTGTCGGGGGAGGGGTAGGCTATCACACCGCGGGGGATGGTCTCACCGATTGGGTTTATGGTCATCGTCTGGTCTCCATCTCATGATCGCAAAGGAACCAAGGTCTTGGATCGGAAGTTCCCCACCGGGCAAATTTTGCGAGCAACGATCGCTGGCGCAGAGGGTTATTGCGCTTGCTCCTTGCGTCTGGGCGACGCTGTCCCGTCAGCGGATGTCAGTTGGATCAGACGTGTCGATAGAGCGGTGCGCGATGTTGTAGACTGGTCCTGCACTGTCTATCTGTCGTTGGGTATTTCAGAGGTCACGACATTGGCGAAACGCGCAGGAAGCGCCGATCTTCCCCTGCATGGCGGGAAAGTTCCGAGATGGCTCGGGGATCGTATGACGCGGCTCGGTGCGGTCATCACCGAGGCGATCGTTCATCACTATGGGCGTGATGACTATCTGCGCCGGCTGGCCAATCCGTTCTGGTTCCAGTCCTTCGGCGCCGTCATGGGAATGGACTGGCATTCCTCGGGGATAACGACCAGCGTTCTCGGCGCCTTGAAGCGCGGCCTGGTTCCGCTCTCCGGTGAGCTGGGCCTTCATGTCTGCGGCGGGCGCGGCGCCCAGTCGCGCAAGACGCCGGGCGAACTGATGAGCATCGGTGATCGCGTCGGCCTTGACGGTGTGAGACTTTCTACGACGAGCCGATTGGTCGCAAAGGTCGATAGTGCCGCAGTGCAGGACGGGTTCGACCTCTATTTGCACGGATTTGTGGTTGCCGACGACGGGAAATGGGTTGTCGTGCAGCAGGGCATGAACGGCGACAGACGTCAGGCTCGGCGGTATCACTGGCTATCCGAGGGGCTGAACGGTTTTCTCGACTCGCCGCATGCCGCCATCGAGGGGAGGGACCAGGGGGAAATCGTCAATCTTGCCGACACGCGCGCCAAGCCCTCGCGCGAGAGGCAACTCGATCTTCTTGCAACGCTCGGGCCGGACCGTATCATCCGCGAGCTGGCCTTGATCGAAAAAGCACCGGCAATCAGCGTGAAGAAAGGCGACGCCCAACTCACCTTGCCGCATCTTGTTATGCCGGCGCACCACGATGTCCGCGAAAGCGACATCAACATGCGGCGTCTGCATGGCAATCTCGCTGCGGCAGCGGAGCGCGGACCGGTCGACTTCGAGGGGCTACTCCTCACGCCGGGCGTGGGTGCACGCACCCTTCAGGCTCTCGCACTGGTGGCCGAGGTTGTGCACGGAGCACCCTGCCGCTTTTCTGATCCCGCCCGGTTTTCGCTCGCACATGGTGGTAAGGATAGACACCCGTTTCCGGTGCCATTGAAAGTGTATGACGAGACGATCGGCGTGATGAAATCCGCGGTCCGCAAGGCGAGGTTGGGGGTGGAAGAGGAATTGGAGGCGCTGAAGCGGCTTGACGAGCAAAGCCGTCAACTCGAACGCTATGTGACGGGGCCGGATTTGAAGGAGATCGTCGCCGGGGAATTTCGCCGTTCGGCCGCCATCGACGGACGCAGCGTGTTCGGCTGGGAACGTGATTTCGGGAAGTCGAATTCAGACGATTAGGCTTTTGTGAGCGCGATGTTGTCCATGCGACGAGGGATACTTCGGTCTGTCAGCATTTTTCCTGCCGGCAGTCTCGGAGAAAGAATGCAGTCAATGCTTCCGCCAGGTCCTCCGGCGCTTCTTCGGCTACATGGTGTGCACAATCGATGCCGTGGCCCGTTACCTGCAATTCCGCCCAAGGTTGCCACACGGCAAGGACATCGCCGTAGATTTTTCACAGGTCGTCTCGTAGCGACCAAATGACGTGCAACGGGCAGGCCAACTTCCGTCCTGCGGTCCGATCTTCGCGGTCATGAATATGGTCGATGAACAGACCAGCGCGATAGTCCCCAAGCATGCCCTTAACGGTGTCAGGGTTATTGATCGCTGCCATGAAGTCCGCGAAATTTTCCGGTCCGAGCTCATCCTTTGAGCCACCGTACCATGCGGCAGGGTCCGCCATGATCGCCTGCTCGGGCTTGTCTGGCTGTCCGAAAAAGAACCAGTGCCACCAGCGCGACGCAAACTCTGCGTTGCAGCGCTCGAGCGCCTCCAGGATCGGCACGCCGTCAAGGATTGCCAGCTTTGCTATGCGGTCAGGTCCATTGCGGCCCGAAACGCCGTGTAGCTACCCCGGTCGTGGCCAGCTAGGTTGAACGTTGGAAAGCCGAGGTGATCCATGAGCGCGATACAGTCGCGCGCCTTTGCGCGCTTCGAGGATGCAACGTAGTTATGTGCATCACTTGGCTGGCTCGATTGGCCGAAGCCGCGAAGATTAGGGCAGACTACAGTGAAATGCCAGCGAGGAACGGCGCGACCCGATATCAGGTCGTATGGGTACGTGGATGGCCATGCAAGAGGAGAAGAGGCGGGCCCGAACCTCCATATCGAACGCGTAGGGTCGCTTCCGGCAATGTGATCATCTCGAGCGTGAAAGTTAAACATTTATGGGCGACCCGTTGGATGAGTGCAGATTGTCGTGCGGCAGCAGGACGACCGGAGCGCCCACGTGTCTATCCCGGCTATCACAGTCCTTTGGTGCCTGATGCGTAAGTCCATGCTTTGCCTCCAATTGGAGGAGCGCAAAGCATGGCAAATGGTTCCGGCGAGCGCACTTGTGAAGGTGCACAAAGATCACTGATGCCCAATTGTGTCTTCCGCTGCCTCGACTATCCTGACACTGCAAAAGGAGGACGCATGACAGGGCACCTCATCTATTCCATCAGCGTCGCGAGCGTTTACCCCCACTACATCACGAAGGCGGAAAAGAAGGGACGCACGAAGGACGAGGTCGACGAAATCGTCTGCTGGCTCACCGGCTACAGCCGTGAAGCTTTGAACGAGCATCTGGTACAGAAAACGAGTTTCGAGGATTTCTTTGCCGAAGCGCCGGAACTGAACCCATCCCGGTCCTTGATCAAAGGCGTGATCTGCGGAATCCGTGTCGAGGATATCCAGGAGCCGCTCATGCGGGAAATCCGATATCTGGACAAGTTGATCGACGAACTCGCGAAGGGAAAGGCGATGGAGAAGATCCTGCGCGCATAAGGATCGGCCCGGAACCTGTGGGTGTCCTTACCGCTCCATGCATGGAAAACCCATTCAGGGAGAACACCATGCCCAAACAGGAAGGGTCCGGCGTGCCCGCGCCATTCATGTGCGAACCGATCGGTGGCTTCGATGTGGTTTCGGACGAGGAATGGAAGGCCGCTCGAGAGGCGTTGCTTGTGGAGGAGATGGCCTTGATGAAGGCCAAGGATCGCCTGGCGGCCAAGCGCTGGCGCTTGCCGGTCACTCAGATCGACCGCGACTACAAATTCCAAGGCGCCAATGGCGACGTGGATCTGCTCGGCCTGTTCAAGGGACGGCGACAGCTTATGTCGATCGCTTCTTCTATGCACCCGATGTCGAAAACTGGCCGGATGGCGCTTGTAGCGGCTGCTCGTTGTTTGCGGATACCATCGTCCATCCAGCCCATGTTGCCGCCCGCGACACAACTCTCGTCTTCGTCACCGCAGCGCCCATCGAGATGATCGAGCGCCTGCGCGAGCGAATGCGGTGGGGCCACATCCCGTTCTTCTCGCTCCCGGACGACAGCTTCTCCTGGGATTTTGGTGTTGAGGAACAGTTCGGCATCAATGTTTTTATCCGGCGCGGCGACCGTATCTTCCGCACCTACTTTTTGAATGGCCGCTGTATCGAGGATATAGGACCGGTCTGGTCATTTCTCGATATGACGCCGCTCGGCAGGAGAGCTGGCAAGATGTTCCAAGCGGGCGCCCCCAAGGCGATCCCTACATTTGGTGGCGTCTCCACGACAACTACGGCTCGGTTGCCGAGCCCCGGTTAGGCGAGACCGGCCGGACCGCGTGAAGGCATCAACCTCGGCAATGCCTGAGGCGCGCAATTCGGACAGCACGTCCAGGGTGCGACCGTCGCCTACCGGTGGACTGACAGGTGATTTTATCCGTCGCGGGTATAGAAGGTGCGCGCGGTCGCTTCCACGATTGGTCGGTGCTTTTGCGGATCGAACGTGACCGCCGGAAACGTTTCGAAGAGATATTTTGCGAACTCTTCTTTCGCTTCTTCCGTCGCTTCGAACCATGGTTCTGCGACGATCTCGTCAAAAACCTGTTTCAGTGCGGCAAGCTCTTCCGGCTTAAACGTGCCTTTGCTCAAATACGATTCCATTGCCGCACCCCACAGCGGTCCATAGCGCACGAGTTACTGTCGGCCCAAGGTTCAGGTGCTGGGCTGACGTCCCTAGAATATGCTCTTCCAGAGCAGAGTCCAATCCTTCCGGGATCTTGCATCGGTATCCTCTCTATCGGCGCGCCGTAGCCCTCCATCACTGCGTGAATTTCAGCAGAGGGTTGTGCAAGGCAAACGAAACACCCTTACGTATATCGGGCTATTTTCCCTAATTTCCGAGGAACTCTATTCTCCGGTGAAACCCATCACCGCCGTTCGCGTTACAGACCTGTGCCTCCGACAGTCGGGAGGCCGCTCGGCGATGTATGCTGATGCCAACGGAGGTTCATGTGCGATGACGATTGAGCTGCGCAACCGCGATGAACTTGGCCCTATCATCGACGAGAAAATAACGGCGCTCGTCCGGGAGATGGTGGATGCGAACTGGAGCGCGGAGGACGTCGCCTTTTCGATCGAGGACGTTCTGCGACGGAAATGGCTCAATCAGGCGGACGCGTTGCGCCGGGCTCGCACGGCGCTTCCGGACGATTTTGTTTCGGACGGAAATGAAGGCTAGCGGGATGGGCGCGAAAACGGGAAATCCCATGCCATCGACCTTCCAGGTCATCGCCCTGAGTTCGCTCGATCCAACCGGGGCCGACACGCACGACGAACCCAAGCTGGTCTTTCCGGACGCTCTCAAAACCGCGCAGGAGCTCAAGGCGCAGGGCAAGGCATTTCGTGTCGTGGCAGAGGGCGAATATGCCGCTGAACAGCGCGAGGCGTTTCACGATCTCGGCGCGCTTCTCGAATAGAACATCGCGGGTAAACCTGCGTAATGCCGCACTAAACGACGGCGTGGCCTTACAATACGCGCAAACCGCGCTACGTGGTTGTATCTCGTGTCGTGGTTGAGTTCGCGCAGGCAAGATCCGCTCGGGGACGATGCGGTCCCGGAGGTACGATATTGATGGAAAATGACGGTCGCGACGGCAATATTCCCCATGACGATCGATGGATCGCCGATAGTCTGCAAATGTCGGAAGCCTCCGCATGGCTTGCCGCCATCGTCGAGAATTCCGATGACGCTATTCTCAGCAAAACGCTCGACGGCATCATAACGACCTGGAATCGGGGCGCTGAACGTCTATTCGGCTACGCGACCGACGAGGCGATCGGAAAACCCATCACACTGGTTATCCCGGAAGATCGGCACCATGAGGAGGAGGGCATCCTGCGCCGGCTGCGCGCCGGTGAGCGTATCGACCATTTCGAGACGGTTCGCCGCCGCAAGGATGGGGAGCTCATCGAGGTCTCGCTGACTGTTTCGCCTGTTCGCAACGCGGCCGGCGAGATCCTCGGCGCCTCCAAGATCGCCCGCGATATCACGGCACGAAAGAGGGCGGCGGCGCAGCAATCGATCCTGCTGCGCGAGATGCACCATCGCATCAAGAACCTGTTCACAATGGCGGCCTCGCTGATCTCGTTGAGCGCCAAGGCATCGACGACCACGGCGGATCTTGCCGCCGATCTCAGCGCCCGCATGCAGGCCTTGGCGCGCGCCCATTCGCTGACGCTTCCCGACCTGAACAACGATCCCGGCGCCGAGACGGAGACGAGCTTCATCGCGCTGTTGAACGCCATCCTCGCGCCACACGAGCACCACCTCGGCTCGCGCATCTCCGTTTCCGGCACAGACGTTCCGATTACCGGCAATGCCCTGACATCCGCGGCGTTGCTGCTGCATGAACTGGCCACCAACGCTGCCAAGTACGGCGCCCTTTCTACGACCGACGGTCATCTGACAGTTTTGCTGGAGGTCTCCGATGACCTCTTGCACATGACCTGGGACGAACGCGGAATCCAAGCCGGCGAGCAAGACAGGCACGAGGGCTTCGGCTCGACCCTGGAGCGCGCCTCGCTTCAAGGACTTCGCGGCCAGCTGTCTCGGAACTGGCGGCCGGACGGACTTTCTCTCAGCCTAGAAATTCCCTTGCAACAGCTGTTCCCTCGGACCTGATCGCTATCCCGACTAATTCGCTGGCTATCGACATGAACAAACGCCCAAGATCGGTGTTTGTGGAATATGTCAAACTCCCAGACTGCTCCATACGCGCTCGTCGTCGATGGCGATGTCTTCATCCTTCTCGATGCCTGCGACATGTTGCGAGACGCTGGATTCCGCGCGCTCGATGCGTCGAGCGTTGCGGCGGCGGTGACGCAGCTCGAAAGGCACGAGGGCGACATCGTGCTTCTGTTCACGGACGTCCAGATGCCTGGCGGGCGAGACGGCTTCGTCTTGCCCGCGAGGTCGCCGAGCGTTGGTCTTCGGTCAAGATACTTGTCGCCTCCGGCCGGATGATGCCGGAGCCCGGCCAGCTCCCCGATGGCGCAGTCTTCATTCAGAAGCCGTTTAGCACGGACGTCGTCCATCAACGCTTGCTGGAAATCCTGCCGGATGGCGAAAAGCCGGAGCCGCTCAAACGCAAGGAAGCGTGAGCTGAACCCCAGTGGGCGCGGTTCGGAGCGCCGCGTGGTCAAGAGGAGATTGAGATGGCCGACCAAACGAGACCCTTTGATCTTTCGGGCAAGGTTGCGGTCGTAACCGGTGCGGCGCGTGGGATCGGTCGCGCAGCAGCCACCGCGCTTGCCGCCGCGGGCGCGAATATCGCCGGAATCGACATTGCCGGACCAGTCAGCAAAACGCTGGACTATTCGCCTGCGACTGAAGCGGACCTTGATGAGACCGGGCGGATGGTCGAAGCGCTCGGACGCCGCTGGAAGGCGTACCGGATTGATCAGAGGGACCTTTCCGCATTGCGCGACGCTGCTGCACGCATCGAGCAGAAATTCGGTTGGATCGACATCCTTTTCGCCAATGCCGGCATCCAGGCATTCAAACCGATCCTCGACATGGAGGATGCGGACTGGCACGACCAGATCGACGTCAACCTCACCGGGACCGCGAATGCGATCCGTGCCTTTGGTCCGGCCATGGTCCGGCGCGGTGGTGGCCGCATGATCCTGACGTCATCGACGCAGGGACAGCACGGCACTAAGAGTGGCGCGGCCTATTCGGCATCGAAATGGGGTGTTATCGGATTGATGAAATCGGCCGCAACGGACCTTGGCGAGCACGGCATCACTGTCAACGCTCTGATCCCAGGCCTTATCGACACCGTGCTGACCCGCCATGAAGATCGCTATGCGCAGGCGATCGACGTTGCCGGCGGCAAGCCGACGGGAAACGAGCGGAAGGACGAACAGACCGCACTGGAGGGTTTAGCTAAAAAGTCGCCGCTCGGCGTTCCCATGATCCAGCCGGAAGACGTTGCGCCGATGGTGGTCTTCCTCGCCTCGGACGAAGCGCGCATGGCGTCGGGTGCGACCTATTCGATCACTGCAGGCGACAGCGCAAACGCGCAAGGCTGAAGGCGTTTCGGGTCCTTTCGCTATCGGCTCGGCAAGACTTGAGGATCTCCGACAGGGGGCGGAACTAAACGACGTCTGCGAAGTTTCTGCAATGCCTTCAATGGCCTGACAACGAGGACATCACTATGAAGAAGCTACTGCTCGCCGCCGCCTTCGTCGGCGCATCGACCTTTGCTGCTCTTGCGCAGACTTCGACCACGCCTTCGACGGATGGCGACACGCCCGCGGTCGCCACCCCGGACAGCAAGAACGCCAACGCGCCGGTCGAAGGAGCCAACAGCTTCACTGAGGACCAGGCGAAGGAGCGCATCGTCGAGGCAGGTTATGCCGACCTCGCGGGCTTGAAGCTCGACGACAAGGGCATCTGGCGTGGCACGGCCACCAAGGACGGCAAGTCCGTCACCGTCGCACTCGACTACCAGGGCAACATCGTCACCGAGTGACATCGCAATTCGAGGATATCTCCCATGACCAAGACCGTAACCGGACTCTATGACGATTATTCTGATGCGCGCGCCGCTGTGAGCGCGCTCGAAGCACGCGGGGTTCCCTCCGACGATATCAGTATCGTCTCGAACAACGCCGATGATCGCTATTCTAAGGACACCAATGCTGCCGAAGGCGCTGGTACCGGTGCGGGGATCGGCGCGGCCGTCGGCGGCGTCGGCGGCCTTTTGACCGGCCTCGGCATCATGGCCATTCCGGGCGTCGGTCCGGTGGTCGCGGCCGGCTGGCTTGCCGCCACGGCGGCGGGTGCGGTTGCCGGCGCTGTCGCCGGCGGCGCAGCCGGCGGCCTGATCGGGGCCATGACGGAATCGGGCGTTCCGGAAGAACATGCACATGTCTATGCCGAAGGCGTTCGTCGCGGCGGCACGCTCGTCACCGCGCGCGTTGACGAAAGCCTCTATGCGGAAGCAGAAGCGATCCTGCGCCAGTCAAACTGGGTCGATCCCGCCGAGCGCCGCGCCGCCTATGCCGAGCAGGGCTGGACGCGCTTTGACGACACGCTCGATCCCTACGGTCCCGCCGAGATCGAGCAGGAGCGTCTGCGCTACCGGCGCTGACCGAGCCGGAAATTATATGATTTAGAAGGAGCGGCCGGTCGGCCGCTCTTTTTGTTCCAGCCGTTCTGCCAGAACATCGGGTAACGCCACAGATTTTCCACCTGTTGCCCGCGCTATTCGTCGTCGTCGACTACCCCGTCAGTCGTGCGCGCTCTGTGCAAGTCTTCTTCCGAGATATGAAGCGGGCCGGCGTCGGTTGGGTTGCGTCGATCGAATTTTTCGCTGGCGATGGTTTCCAGCAAAGCCCTATGCCGCTTGAGCAATCCGACCGAGCCGACCGGATCGGCATCGAACCATTGCAGCGTGCTGGCGTAGACATAGACGTCGATGGTCTTTCCCTCGAGCGTCTGCATCGGCCAAAACAGTCCGAGTTCCTTCGGCGCCGTTGCGCCATTTTTCGTGTTGAGAGGCATTTCGTATCCTGCATGCAAGTCTGTTGATGGGGAGATCCGATGCAGCGGGGGCTGCCTGGATCTCCCCGGTTCATCCACTTGAGGAGGACGAACGGTGATGATCTGGTGCGGCGGGGTCGGAAGTCAAACGCTCGAGCGGAATGAATGTGTGCGGTTTGACGACACAAAAAACCGCCCGGAACAACGAAGGGCGCTCGACCCTTTCGGGGAGCGCCCTTGTGACCCGGAGGACTACGAACGCGCGACGGAATAACCATCGCTGCAGGCAGTCATCGATTACGGGCAGTGATCGATAGATGGGGGAGGGCAGGGGGAAATTCAAGTCCGTCCGGATCGGCGACCGCGCGAGCGGGCAAACCCAGGCATGTGTCGCAAATTCCACAACCGTCGTCGTCCATCGGTTGATCCGAACGCTCGCAGCAGAAGCAAATGGCGGAGCATCGAGTGCCAGTCTCCCTTTTCTTCGGCGTAATGATTTCGATCCCGTCATCCGATGCGATATCTTTGAAAAACTGTCGCATTGCGTTTCTCCGCTGACCCCTACGCCAAAAGATGGGAGCGGTGTGCCGCTTTGCAATGGCAAGCGTTCGCGAGGTTGGTTTCCTTTACGGCAAAGATGGACTCTGAGCGGTGCCCATGGTTTCTTTGGCGACGGAGGGACTTTGTATGGCGTATGAATGGAATCCTCGGCGCGCGCGGCGCGCCCGCATCATCAGGCTTGTGACGGCCTTGGCGATCAGCGCGTCGGCTATCACTGTGCCGGTCGCAGTGCTGCTGGCAGCCGCGCCGATCTAACAGCGAC
Source organism: Shinella sp. M27 (assembly GCF_049199905.1). NCBI lineage: Bacteria > Pseudomonadati > Pseudomonadota > Alphaproteobacteria > Hyphomicrobiales > Rhizobiaceae > Shinella > Shinella sp. M27. The sequence continues at coordinate 37,210 of NZ_JBLZPK010000011.1, forward strand.
ATCGAAAGCGGCGATCGATGGCAGAGAACGATCCGTTTGAGCTTTCCCGCTTCGTCCCTGCGCAGGATCTCGTCTTCGATGCGGTCCTTGCCGAGCTGAGAGCCGGGCGCAAGCAGACCCATTGGATGTGGTTCGTCTTTCCGCAACTGCGCGCGCTCGGCAGATCTCCGACTGCGGACTTCTACGGGATCGGCTCAATCGAAGAGGCGCGAGCCTATCTTCTGCATCCCCTTCTTGCTAAACGACTGGCGCAGGCGGTGGATGCGGTCATCGGAGTATCCGACCGTTCGGCCCACGAGATTTTCGGATCCCCCGACGATCTCAAATTCCGCTCGTCAATGACCCTGTTCAACGAGGCCGCCGGCGCGACGGAGGACAGGTTTCGGCTCGCCCTTCAGCGCTTCTTCGCCGGCGAACCGGACCCGCGAACCCTTGAACTGCTTGGCGGCGGCATCGATTAGCCGCCGCCCTTAGCCCGCGCCGATCAGATCGCGCGAACGTTTTCCGCCTTCGACTTGCCGGTCTTGCGGTCCTGGCCGAGATCATAGCTGACCTTCGAACCATCGCGCAGCGGCCCACCCGAGATCACTCCGGAGACATGGACAAAAACATCCTGCCCGCCATCATCGGGCGTGATGAACCCGAAACCCTTGTCCTGATTGAAAAACTTGACCGTACCCGTTGCCATGAAGATCCTCGTAAGCTTAGCGGCATTGCGCCCGTGGCGAGCATATTCGCCACGCGAGATACTCGCAACCTAACATGCGCGACGCGGCGGGAACAAGAATCCTTCGCGCGGGGTTTTCGACTCGACGTGGCCTGACCTTCTGTCGGGATCGGCAATGCGAAATCGAACGAGGTCGATGATGGCGGCTGATAAGCTCTCAACCTACAAGAAGAAGCGGGATTTCAAGCAGACGCAGGAACCGAGCGGTTCAACGGAGGTCAAACCCTCGAAGCGTTTGCGCTTCATCATCCAGAAACACGATGCGACCCGTCTCCACTACGATCTCCGTCTCGAACTCGACGGAGTGCTCAAGAGCTGGGCGGTGACGAAAGGCCCTTCACTTGACCCGGGCGACAAACGGCTCGCGGTCGAGGTGGAAGACCACCCACTCGACTATGGCGACTTCGAAGGCACGATCCCGAAAGGGCAATATGGCGGCGGGACGGTCATGCTCTGGGATCGCGGTTATTGGGAGCCGGAGGGCAACAAGTCGCCGGAAGAAGCACTCAAGAAGGGCGACTTCAAGTTTGTGCTGCACGGCAAGCGCCTGCAGGGCAGTTTCGTGCTGGTTCGGATGCGCCACGACCGCGACGGCGGCAAGCGCACCAACTGGCTGCTGATCAAGCACCATGACGACCATTCCGTGGAGGAGAACGGCGCGGCCATCCTCGACGAGAACATGACCTCCATCGCCTCCGGGCGAACGATGGACCAGATCGCCGCCGGCAAGGGCCGCAAGCCGAAGCCATTCATGATGGCGAGCGGCGATGTCGAGGCAGATGCTGTCTGGGATAGCAAGACCCGCCTTGCCGCCGACGAACGCAAGAAAAATCGACCCAGCAAAAAGGTGGCGACGTCCACGGCTGTGGATCTTCCAGAGTTCATCCCGCCGCAGCTCTGCGAAACGCTCGATCGTCCGCCCGCCGGCGATAACTGGCTGCACGAGATCAAATTCGACGGCTATCGCATCCAGATGCGCGTCGCCGATGGGACGGTGACGCTGAACACCCGCAAGGGCCTCGACTGGACCGCCAAATATCCAGAGGTCGCCGAGGTTGCCTCGTCGCTACCAGACTGCATCATCGACGGCGAGATTTGCGCCCTCGACGATAATGGCGCGCCGGATTTCGCCGCGCTGCAGGCGGCACTGTCGGAGAAAAACACCGGCAATCTCGTCTATTTCGCTTTCGACCTGCTGTTTGATGGCGGCGAGGATCTGCGGGAGAAGCCTCTGAGCGATCGGAAATCGCGGCTTCAGGGTCTTCTGACCGATGCCACAGACGACCCCCATCTGCGCTTCGTCGAGCATTTCGAAACCGGCGGCGACGCGGTGCTGCGCTCTGCCTGCAAGCTCTCCCTCGAGGGTATCGTCTCAAAACAGGCAGATGCACCCTACCGATCCGGCCGGACAGACACCTGGGCGAAATCCAAATGCCGCGCCGGCCATGAAGTGGTTATCGGCGGCTACGCCAAGACAAAAGGCAAGTTCAGATCGCTGCTGGTCGGCGTCAACCGCGGCGACCACTTCGTCTATGTCGGCCGCGTCGGCACGGGCTACGGCGCGAAGAAGGTCGAGACCCTGCTGCCGAAGCTGAGAGCGGTCGAAACGGAAAGGTCCCCCTTCACCGGGATCGGCGCGCCGAAGAAGGAAAGGGAAGTCTTCTGGCTGAAGCCCGAACTCGTGGCCGAAATCGAGTTCGCCGGCTGGACCGCGGACGGCCTTGTCCGTCAGGCCGCGTTCAAGGGCCTGCGGGAGGATAAGCCGGCGGCCGAGGTCGAGGCGGAAAAGCCGGCCTCTCCCGCAAAGACCCCGACGCCAGAACCCGAGGTCGTGGCGAAGGCAAAACCCAGCCGTCGCAAGGGCGCGAAAGCCGAGGTTATGGGCGTGCTCATTTCCAATCCGGACAAACCGCTTTGGCCGGACGCCGGCGATGGCAGGCCGGTCTCCAAGGAGGATCTCGCCCGCTATCACGAGGCCGTTGGTTCCTGGCTCATCGACCATGTGAAGGGCCGGCCGTGTTCGATCATCCGCGCGCCCGACGGTATCGGTGGCGAACAATTCTTCCAGCGTCATGCGATGCCCGGGACGTCGAACCTGCTGGAGCTGGTCAAGGTCTTCGGCGACAAGAAGCCTTACCTTCAGGTTGATCGCGTGGAAGGTCTCGCCGCCATCGCCCAGATCGGCGGCATCGAGCTTCACCCCTGGAACTGCGAACCCGGCCAGCCCGAAGTGCCCGGGCGGCTGGTATTCGATCTTGATCCCGGCCCCGATGTGGATTTCGCCACGGTGGTTGCCGCTGCGCGCGAGATGCGCGACCGGCTGGACGATCTCGGCCTGATCAGCTTCTGCAAGACCACCGGCGGTAAGGGTCTGCATGTCGTCACACCGCTCGCCGTCAACAAACGCAAGCCGCTGGCTTGGGCCGAGGCCAAGGGCTTTGCTCATGACGTCTGTCAGGAAATGGCCCGCGACAATCCGGATCTCTATCTGATCAAGATGACGAAGAGCCTGCGCGGCGGGCGAATTTTCCTCGACTATCTGCGCAACGATCGCATGGCGACCGCCGTGGCGCCCTTCTCACCGCGCGCGCGAGCGGGGGCCACCGTGTCGATGCCACTCACCTGGACACAGGTCAAAGCCGACCTTGATCCGAAGCGCTTCACCGTCCGGACCGTGCCGGCGCTGCTGGCGAAAACGAGCGCTTGGAAGGATTATTGTGACGGACAGCGTCCGCTGGAGCAGGCCATCAAACGGCTTGGCAAGCAGAAAGCCACAGCATGAGTGCGAGACAGGGCAGGGGACCTCGATCGGGTATGAAGCATGACATTCCGATCGAGCACTTGATGCGTCTTCGCCGGATACGCGGCTTGGCGAGATTGATGGATACGGCGCTCCGAATTCCCGGCACGGGCGTCTCTCTCGGCGCCGACTCCGTTCTTGGCCTTATCCCCGGCATGGGCGATTTCGGCGCCGCCGCGGTCAGCCTCTTCATCGTCAACGAGGCGCGTCGTCTCGGCGTGCCGAAGGAGACGCTCTTCAAGATGCTTGTCAATGTGGGCTTCGATACGGTGGCAGGCAGCGTCCCGGTGCTCGGCGACGTCTTCGACGTCTATTTCAAGTCCAACCGCCGAAACTTGCAACTGGTGCTGGATCACTTCGGCCTCGATCATGCCGACCTTGACCGCTAGAATCCGTCAGCGTCGGTGATATCGAACCGCGCGGGCGGCACCTAGAGTAGAGGTGGGTCGTTGGAAAACCAGCAAACGGCACTTGAGAGATTTCGGCGGCTGCCGCCGATTGAGCCGCACGACCTCGTCGGCCTATGGAAAGGGCGGGGCATCCCGTCGGACCATCCGCTCGATGGCGTGCTGGAGAATCTCGGCTGGTTCGGCAAGCGGTTTACCCCGGAGATGCGAGCGGACGCCTTACTATTCTCGTCGGGAGAGCACCGTTTGATCGCGATCGATCCCAGGCGAATTCCCCTTCGGTTGGCGCTCCGCTTTCACAAGTTCGGCAGGACGCGCATCGCACGAAACCTGTTCTCCTATCTGGTTCGCGGGTTGCGCGCGAACGGTCCTGTCGCCTCTGTCAGAATGCTTGCCTTCGACGGCATTGCGAGCGCCGCCATGATCTACGACGAGCAGCTGATCGTCGACCATTTCCGAAGGATCGACGACAAGCGCCTCATGGGAGTGATGGTAATGAGGCATGACGATCGGCAATTCTTTTTCGAGCTTGAGCACGTCGACGGTTCGACATAATTGATCCGATCACCCGTGTTGGTGCCGATTATCACCACAGCTCATGTGCTGCGGCGTCCTGGTGAAAAGGCACCCCGACAGGATCACGCGCCCTATCCACCGGCCAGCTAGTCCCTGATCTCGAACACCGCGGCATTGTCCTGGAGTTCGCGCAGTCCCTTGTAGGAGGCGTGGCGCAGATTTCCGTCGTCCGTCCAGCCGCGAAACTCGATCTCGGCGATGAGCGTCGGCTGGGCGAAGACGTAGTTCTTGCCCTTCAGCGGCACGACGGGCCTTTTGGTCTTCAGCTTGTCGAGCGTCTTGCGCAGGTATTCCGCGTCGGCGGCCTTGAATCCCGTCCCGACTGAACCGACAGACACCCAGCCGTTGCCCTTGCGTCCCGCCAGCAGCAGGCTTCCGATGCCACCGCGCGCAGCGTCCGACTGCTCGTAACCGACGACCATGAAGCTCTCGCTCTGGACGCACTTGATCTTGATCCAGTCACCGGTGCGGCCGGATCGATAGGGACTGTCGCGGTGCTTGGCGATGATGCCTTCGAGGCCCATCCTGCATGCGTTCGCGAGGAGCGCGGCTCCGTCCCCATGAGCTTCTTCCGAGAGCTGCACCGCGCCGACCGCGTCGTCGAGAAAGTCCTCGAGCAGGTGCCGGCGAACGGCGAGCTCCGTCCTGGTCAGGTCGTGGCCGTCGAAATAGAGGAGGTCGAAGGCGAAGAACACCGCCTCGGTCGAGGCGCGCTTACCACCTCGCCCGCCGAGCGAGCGCTGAAGCGCCCCGAAATCCGAATACCCGTCCTTGTTGAGGACCACGGCCTCGCCATCGAGAATGGCGGTCCCCACACCGAGGTTGCTGGCGGCCTCGGCGATCTTGGGGAAGCGATGGGTCCAGTCGTGTCCGCCGCGCGTGATGATCCGTACGCCCTTCGGTTCGATGCTGATCGCCAGGCGATAGCCGTCCCATTTGAGTTCGTAGAGCCAGTCCGATCCTTCCGGCGGCGCGGGCCGCCGCAAGGCGAGACACGGCTCGACGCGATCCGGCATCGGATCGAACGGCAGGCTCGGCTGCTCGGGATCCCGCTTGCGCACCGGACGCGACTGGAGCGTCTCGTGGGACTCGTCGTAAAGGGGGATGGCGGATTGGCGCTTTCGTTTCATCGGTGTCCATCACATGCGGAGAGTCCGAACATAGGTGTCTTCCGTGAAGAATTCAGGATGCGCGCTTGCCTTTCTCGCCGGCTGCCAAGCTTTTGCGCAGCGCATCCATGATGTCGATGACATTGTCGCCGGACGGGCGATCCTCACCCTTGGCCTTGCCCCTCCGCGACGATTTCAGCGCCTTCTTCTTTTTGGCGATGATATCGAGCAAGGCGTCCTGCACCGGGTCGGACACCATGTCCGCTGACCATTTCCTGGTGTGCTGTTTGATGAACTTCTGCACCAGCGGAGTAAGCTCGGGGTCCGCCTTGTCATCGATGTCTTCGAAGTAGGATTCCTCCGGCCGGACTTCGTCGCCGAAGCGCAGCGTCCAGAGCACGATGCCCTCGCCGCGCGGCTCGAGCACGACAGCCCGTTCGCGCCGACCAATCACAAGCCTGGATATGCCGAACACCTTGTCAGCGGACATGGCGTCACGGATGACGGCGAAGGCCTCGTGTCCGACAGGATCGTCCGGGACGAGGTAATGCGGCTTCTCCAGATAAATCCATTCGATGCTGTCGCGCGGAACGAACTTGTCGATATCGATCGTTTTGACCGTGTCGAGGGCGACGGCATCAAGCTCATCATCGGTAAGAAGCACGTAGTCGTTCTCGCCGCGGGCGTAGCCCTTCATCTCGTCCTCATCCTTGACGGGTTTGCGTGTGACCGCATCGACATATTGCGAGACGACCCGGTTGCCCGTTTCCTTGTTGAGAGTATGAAACCGCACCTTCTCGCTTTCGGACGTCGCCGGCGACATCGAGACCGGGCAGGTCACGAGAGAGAGCTTGAGATAGCCTTTCCAATAGGGGCGGGGCGCCATCGTCTCTCTCCTCAACTGGCTTTACGCTGGGCAGCCGCGTCACGGCTCGACTTCGAGGCATGCGTGCGTGTTGCGGGCTTTTGGCCGGCGCCCTTGTCGGCATTGGCAGCTGCGCGCTTCGGCTTGTCGTCGCCAGCCTTCAGCATCTTGGCGCTCTCGCGTAGGGCCGCGAGCAGATCATCAGGCTTCGAGACCTTGACCTCCTTGCGCTTCGGCAGGGCCTTGCCCTCGATCTTCGCCTTCACCAGTTCGGCGACGGCCGCTTCGTACCGATCGTCGAACGCGGCCGGATCGAAAGAGCCCTTTTTTGTGGCAATGATGTGCTTGGCGAGGTCGAGCATCTCGCCCTTGATGCGTAGCTTCGGAATCTCTTCGAACGCCTTTTCCGACGAGCGGACCTCATAGTCATATTGCATGGTGGTCGCGATCAGGCCTTTGCCGTGCGTCCGGATCAGGACCGTGCGCATCCGCCTGAACAGCACCGTGCGGGCGACTGCGGCGACCTGGGATTTCTCCATCGCCTCGCGCAGCGCCGTGAACGCATCGGACGAGACACGGTCGGTCGGGACGAGATAGTAGGGCTTGTCGAAATAGACGTCGTCGACATCGGAGCAGGGGATGAAGGCTTCGACCATGAGCGTCTTGTTGCTTTCCGGGATCGTGGCCGCGACCTCCTCAGGATCGATCATGAGGTATTGTCCGTTCTCGATCTCGAAACCCTTTGTCTGGTCCTCGCGTTCGACCTCCTTGCCCGTGTCACTGTCGATGAAGATGCGGTTGACGCGGTTCCCTGTCCGTTTGTTGATCGTGTGAAACGAAATGCGTTCGGAGGTGCTGGCGGCCGTATAGAGACCCACCCCGCAACTGACTTCGCCGAACTTGATAAAACCCTTCCACTGGGCACGATGACCGACCATCTCGATACTCCCGACTCGACGCAACCAAAGCGAGTCAAGCGAATCACTTGCGATTTTGTTCCGCCTCTAAAATGAATCAGAAACCAATGGCTTAGGGTCCGCGCCGCTCGACTAGTGCGAGTCCGGAATATGCTTTTGATTCGTTGCATCTTTTGCCTGGAGCCGGGCGTTCTTCCAACATCGCAATCGGAAAGGAAGAAGTCATGACAAAGCGTGAGACCATCGATACAGGGACCGACAAACGCTATGTTCGCCGAGACGAGAAGGGCCAGTTCAAGGAAAGCGTCGATGTCAGCCGCTCCCTGTCTGCCGACCGTCGCTACAAGGCCAAAAATGAGGCCAAGCCAGGAGAAGGTGACCACGGCGACCGGCCTACCGAGCATTGACGAATGGCGGATGCATCCTTGGATGAGACAATGGGCGACAATGTCGAATCGGAGATGGTTGATGGTGAAGGCGGCGACGAGCGTGCCGCCGTCTCGTTTCCGTTTGACCGGATGACGGTCCAGCGATTTCGGCAGGAGTTTCCGCGCGCTCGCTGGAGCGATCGGCGCAAGGCTTGGCTCGTCCCTGGAAAGACGGCCCGGCGGCGCTTCGACCGCTGGAGAGCCAAGGAGGAATCCCGCGCCGATCCGTTTGCAGAGGAGAAGGGAAGAGACGCTTTCGCCTTCGAGCCGATCCTTAGTCCCTATCTGAGCGTCGACAAGGAAGGGTTTCGCCTCAGGACGCCCTATTCGCGAAAGATCGTGGAAGAGATCCGGCAGGTGCCCTTCGCGCGATGGGATGGAGATCACAAGATCTGGCGTGTTCCGTTCGCCTCCTACGACGAGCTCCTCCATCACTGGCAGGCGATCGAAGCCGAGGCGCAGCGCTGCGAGCCGGAGGAACGGCGCAAGCGTGCCGAGGCGCGAAAGGGCACCGAGGAAGAACGGAAAGCCCGTAGTCGCAAGGGCGAGCGCCGGCGTCGGCGCATTCCCCTTCCGGCGGGAGACCTCCCGCCGCTGGACCGGCCCATCACCACCGAAGCCTATGGCATTGTCATCGTCAGCGATATCACCGGTGAGCTGATCGAGCACGATGAGATCGCCGATCTCTATCCGGCCTTCGGTGAAGACCGGGTTTGGGGGTTTTGGCGCGTTCCGTCGTTGGAGGCACTGGTGCAGACGTGGCCGTCGAAGACCGCGCCTCAGGATGACGAGCGCCGACGTGGCTGGTGGCTGCCGACCATAGAGGAGCTTCGCGAAGCACGACGAGCCGCGCGGTCGCGTGAACGACGAAGCGCACAGCCGGCCTCGGCCTAGCCCGCATCGGCAGACGGCTCGATTTCGATCATGACTGGTGCGTGGTCGCTTGTGAGGTCCCAGCCGCGCGGCCGGCGCCGCACGCTCGCCGAACGCAGCCAGGGGGCGACAGCGGGACTGAGCAGGAAGTGGTCGATCCGCAGGCCCGCGTCGCGTTCGAAGGCATGGCGCCAATATTTCCAGAATGTATAGATCCGCTCGCCGGGATGGAGGTGACGAATGGCATCGGTCCAGCCTTGCGAAACCAGTTCGGCGTAAGCCTTGCGAACCTCCGGAAGAAACAGCGCATCGTCCCGCCAGCGCTCCGGAGCATACACATCCAGATCCGTTGGCATGACGTTAAAGTCGCCCACCAGCAGGGCGGGGACGTCGAGATCGATGAGCTCGCCGGCATAGGCGTGCAGGCGCTGAAACCAACGGAGTTTGTAGTCGAATTTCGGGCCGGGCGCGGGATTGCCGTTCGGAAGATAGAGGCAACCGATCAGCATGCCGTCGATGGCCGCCTCGATGTAGCGGCTATGGGTGTCGTCGGCGTCGCCGGGCAAGCCACGCCGCGTCAGGAGGGGAACAAGGTCTTTGGCTAGGATCGCCACGCCGTTCCAGCTTTTCTGGCCGTGCCAGACCGCGCCATAGCCGGCGCGCTCAAGTTCTGCGCGTGGGAACCGATCGTTCGGTGATTTCAGCTCCTGCAGGCACACCACGTCAGGGGAATCCTCCTTCAGCCAACGCAGCAGAACGGCGAGGCGCCCGTTGACCCCGTTGACGTTGTAGGTCGCGATCTTCATCGACGACCATTAGAACGGCGCTAGCGAAAAGCCGGTCGGCGGGCGAGCTTCGGCCGAATCGTTTGCCGGATCGGGGTCTTCGCGATAGGCCGTCGCCTGACGTTCGGCAGCGCGCTGGATCGCCTCAAATGCCACTTTGGGCGGCCAGCCGGCGATGACGGCATGATCCACAAGCTCGCGCACCGCGCCATCAATCGCGTTTTCGCACTCAAGCCTGACATCAGGACCGGTTGTCGGCTGTTTCGGAGGAGATATTCTGACATTCATGGCGGACCTCCTGTACGGCTCCAAAAAGACGCCCCGCTACAGTGGCGGGGCGGCAAGCCAACATCGTGAGGCGGAGAAATGCCGAGAGCGGCGGATTCGTTCCGGTCGATTGAACAGGCATACACCAGCCGTGGGTACGAGCCTTAGCGAACGACCGGCACGTTGGCTTCCCGCGCTGCGGCGAGGAATGCCAACCGGGCTCTGGATGGCGAGCATTTTCCTTCGATTGCCTTGGCCCAAAACGCGAGCGCCCGCTGGAACGCGCGTCCGTAGGTCACCGGCCACCTTTCCGCGAGGACGAACATGGCGTTCCGCGGGTCTTTGATCTCGATTGCGCGGGGCATACCTGGAAGGAGGATGGCGAGTGCATTGTCCCAAATAACAGAAAGCATTTCATTATTCCCAATCTGACCGGGGCGATAAACGCGGTTCAGGCAAAGTGGTTCCCTTCGGATCGAGGAAATTTTGGCGGCTTTCTGCATGGACGACTTAATTGCCCATCTTCGTCGGGACTTCCTCCCCCGGAACGGGCGTGACGTCGGGAGCTTCCTCCGGAACGACATCCGGTCCGGGTTCTTCAATTGGGCGATCGGGAATATCCGGTAGCGAGTCCGGCGTTTCTCCCGGAGGCATTTCCTGAGGTTTTTTCGGGTCTTTTGGATCGTCGGTCATGTTGGGCTCCTTTCTTGTCGACCAACCGTGACGATCCGGGGAATGTTCCGTCCGCTGGGTGGCAGGTACGTCAAAGTTTAAAGCGCCGACGAGGAATGGATGTAGAATGGCTCATCCGGGGGTGGGCTGTCGTCGGAATGTGTGTGTTTGCTTCAGCCAGCGACAGCCAAAAGCGAAAGGCCCGGCGGATGCTCGGGCCTTTCGTTTCTCATCGCGCCTCGAGGCCAATAGGCCCAGGCTCCGTTTGACAGCGGTCGATCCGGTTCAGGGACACCGCTTCGAGCGCCAGCGACCCTGCTGGTCGTAAACCAATCGCCAACGCCGGGCATCGCCGTCCGGATGCCAGTCTCCGAGCATCGCGACGCCGTCGCCAAATTCCACCACGCATTTTCCTTCGGTTGCTTCGGCATCCTCGATCCGGACTTCACCGCCCGGAAATGCATGGCTGTGAGGAAAGGCGAAGCGCATCAGCCGACCTGCTCCACCGAGAGTGATCCGGCCGGAAGGGGCTTGATCAGTGGTTTGGCGGACACCGAAGGATCGAGCCAATCGGCCCAACTGTCCCGTTCGAGAATGACGATCTGGCGGTCGTGATAGGGTGCGATGTCCGGCCCTGGCTCCATCGTCAACATTGTGTATGCCTCTCCCATGTCCTCTGTTTCACGCCATATGCCGGCAATGGCAAAGATCGGCTCACCGACCTTGCGGAACAGCCACTTGTCCTTGCGCTTCTTTTTTGGGTCAGCCGGAGTTGTGAACTCATAAAAACCGTCGGCGACGATGAGGCAGCGATTGGAGGTGAACTCTCGGCCTTCAGAGCGAAAATTATAGACCGGCTTTCTGGTCGGACTTGGCCAGCTCCATCGCCGCTGGACCAGTTCGCCGATGCCACGCTCGCCTTCGACGGTCCGGACGATAGGCCCGGTATCGGTGATCTTGATATCCTCGCGCGCCTCGATATTTGGGCGCCCCTCGGGAAACCGGATCTTGATCTTCAAGTGCTCGAATTCCTCGATGACCGAGGCCAGTTCGACCATCAGGCGATAATCGTTGCACATGGCTCCTCCGATTGGCGGGCTTCGTTGCGATGCAATGGCAATGTAAGGCGGCCCGGCCGAATTTCGACCGACGGGGCCTGAAGTCGACCAAACTAGATCTGCAGTTCGAGCTGGCCCGCCTCGCTCACCTCGTCATCGATGAAGGACGACAGCGTAATGCCGAGCAGGCGAATACCTTTTGCGGTCGGGAACAAGGGATCGAGCAGCAATTGCGCGATGGCTTCAAGATCGTCCATCGTGGCGATCGGCGCCGTCGTCGTCTTGCTGCGCGTGATGATCTGGAAGTCGGCATATTTGACCTTCAGCGTCACCGTGCGCCCATGGAGCCTCTTCGCCTCGCATTGACGCCAGACCTTCGTGGCGATTGGGGTGATTTCGGCGCGGGCCGCCGCGTGATCGAAGATGTCGATTGTGAAGGTGTCTTCCGCGCCGAGCGATTTGCGCGGTCGATCCGGCTGGACTGCCCGGTTATCGATGCCGCGCGAGATGTTGTAGTACCAGGCGCCAGACTTGCCGAAATTTTGCTGTAGGAAGGCCAGCGATTTCGCCTTAAGGTCTGCGCCGGTGAAGATGCCGAGCTGTTCCATTTTCGATGCGGTGGACGGCCCAACACCATGAAATTTCTTGACCGTGAGAGACTCGACGAAAGCAGGTCCGCTTTTTGGCGTGATGACGGCCTGACCGTTCGGCTTGTTCAAATCCGACGCCATCTTGGCCAAGAACTTGCAATAGGAAATACCGGCCGAGGCGTTGAGGCCGGTGACTTCCTTGATGCGCGCCCGGATGATTGTCGCGATCTCGGTGGCGATCGGGATGCCCTGCTTGTTTTCGGTGACATCAAGATAGGCTTCATCGAGGGAAAGCGGCTCTATCAGGTCCGTGTGCTCGGCAAATATCTCCCGGATCTGCGCGGAGACAGCGCGATAGGTTTCGAAGCGCGGCGGCACGAAGATGAGGTCCGGGCAGCGTCGTTTGGCGGTGACGGACGGAAGGGCGGAACGAACACCGAAAGCGCGTGCCTCGTAGCTCGCTGCGGCGACAACGCCGCGCGCCGCGGAGCCGCCGACGGCGACGGGCTTGCCGCGCAGTTCCGGATTGTCGCGCTGTTCGACGGAGGCGTAAAAGGCATCCATGTCGACATGGATGATGCGTCGGACCCGCTGCTCGCCATCCGCACCCATCGCCATCGTCTCGGTCGGGTCCTGTCTATCCATCGCCTTTGGCCGCGTACGCTCGCATCCTGCCCGCGTGTGTCACGTCCACATCGATCGCATTCGCGCGCCGACATCGATCCGGACGTTTCGCGTGCTCCGTTCAGTGGCCGATGTGCCGACCTTAGGCCAGCTCGTCACCTCGAAATACTGCAGGAGGGTCGCAGGAATGAAACGTGTCTTCTGCGCGGAGACGTAACGATCCCCCTGCGAATTCTGACCGTAGGTGTAGAAGCGCTGCGGCGTGATGAGGGCGAGACTGTCGCGCGCCCGCGTCATGCCGACATAAAGCAGCCGGCGCTCCTCTTCCAGTTCGGCTGTCGTGCCCGCGCCAAGGTCGGACGGGATGCAACCGTCGATGACGTTGAGCATAAACACCGAGCGCCACTCCTGACCCTTGGCCGAATGAATGGTCGAAAGGATCAGATAGTCCTCGTCGAGCAGCGGCACGCCAGCCTGGTCGCTGGTTGCGTCGGGTGGATCGAGCGTCAGCTCCGTCAGAAAACGTTCCCGGCTCGGATAGCCGCCGGCGATCTGTTCGAGCTGAAGGAGGTCGCCCTTGCGCGTGTCGGCATCCTCGTGGATGCGGTCGAGATGCGGCTCGTACCACGTCCTGACCGTTCCGATCTCCGCCGGCCAGCCGGCCTCGGCCTTGCGCAGGGCGGTAACCAGCGTGACGAAGGCGGGCCAGTCGTCGCCGCTCTTGGGCGGCGGCGGGATCTCGGCGAGCGACTGGAGCGGCTCGGGATCGGCCGCGATCGTGTCGAGGATTTTGCCGGCCGTCTGCGGACCGATGCCCGGAAGAAGCTGGAGCAACCGAAATCCGGCAACGCGGTCGCGCGGGTTTTGGGCAAAGCGCAGGACGGCGAGCAGGTCCTTGACATGAGCAGCGTCGAGAAACTTCAAGCCGCCGTACTTCACGAAGGGCACGTTCCGGCGGGTCAGCTCGATTTCCAGCGCGCTGGAGTGGTTCGAGCTGCGAAACAGCACGGCCTGCTGTTTGAGGGCGACGCCGACCTCGCGGGCGGCCAGAACCTGCTCGACGATATAGGCAGCCTGGTCGATCTCATCCTTCACCGTCACCAGCATCGGCCGCTGTTCGGAGGTGCGATCGGTCCAAAGGTTTTTGGTATAGCGCTCGCGCGCAAGGCCGATGACGCCGTTGGCGGCCGCCAGGATCGGCTGCGTCGACCGATAATTGCGGTCGAGCGTGATCACGTCGGCCGGCCGCGGTGAGAATTCCTGCGGGAAATCCAGGATGTTGCGGATGGTGGCCGCCCGGAACGAATAGATCGATTGAGCATCATCGCCGACGACAGTCAGACCGCGGCCGCCCGGCTTCAGCGACATCAGGATGGCCGCCTGCAAGCGGTTGGTGTCCTGATACTCGTCGACCAAGACATAATCGAAGCGACCGCCGACGTCGTCGGCCAGATCCGGGTCCGAGACCATCTGCGCCCAGTAGAGGAGGAGGTCGTCGTAATCCAGGACGTTCTGCGCCTGTTTGGCCTCGACATAGCCTGCGAACAGCGCCTTCAATTCCTGTTCCCATTCTTGCGCCCAAGGATAGGCGGTCTTCAGAACCTCGCCGATCGAAGTCTTAGCGTTCACCACCCGGGAATAGATCGCGATGCAGGTGGCCTTGGTGGGAAACCGGCTTTGCCTTGAGGAAAAACCAAGCTGATGGCGAACAAGATTCATGAGGTCCGCGCTGTCTTCGCGGTCATGGATCGTGAAATCGGCACCAAGCCTGATCTGTTCGGCATACATGCGAAGCAGTCGCGCGCCGATGCCATGGAACGTCCCCGCCCAGGCGAGCGCATCGGTCATGATCGCGGCATTGTCACCCAGCGCCTGCCGGCAGATCCGTTGCACCCGCCGCGTCATCTCGGTTGCCGCGCGGCGGGAAAACGTCATCAGCAGAATGCGGCGCGGATCGGCGCCATTGACGATCAGATGCGCGACGCGGTGCGCCAGCGTATTGGTCTTGCCACTCCCGGCGCCTGCGATGATCAGCAGCGGGCCGCCGATCTGTCCATCGGGAAGGCCGACGCCATGTTCGACCGCCTCGCGCTGGCGATTGTTGAGTTTTTCGAGATGAGCCGCCGCCATTTGTCCCCAGCACGCATAAGAAAATTTTCCTGACCCTCCATCGGCCAGATATCCCCTTGATGCAGCTA
>NZ_JBLZPK010000011.1:52130-124011 GCF_049199905.1 Shinella sp. M27
AAATTTTCCTGACCCTCCATCGGCCAGATATCCCCTTGATGCAGCTAACGGATTCGTTTCAACGGCTTAGCGGCGGCGGGTCATCCGGGGCGGAGGCCCGATTGACTCGTTTCGCCAATCGGAACAAATAATGAACATATCAGCTTGAAGACCTGCTGGAAACCCTGAAGGAGCAACAATTCTGCCGTGGCCAACCATGCCCTCAATCCTGTCCTTGCCGAACTGCGGGAGCGCATTGGCCGCCTCGAAGGCGGCGCGCAACGCGCAAGGCAGACGCTTCCGTTCGGTGTCGCGGACATCGATCGGGTACTGCCTGGAGGTGGGCTGGCCTTCGGCGCGCTGCACGAGGTTGCCGGCGGAGGAGGCGGCACTGTCGACGGTGCGGCTGCGGCGCTGTTTTCCGCAGGCGTCGCCGCGCGGACGAAGGGAAGGGTGCTGTGGTGCATGACGCGCCCGGACCTGTTTTTCCCGGCGATCTCGCAGGCAGGGCTGCATCCCGATCGCGTCGTCTTCTGCGAAAGCGACCGGGAGGAGGAGGTATTGTCGGCCTTCGAAGAAGGGCTGGCCTTCGGTGGTCTGTCCTGTGTCGTCGGCGAACTGGTCCGCCTGTCGATGACCGCATCCCGTCGGCTGCAGCTCGCGGCCGAGATGACCGGCAGCATGGGCATCGTCCTGCGCCGATGGCGGCGACAGAACGAGGCCTCGGACTATGGACAGCCGACGGCCTCGACGACGCGGTGGCGCATCAGCACGGTACCGTCCGAGAAGCTGCCGGTGGCCGGCGTCGGGAGGGCGCGCTGGCTGGCGGAGATAATGCGCGTGAAGGCGGGCGAATGCGCCGAATTTGAAATTGGAGCCCCCGATGACAAGGGTCGTATCTGTCTACTTCCCGCATCTGGCGACCGAACGCATCAGACGCCGCGCTGGCGAAGCCTTGCCGGCTGACAAGCCGCTCGTCGTGATCGCGCGGCGCGGATCAAAGCGCTGGATCTCGGCGGCCGATCCGGCGGCCGCAAAACTCGGCCTGCGCGTCGGCATGCCGGCGAGCAAGGCGCAGGCCATGGTTGCCGATCTCCTGATGATCGACGCCGCGCCCGTCGAGGATGCGGCCGCGCTCGAGCGGCTGGCGCTCTGGGCGCTCCGCCAATATAGCCCGGTGGTCGCCGTCGACGGCGCCGACGGTCTGGTGATCGATACCGAGGGCGCGGACCATCTTCAGGGCGGCGAGGATCTTCTCATCTCTGGGCTGGTCAATCGGCTGCGCGGTCATGGCCTGACGGCACGGGCAGCCGTCTCGGACACATGGGGCGCCTCGCACGCCATCGCCCGGCTGATCTTGGCGGAAACGACCGTTGTTCCGGTCGGGAATGTTGCGAAAGCGGTGGTCGACCTGCGGGTCGTCGCCTTGCGGCTGCCGGCCGAGACAATCCAGGGGCTTCGTGTTCTCGGTATCGATACAGTAGGCCAGCTTTCCGCCATGCCGCGCGCGCCGCTGACCCTTCGCTTCGGCCCGGAACCCGCCCGCCGGCTCGACCAGTTGTTCGGGCGGGTGGCGGAGCCGATCGAGCCGATCCGCACGCCCGAGTTGGTGGAGGTCGTGAAGAATTTCGCCGAGCCGATCGGCGCGCCGGAGACCATCGCCAAATATGTCCGGCGGCTGGTCGGGCAGCTGTCCGCCAAGCTTGCCGAAAATGGCCTTGGCGCGCGGCGCTGCGACCTCGTCATCCACCGCGTCGACAACACGCGCCAGCATCTTCGCGCCGGTCTTGCCAAGCCGGTGCGCGATCCGGCGCGCCTGTCCAAGCTGCTGTGCGATCGTATCGAGAAAATCAATCCCGGTTTCGGCATCGAAAAGCTTGTGCTCGTCGCCGTTTTCGCCGAGGCGCTGGAGGAGCGGCAGGTGGTCTCCTCACTGGTCGAGGAGGAGATTGCCGATATCACGCCGCTCGTCGACATCCTCGGCAATCGCGGTCATCGGCTGTTCCGGGTCGCGCCGGTGGCGTCCGATGTTCCGGAACGCTCCGTTCGGCGGATCCCGGCAACCGCGCCCGATATCGGGCAGACATGGGCCACCAAGTGGCCGCGGCCATCGCGGTTGCTGGCGAGCCCTGAACGTATCGACGTCATGGCGCTCCTGCCAGACCAGCCCCCCGCAGTCTTCACCTGGCGCGGCAAGCGCCGCAAGGTCCTTCGCGCCGACGGCCCAGAAAGAATTTTTGGGGAATGGTGGATGCGGCCGCGCGAATTCCAGGCGGTCAGGGACTATTTCGTGGTCGAGGATGAGCTTGGCGAGCGCTACTGGGTCTATCGCGCCGGCGACGGTATCGATCCGGAGACCGGTTCACATCTGTGGTTCCTGCATGGGGTGTTCGGATGAAATACGCCGAGCTGCAAGTCACGACGCACTTCTCGTTTCTGCGCGGGGCGTCCAGCGCGGACGAGCTGTTTGCGACCGCGGCCGCGGTCGGTATCGATGCGCTCGGTATCGTCGACCGCAACAGTCTCGCCGGTATCGTGCGCGCCTGGGAGGCGTCCAAGGCGAGCGGCGTGCGCCTCGTCGTCGGGTGTCGGCTCGATCTCACCGACGGCATGTCGATCCTCGTCTATCCCACGGACCGTCCGGCCTATTCGCGGCTGACGCGCCTGCTGTCGCTCGGCAAAGCGCGCGGCGGCAAGGGCAATTGCCTGATCGATTTCGCCGACCTTTCCGAGCACGCCGCCGGCATGATCGGCGTGCTAGTCCCAGACGAGGCCGATGAAGCATGCGCGGTACAGCTCCGCAGGATGGCCGATCTCTTCGGTGATCGTGCCTATGTCAGCCTGTGCCTGCGCCGTCGCCCGAATGATCGCGTGCGCCTGCACGGCATCGCCACGATGGCGGCACGCCACAGGGTAAGAACGGTCGTGACCAACGACGTGCTGTTCAACGAGCCGGGACGCCGGCAATTGCAGGACGTCGTGACCTGCATCCGCACCCGCACGACCATCGATGATGTCGGTTTCGATCGCGAGCGTCACGCCGACCGGTTCATCAAAACACCGGAGGAGATGCACCGGTTATTCGCCGACTATCCGCAGGCGCTGGCCCGTACGCGGGAAATCGCCGCGCGCTGTACGTTCGATCTTAAGGAGCTGCAGTATCAATATCCCGAAGAGGCGATCGTGCCGGGGCTCGACGCGCAGCAGTCCCTGATAAAATTTACCTGGGAGGGCGCGGACGTGCGCTATCCCGAGGGTATTCCGGAGAAGGTCCGGAAATCCGTGCGCGACGAACTCGAGCTGATCCGGGCGATGAACTACGCGCCCTATTTCTTGACGGTGTTCTCGATCGTTCGCTATGCGCGGTCGAAGGGCATTCTCTGCCAAGGTAGGGGATCGGCTGCGAACTCGGCGGTCTGCTATTGCCTCGACGTGACGTCCATCGACCCTGATACCAA
This sequence comes from Shinella sp. M27, assembly GCF_049199905.1. NCBI lineage: Bacteria > Pseudomonadati > Pseudomonadota > Alphaproteobacteria > Hyphomicrobiales > Rhizobiaceae > Shinella > Shinella sp. M27. The sequence continues at coordinate 55,568 of NZ_JBLZPK010000011.1, forward strand.
CGACCTGCTGTTCGAGCGGTTCATTTCCCAAGAAAGGGACGAGCCGCCGGATATCGACGTCGATTTCGAACACGAACGACGCGAGGAGGTCATCCAGTGGATCTACGAAACCTATGGCCGGAGCCGATCCGCCCTTTGCGCGACCGTCACTCGCTACCGCGCCAAGGGAGCATTGCGTGATGTTGGCAAGGCGCTTGGTCTACCGGAGGACATGATCGGGCAATTGTCATCCGGGGTCTGGGGCTGGTCGGAAGGGGTTTCGGAGCGTCAGTTGCGGGAGAACAACCTCAACGCCGCCGACTACAGGCTGAAGCTGACGCTGGAGCTGGCGCACCAGCTCATGGGCGCACCGCGCCATCTCGGCCAGCATCCCGGCGGCTTTGTGCTGACCCATGACCGGCTCGACAATCTCGTCCCGATCGAGCCGGCACGCATGGATGATCGGCAGGTCATCGAATGGGACAAGGACGACATCGAGTGCCTCAAGTTCATGAAGGTCGACGTCCTGGCGCTCGGCATGCTGACCTGCATGGCCAAGGCCTTTGCGCTGATGGCGGAGCACAAGGGCGACGTCCGCGACCTCGCCTCGGTCCCGGCGGAGGATCCCCGGACCTATGCGATGATCCGCAAGGCCGACACGCTCGGAACCTTCCAGATCGAAAGCCGCGCGCAGATGTCGATGCTGCCGCGCCTGAAGCCGCGCACGTTTTACGATCTCGTCATCCAGGTGGCCATTGTCCGGCCAGGCCCGATCCAGGGCGACATGGTGCATCCCTATCTCAGGAGGCGTGAAGGTCGCGAGCCGGTAGAGTACCCGACGCCGGAGCTTGAGGCCGTGCTGTCCAAGACGCTCGGCATTCCCCTGTTTCAAGAGTCTGCGATGAAGGTGGCGATGGTCTGCGCGGGCTTTACCGGCGGCGAGGCCGATCAACTGCGAAAATCGATGGCTACGTTCAAATTCTCCGGCGGCGTCTCGAGGTTCAAGACCAAGTTGGTCGCCGGCATGGTGAAGAATGGCTACACGGAAGAGTTCGCCGAGCGCACGTTTTCGCAGCTGGAAGGCTTCGGATCGTATGGCTTTCCGGAAAGTCATGCCGCCAGTTTCGCGCTGATCGCCTACGCGTCGAGCTGGGTCAAATGCCATCACCCGGACGCCTTTTGCGCCGCGCTGCTGAATTCGCAGCCAATGGGTTTTTACGCTCCTGCCCAAATCGTATCCGACGCGCGGACCCATGGCGTTGAGGTCCGGCCCGTCTGCGTCAACGCGTCTCGATGGGACTGCACGTTGGAGGACGCCGGCGAAGGCAGCCTGAAAGCCGTGCGCTTGGGCATGCGGATGGTAAAGGGGCTCTCGACCGCGGATGCCGCCCGGATCGTGGCGGCGCGCGCCGACGAACCATTCGCCTCCGCCGACGATCTATGGCGCCGTTCCGGCGCACCGACGGCGGCGCTCGTCAAGCTGGCCGAGGCAGATGCGTTTTTGCCGTCGCTCAAGCTCCAGCGACGCGACGCGCTTTGGGCGATCAAGGCTTTGCGCGATGAGCCACTCGCCTTATGGAGCGCGGCGGCGGAACGTGAAGCGCGCCAAGTTTCCGAAGCGCAGGAACCCGAGGTTCTGCTACCCGCCATGAGAACCGGGCATGAAGTCGTCGAGGACTACTCCCATGTCGGCCTGACGCTCCGCCAACACCCCGTTTCGTTTCTTCGCGAGGATCTTCGCCGCAAGCGGATTGTGACATGCGCCGAGGCGATGGCCGAGCGGGATGGCCGATGGCTGATGAGCGGCGGGCTTGTCCTCGTGCGTCAGCGCCCCGGCTCGGCCAAGGGGGTCATGTTCATGACGCTTGAGGACGAGACGGGCATCATCAACGCAGTTGTCTGGCCGAAGGTGTTCGAGCGCCAGCGCCGGCTGGTGCTGACGGCATCGATGCTCGCCATTAATGGCAAGATCCAGCGAGAAGGCGACGTCGTGCATCTGGTGGCGCAGCGGCTGTTCGATCTATCCGAAGATCTTTGCCAGCTGGGTGAGCGGGACGAGCAGTTTCCTTTGCCTCACGGGCGAGGGGACGAGTTTGCCCGCGGCAACGGGGCGCCTGACCCGCGGGAGCGACCCAAGGCGTCCGCGCCGCCGCGAGACATTTTCGTACCTGATCTGCTGATCGATCGGCTGAAGGTCAAGAGCCGGAACTTTCATTGAAATTCTGCGGCAATCACCGTTTACCGGTTTACATCCTTTTAAGGCTCACAGTGCTCGTAACCCAAGCTGTGGGTTTGGCCGATTCCTCGCATGCAGAAACCGATCTAAGCTCAAACCTGCCATTAGACTGTAAGGCGGCATTGCCAGTGAATAGTGGCCACAGTTCAAATCCAATATGCGTGGCCTTGCACCGGCGCCAGACAATTTCTGCATGAAGTTCTCTGACACCTCCGGTTTTACCGCTTTGTCCCTCTTTCCTAACACAACCTGGAGATTGAGACCGGATCTTGCCAAACGGTGCCCATAATTCTCCATATTGACATGACACCAGGCTCTTCTCAGATCGGTCAGCTCAATTCGGGGGGCGAGGCAACCTTGTATTGTGCGTGTCGCTCTCCCCGTCCAAACCATATCCGCCAGGCTTCCAGCCGTCAGAAACAACGAGGCTTTCGACACAGTCGAATCGTGCGCGGCGATGAGCCCTGCAACCCACGAGCCTAGGCTCATACCGAGAACAGATATCTGTTTGTAACCCTCGCTCTTCAGCCAGCGTATAAGCTTTCGCCCATCCAAAACGGCCTGCCGGATCGATTGAATCGTTCGGCCAAGACTTGCGCTGAGCATGTAATCAGCGTGCGTGGAGCCCGGGCGGCTACGCTCGAAGTGATAAGGCATGGCAATCTCGACGACGGTAATGCCACGCCGCGAAAGAAATCTGGCAAGCTGGTTGTTTCGCGCCCTCGCATTCCAATGATGAAAAACCACCAGCGCATGATCAAGCGATCCACTCTCGGCTATCTTCGCCCAAACGGTATTGTTTTCCTCAACGTCGGTCGTGATATCCGAGGGAAATTTGAGCCATTCATCTTGCCTCTGAAACCCTTGGTCGCCTCCATCAGGTCGTTCGAAGAAAGACTGATCGGCTTGAGCCTCTTCCGCAAGGAGGCAGAATTCCTCGATGCTCCGAACCTTGTCGGCTCCGGGAAAGGCGAGCTCCGCGTCGAGCGCGAAGGCGGTCGGGTGCTTCCCTTCCTCTCCCCGCCGCGCACGCCGCTCATCCCATCGATCTAGCCATTTATGATACATTTATCTTGGCTCCAAAACCCCGTGCTCGCCATGTTCCGAACCCCGGATTAAACAAGCCATAGAGCGCGGAAAGCACTGATAGCGCCAAAAGTATCGAGAAGCCACGGAACGCATCGATCAACAGATACGATGCAATAAGAAGGGCTACGACCATCGACATTCTCCAGAGAGTCTTGCGAAACCGGGTGTTCAATCCTAAGCGAACACAAGCGAACAAGAATACAATGCTCGTCGAAACAACGATGAGGAGGCTACTATAGTGCGTCGGCATTCTATATCCGGTTGCGACGTTCGGACTAATTCCTCCATGTAGGGCTGAGGACATGTCGCTGATCAACCACACCGCGATGTTCCGGCCAGCAGATGAGAGATAAGAGCTTTGGCCCTTCATGCATATAGCGACCAGGATGCCCAACGCAGTGCATCGGAAAATCGCACACATGGACTTGAAGGCGATCTCGTTGATCTCGCAAAGTTGATGTCCCTCCGGCCGAAGTTTCAGTTTCTTTGTAATTGTCGAGAAATCGTGGGCGATGGTGTAAAGCAGAATTAGGCCAACGAAGAAAATATAAAAGCAAATCGCCATATACGAGTAGGCGAGGCCTGTAAAAATGACCGCCTCGGGCACAGAAATGACATCCGGGCGCACGATCGCTATTTTACCCCAATCTATCGCATAGTCGCCTCCACCTTTCATCAAAGGAAGCAAACACACTTCGGCCCACTGGATCACTCCCGCGAATACGATGCAAACCAGAAAAACAGCCCAGCAGGTGAAGGAAGAACTTACAACAATGCGCGCCCATCCGTTTAGTCTTTCGCCCTGATCGCGTGACGCTCCGACCGCAAAGCGCCCCTCAGATTTCCAAAAGACGAGAAGGTCTATCGTAAAAGCCAGAAACAGCGGCAGCAACACCATGAAGACGAAAGTCCAATTCGGCGCCCAAAGAAATCCAACCTGCTTTGTGACCCCGTCCATCCGTTCGACGTTTGCGCTGTGAATACCAGTCACATAGGACAAAAAGCCAAGGGCGGTGGCGCCCGCAAATACCGCTGCGGGCAGGTTCAACGGGGATCCGCTGCTGAAGAGCGCCTCAGATCTCATTGCTAGCCCTGAAGGACGGGTTTTCCCATCAGCGGCATGGGAAAATTGCACCAGCCCTGCCGCGGACTCTAGGCCGGCGATCTCGGTTGCGGTGGGCGCCAAATCCCGGCCTTCGAATGGCGCACTTCCCGCCTCCCGCTTCCCTTCGCGCCTCTTAGCCGTCAGTCGAGCTTGCGCCGCGCTCAGTTCCATCTGCCATTCGCTGGTTGCGGCCGCATCATCACATCCGAAAATCCTCGCCAGCCACCGGATGTTGGCGGTGCTGATTCCTTTGTCATTGTCCTGGAACCAAAGCTGCACCGTGCGCAGATCGACCCCGACGCGGTTCGAATCAATTTCCGAAATCGCCGCTGCAAGAAGCTCCGGCGTCCACGGTCCTGCGGGAAATCCATCGCTTCCTAAGGGCCGTCCCGCTCCCGCCGCGGCCAATCGTTTGAAGAGTTCTTTGAAATCGCTCCCGTCTTTCGGCGGCGGGAAAAAAAACTTTCCATTGTTCAACAAGGACTTATCGCCTCGCGTTTCGTTTCGTTTCGCTCGATTTCGTGTCGTCTCGTGGCTTCGCCTCCAAAAAGAGGCGTCCCACGGCGCTGGATACCCACGACGATGCGGACCGATCGCGCCGCGCCGGCGGTACGTGACAGATGATTGTGTTTTCTCGTGGTCCTAAGCTCTGAATATTCACGGAGGTGAAGTGAATGATGGAACGGCATGTGGATAAGCCTCTGCGTGGGCAGACAATCCTGGTCACCGGAGCGTCGGGGGGCCTTGGGGCAGCTATTGTCGAGCGCGTCGCCCTGGAGGGCGGACGGCCGATCATTCACTATTGCCAGGACGAGCATACAGCGGAGACGCTGTTGGATCGGATCGACGGCAACGGCCTCGTTCTCCAAGCAGATCTGTCTGACGTCGACGGCCCGTTCGAACTATGGCGGAAAGCAGTTCATTTTGCGGGCCGTGTTCATGGCCTCGTCAACAATGCCGGCATCCGAACCGAAATCTCCATTGAAAGTTCGCCTGGGGACTGGAGAGCGGCGTGGCAGAATGAGTTCCAGGTTAATATTTTCGCCGCCGCCGATCTTTGCAAGGAAGCCCTCCAGCATTTCAGAACCGAAGGGGGAGGGCGCATCGTGAACATAGCCAGCCGTGCCGGCCAACGTGGGAGCGCGTCGGATTCCATCCCCTATGGCGCTGCGAACGCGGCAATGATCAATCTCACCAAATCAATCGCCCGCAGCTTTGGTCGCGAAGGTGCATCCGCGGTGTGTATCGCACCGGGGCTGGTGCGCACCGGTATGGCTGAACACTACATCGCGGCGCAAGGCGGGGAGACGGTGATGGACGAGATACCGGTGGGCGATATGGCCGAGCCCAAAGAAGTTGCAGAGCTTGTCGCCTTCGTGCTGCGGTACGGCCAGGACTCGTTGAACGGCGCGACGCTTGACGTCAATGGCGGCAGTCACATCCGTTGATCGATGTACTTCGTCGCCGCTATAGTGGCAACGGTGTTGTAGCGGTCCGTCTCTATCGGTGGCGATATGCGACACGATCGGCGCTAACTGTCGGAAAAGGCGGACGCTATCTCTTTCTGGACCTTCTTGGCCACCCGCTTCTTCGCGAGTGCGTTTTCGAGGGCGGACAGGATTTTCTCAAGCGACTTTTCCGCGTCGGCCCTTCGCTCTGCGCTTTTTCTCATGGCGGATTTGAAGTCCTGCCCGCGGGCGTCCACATCCCTGATAGCCGGTCCCTCGCGATGTTCTGATTTATGCGGAGCCGGTGAAGTGTACAGGTGACCTTCAGGATTCTTCGTCTTCGAGGGCGGCGCGGCGTCCGAACACCTTGCGGCAAACTTCGCTCCCGCTGCCGCAGGTGCAGGAGAAGGCCAGTCTGCGGATGCGTTGCTCTCGAAGTCCAATTCGGGAAAGGGCGTTGCGGGGCCGACGATGGATTGAGCCTTTTGCGCCTGGACCCGCAACCATGCCCGCTTCATCAACTCGCCATCAGCATAGTAGAAATTGCGAACACCGAATATCGGCTGCTGGTTACGCAGCTTGATGATGCATCTGGTCTCGTTCATCGCGCCGAGCTCGTCGGGCCGCATAAGCGGCCGCATCGTTGTCTTGTGCGACATGGTCGCGCCCTTGCGATCGAACAGGGTTACACCTGTCGACACCGCTTTGTCGACCGTGACTTCCTTCCGTTCGCCGAGAAGCTGCGAGACATAGCGCTGATCCTCTGGATCCTGCGCGCCGAGGAAGATCTGCGCGCGTGCCGAGTTCACCAGCGTCTGCCGGCCCTCGCGGGTATAGACGTTGTCGATCGAGCGGAGGGACTGGACGAAGAACCAGCATGGAATGCCATACCCGCCGAGCACGGCAGCGACGGTCAGCGCGTTTTCCAGCTTGCCGAGGTTCTGGAATTCGTCGAGAAGCACGAGCACGCGGCGCTCGCCGCGCTTCATCATGTTGCGCGACATGTAGTCCATGAACTGGACCATCAGCACATTGAAGATCGGCCCAATCGAGGCGATCTGCTGGATGCGGAAATCCAGATAGAGGCTCATGTTGTCGCGCCGCATCGCGCGGATGTCGAAGGTTGACCGCGCCGTCGCGCGCAGGATGCGATTGTTCTTGAAGGGGCGCACGGCGGCGGCGAGGGAGCCATAGACGCCGTCGAACTGTTTGCTGGCCATAACGGCAAATCGGGCGAGGGTGGTATAGGTGAAGGAGCTGATCCACTCGGCGCGAAGCTCGGGATTGGCAACCTCCTCCAACCACTCGCGGAGCGGCTGATCTCCACCCTCGACGACATTGAGGACGGTCCCAAGGTTCTTGTCCTTGTCGAGAATACCGGGGTTTTCCAATACCCAGGATGTGACGCCGGCAAACAGCGCTCGACCATCGGAAATCCAGTAGGCATCGCCCTTCGGCGTTGGCAGCAGCGCGGTCGCGATGGAGTTGATGTCGATATCGCGCTGGTCCGGGTCGATGGCCACGAAATCCAACGGGTTATAGCATTCGGTATCGCCATTCTCATCCGCCGGCGAGAATCGCAGCACCCGCGAGAATTTCGAGCGATAGCCAGCCGTCGCCTCATAGGTCTCGCCACGCATATCGAGCACAACGATACTATCAGGCCAGAGCAGGCAGTTGGGGACGATCAGCGAGGCGCCTTTGCCCGACCGCGGCGGCCCGATCACGAAGCCGCCGACGTCATCGCCATCGATCCAGAGCTTCTTGCCGCCGAACAGCATGGGCTTCAGGAACCGCCGCCGGCCGGACCCGCGCTGCGTGAAGCCGCCCGGTACCCTTATCAGGCTGCCGCCGATCCGGCCGACGAATACGCCGCCGGTACGGGTAAGGCCGAGGGATCGCGCTTCCAGCGGGGTCAAAAACCGCGCATCCGTCGATTTCTTCTTGCCCGTCATCGCCGTGATGAGCATTGCGAAACCAGCAACTGCGCCGGCGCCAGCCGCGATGGCGGGCCGATGCCAGTCGCCGGCGGCGAGGTCGAGACGCGCCGCGCGATAAGACGCGAGCATGTCGTCCTGCAGCGCCTGGAACATCCAGGTCGAGTTGTCGAAGGCACAATAGAGGCCGGCATAGGCAAGCGAGGCGACGAACACTGCCATCGCAGCCGCGATGACCAGTCCGAACAGCAAGATCGCCGGGTTCACAGCACGTCTCCCTTGGTGAAGATGATTTCCGACACGACGCGCCGTCCGTCTGGGAACCGATGAAGCTGCACAACCACCGGAATCACCTCCTTCAGATAGTCGATGATCTCGTGCTTCTGCAGCCGAACGCCACTTTGCATGACCATCAAGGCCAGACGGTCATAGGCGTCGCGAGCGGAATTGGCGTGGACCGTGGTCAGCGAGCCGGGATGTCCGGTATTGATCGCCTGGAGGAAGGAGAACGCCTCCTCGCCGCGAAGTTCGCCCAGCATCACGCGATCGGGCCGCATGCGTAGCGACGCTTCCAGCAACTGCTGTGGCGTCACCTTGGCCCGGCCCTGATCTCCCTTCGACGCGAGCAGGGCGACGGTATTCCGAGTAGGGGGCTTAAGCTCGCGCGTGTCCTCGATCGTCACGATGCGTTCCTCGTTTGGAACCTCCTTCAGAAGCGCATTGAGGAAGGTGGACTTGCCGGTCGAGGTGCCCCCGGAGACGGCAATCGAAACCCGCGAACGCACGGCGGTTCGGAGAAACTGCATGACGTCGACATCGCCCTGCAGCATGGCGGCAAGGGTCTCTTCGGCCGGTGAAAGCCTGAGTTGGCGACCAACCCGCGTATCCTCGAAGGCACCGCGGCTCTTGTAGACGTCCAGGCCGATGTCATGGATGACCTGCTTGCGGATGGAGATCGCGCCGCCGGCGGGTGCTGCCGGGGGCAGCACGCACTGGAAGCGCTCGCCGGTCGGAAGCGAGGCCGACAAGATGGGATGTTCCTCGTTGACAACCTGGTTGGTGGAGCCCGCCACCCGCTCGCTGAGCATCCTGATCCAGTCGGCGGTAAACTGCGCGTCGACAATACGTTCCATCCCGGCGACGCCAAGTCGCTCGATGAACACCTCGCCGGGGCGATTGACCGAGATTTCGGAGACGCGATCGTCCGAGAGGAACGGCTTCAGCCGTTCAAGAGCTTTATCGAGAAACGGGAACTGCTTCATTTGTAGACCGGCGCGATCGGATAGTAGGGCGTCGGGTCGACATTGCGGCGGATTTGGCCACCGCGCTTCAGGCGCATCATCTCCTGCCGGACCGGGTCGGCATAGAAGGCGGAGAAGTCGAGATCACGCCTGAGATAGACGATGATCGACTCGCCCTGGGAGACATAGATCGTCGGCGGGATCTTCGAGCTTTCCTTAAAGGCTTCGTTGGCGATGTCCTGGAGAACGGCCGACGATTTCTCGGTGGCGATCGAACGGGCTTCAGCGGCCGTGCGGCTCGGTTCCGTGGTGATCGTCGTCACCGCGCCGGTGATCGGATCGACCGTCGAGATCGACCGGGCGCTTTCCGTGGCGGTATTGCCCATCGCCGAGATATATTCGGCCGCGCCGCCGATCACCGACAGCATGATGGCCGATCCGAAACGCTCCCAGAAATGCGTGTCGATTTCACCGGTGAGCCCAGCGCGGCCGAGGCGATCGGCGCCAGGGGAAGCGATCTCGACGGAAACGCCGTCCGAGCGGATGACGCGGGACCAGACGATGAAGATGCGCTTCTGGCCGCGGGCCAGGCCGGAATTGTACTCCCCGATCAGCCGCGAGCCCTTCGGAATGAGGATGCGGCCGCCGTCGAGAGAGCGAACATCCTCGCGCACGACGGCGCGCACCATTCCAGGCAGGTCGGTGTTGATCGCCGTCTCTAGGAAACCACGGATCATGGTGCCTTGTGCGAGCAGCGCATCCGTCCGATCGAAGCGGGTTGCCTTAACGATGCCGGCGGTCTGCTTTTCCGACTGGGCGAGGAATGCCTTGTTGGCATCGCTTTCCGCGCCGGGGACGGCGACGAGCTGGCCATCGTCGGCGATGGTCACAGCCTGGTCGCCGGACAGCGTCTCCCGGGTCGAGCCATCGAGGACGATTTGCTCGGAGCGCAGCCGTTCCCACCGCGCTTTCTCCTCATCCGCCAGCCGCATGGCCTCCAGTTCGGCGAGACGAGCGTTTTCTTCCGCGCGCCGGCGGGCTTCTTCCATCCGCAGCCGTTCTTCCTCGGCCTTGCGACGCGCTTCCTCGATCTGCCGCAGCTTTTCGAGATCGTCGCCCTGGTTGACAGTGACGTCGACATCAGCGGAATCCACCGGCTTCTTCTCCGCGACCGGAATCTCCACCAGGTTCGGATCGGCCGCCTGCTTGACCGGCTCATCAGGGAAATCGCGGATGCTGGAATTCGAGGTCTCGAAGCTCTCACCGCTGCCTTCGGAGAGGCTGGGGTTCTGTGGTCCGGTCGGCCAGTTGACGTATGCCAGGACGCCCACGCCGACGACGAGCAGGACCGGAAGGGCGAGCTTGCCGAGGCGACCATTGCGGTCGCTTGCCACGCTGCTTTGTCCATCGAGATGATCGAAGTCGATTTTGCTCACCGCTGGCGCTCCTCTTTGTGGCCGAGGCGCTTCGGCCCGTAGGCGTCCTCGACGAGGTCGAAGGATTGGCGATTGGCCTGCCGGTTATAGAGGCAAAGCCATTTGTCGCCGGCGCGCAGGGTGAACTGTGCCGCGATCTTGTCGACGACGACATATTTGCCTTGAGTGCGCAGGTTCACGAGCGACTCTTGACGCTTACCCTCGACCACGAAGATCGCGGGGATTTCGTCGGGGAACTCCAGGTACATATGCGTGCCATCATCGAAGGCGACGCGCGGCTTCAGGCTCGTGTCGCCCTTGAATACGTAATCGTAGTTCAGGCGGTTCGGATCGAGATCCTTCAGCAACGGATCCTTTGCGCTCTCCTGCGCGGCGGCCAGCAGCCGGGCATTGACGTCCTCATCAGGATATTTGAACCGCACCTGAAACGCGGCGCGAAGGTCGGCCGCTGCGGACCCTTTGAGGAGCAGGGCATAGACGCGCTGGTTGGTGACGATATTGACGTTGGTCTCGGCATTTTCCCGCAAGGGCTTGACGAACAGGATGCCGGATCCCTTCTTCGGCACGATCGACCAGCTGGCGGTGTCGCCGGCGGAGATCGTCTCAATCACCTCGGAGCTGCCAAGCTGGATCATGGTGGAAACACCGAGACCGGCCGGCACGGTGACGACGGCATTGTTGTTGAAGGTGATGTAGCGGATGCGGGGATCGGCCGCAGGCGAGACGGTCGCGGTAGCGAGCAGCGCGAGCGCTGCGAGGGCGAGGATAGGTTTCCGCATCACCGCACCGCCTTGTCCGCCGGCAGAACTTCGGGCAGCGATTCCTGGTCGCGCCTATATTCGGTAGCCTGGAAGCCGAGCGGATTGTCAAAACGATATTCGTTCTTCAGCGGCGCGGTCGTGTAGCGGAAGCGAATCACCGAGACCCAATGCTCGCGGCGCAGGGTGTTGTCGCGGCGGGTTTCCGTCGAGAAGCGGACGGTTGCCGTCGAGGCATTTAGAAAGGATACCGATTTGATGGTGACGGCAATACGCGTGTCGCGGCCGAGCAGCTTGTCCTTCGACTGCGGGTTCGACGGCTCGAATTCGTGGCGGAGGTCGGCCGCGGCCTGCCCGGTCGAATAGAGCTGGGCGAGATCGTAATTGTCCTTCAACGCCCTCGGATCGTAGGTCTCGCGCGCCCGGATATAGCGGACGATGTTGGCGGTCTTGATGGCATCGTTCTCGGGAAGCTTGCTCTCGTTCAGGGACCGTGCGACCTCGACGAAGCCGGTGGTCTTGTCTGCGATCACCACCACGGCCTCGAACTGCTTCAAGGGAACGAGGAGATTGAGGGCTGACAGGCTGAGCAGCGTGGAAATGCCGGCGACGGTTGCGACCGTCCACGCGATCTTCCGCGAGCGGCGCTCCTTTCGATAAAGCTCGGCCTCCCAGGATGCGCCGGCTTTCCAATAGGCGGTGAGATCGATCGGCGGGGTCTCTGGCGTGTTTCCTGCGGCGTCTTCGTTGGTCATTTTGGCATCCGGTGATCGCCGACGGCGAAGAAAGAAACTATAGTTTATTCGCTTGGCAGAGCGATCTCCTCGACCGGGTGGACCGGCATCGGGATCAATCCGCGAAGCCTGAGTTCAGGGAGCGCTCAGTTCCTCGGTGCAGCCGAACGAGGCCCTAGCTGCACCGGCGCATCAGTGTTTTCTTGGACGCCGTATTGGAGAAGAAGAAGGAGCGATCGCCCTTCACCTCGATCGTGACGGTATCTCGGTCGCCATCCGCTTCGTCGGCGCCGGCCTCGATCCACAAAACATCGAGCGTATAGGCACTGCCGTCCTGTTTGACGGACAGCACCTTGCCGGCGGTCTTGTTGGCGCCGATGGCCTTGTCCTCGACATAGATAAATGCGGCGGCCGCGGCTTCGCAGCCGCTTTGAGCGGGCGCATAGGCACCGGTCAGCACAGGAAGGATCGAACTTGGCGATTGCGCCTGCGCCGCCCCGGGAAGCAGCAGGCCGAGCGCAAGCATCATCGACACGATTTTCTTCATTCTCACGCCTCCTTGTTCAGAAACCGAACAATGCGCTCAGGCTTTGGGCATAGCCGGCGAGCGTGTTGTGAAGATCGCTGCAATAGTCTGCGAACGGCTTGATGAAGATGACGACCAGGATGAAGACGACGGCCCACTTGGCTTCCCCTGGCTTCGCGTCCGATTTGGATTGTTCGGCGATCTCTTCGTTGATCCGGATTTGCTCGTGCATGGCGCCGTTAAGGCGCCGAGCTTCGTCGAGATTTCGCATGCCGGTCTCCTCTTGCCGAAACTATATTTAACTCGCCACGCCGGCATGTTCCACCTCAAAGTTGGCCATTTTTCTCGGTTTCGCGTTGGATTTCTCTCGCTCGTGCGACCTTCACGTCTGCAGCGGTCCGGCGTTTTCCAAGACCCGCCGACATTATTCTGGCTCGCCCTGTTACCTGTCTTGTCGCCCATAGGGTGGAGCGCCAACCGCCGAGCGCTGGGGTGTCTCCCTGACCGAGTGGCATGCCGCCGACGATCGCGCTCGCGAAGGAGGGAATGAAACGAAACACCACGATCCCGAGGAGGCAGACGATCACGAAGGGAGCGACATAGGAGAGCTTGCTTTCCGTCGCCGTGTTGTTGGCGGTGTTGATGGCGAGCTCGATCAGCTGGTAGAGAAACGCGAGGAACGCCATCATCAGCGTCTGCGTCACCATCAGGTTGACCATCAGCAGTAGCCAGCCGTCGGTGAAGCGGAAGGTCCAGCGATAGAGCGCCAGGATGATGAACACCGGCGCCAGTGCAAGCGTGATGAACAGCATCAGCTTGGCGGCGAGGATCGCGGCGGCCGCGACGGCGATGAAGATCATCGCGACGACAAAGACGATCGCACCGATCAGCGCGCCGACATATTCGAAGGTGCCTGTCGCCACCTGCTCATAGATCTTACCCGCGGTCTCGAACACGGCGTCGAGGATTTTCACGACGCCGGTCGTGTCGCCCGTGCCGCCATCGAGCGCGCCACCGGAACCCGCGATCGATTCGATGATCGTGTCCGAGATCAGGTTGGGCACGGACTGCACCAGCTGGTAGAGGGTGGCGGAGAACGCCCCCCAGTTCGTGGCCATATAATAGATGGCGAAGGCGCGCCCGAGCCGCCAAGCCGCCTCCGGCACGGAGAAGCCGTCGCGGCCGGCAAGGATCATGTATCCCCACCAGATGACATAGAGGGTGAGCATCGACCCGAACAGGACATTCACCTGAAGCGCAAGGCCGTCATAGGCGTTCTTGATGAACGTCTCGCCGATGCCGTCGAGCTTCGCAAAAATGTCCGAGATGATCGTGGTCGCTGCCATTGGCCTATTCCTTCAGCACGGGCGCGAACACGTCGTTGACCGGCCAAGCCGGTCCGCATAGGTCATCGGCCGCCGAATATCCCGAGATCGGCGGGCAGGGAGCCTTTTTCTCCCCCTTCGTCTGGCAACCGGCGAGCAGGACCAGCCCCGCCAGCATCGTGGCAACGAGCGAACGCATGCGGCCTCACTTGAACGGGTTGATGTCTTTGTATTGCAGCATCTTGGCGGTCTCTGATTGCTGGGTAAGCCGCATCTGCATTTCGGTGTTGAGCGCCGAGACCGCGCCATTCGAGACGCCGATCAGCTCGTTGATGGTGCGCGCCGTCTCCAGCTGCATGCGGGTGTTAGCGTCGACCGAGCCCTTGACGTCCTCGGCCGAGCCGATCTGGCCGGTGGCCGACTGCAGCGATTGTTCGCGCTGCGTCACGCCTTTCGTCGCCTGCTGCGTCAGGGCCGAGAGTAGCGCGACCGTGTTGACGGCACCCGAGAAGGCGTTGTTCATGGCGCCGGCATCCTCGCCTTCGACGACCGCCTTGACCTGCTTGACGAGCTGAAGGCCGTTGATCAGCGTGGCCGCGATATTCTGCGCGTCGGAGCCGAGCCCGCCGAAGGAAAGCGTGCCGCCATTCATGATCGACGAGAAGGACGGCGCGGCCGAGACCGACATATTACCGCCGAGACCGGTCGAGGAAATGCCCATCGACCCGTCGCGGCTGCCGGAGAGCGCGCCGAGGATTTCCTTGGTCTTTTCCAGGATGTTGGTGTTGGTCTTCATGATCTCGCCGGTGTTCTCGGCGTTCTTCTTGGCGATGGCGAGATTGGTGTTGTCGATCACCGGAATGTCCGCGAGCGCCGGCGTCGCGAAGATGAGGGCGGTGGTGATGACGAGAAGCTTGTTCATGGAAAACCCCCTTAATCGGCCGCGTTGGCGGCGTTCTGAATGGATGAGAGATTGTCGCCGATCGAGCGATTGGAGCCACCGGACGACAGAAACTCGGTATCAGCGTCCTCTGCCGCCACCACGGCGCAGCGCGGCCAATCCTCGCGCGGCACCTTCATCTCTTCGAGGATGACGGGGTCGCAGCTGTACGGATTGACCTTCGAGTCCGATTTCAGCGTCTTGGCGGTCTCGGATGTTTTCGAAAGCCGCATCTGCATACGCACCTGCAGTAAATCATTGAAAAGGTTCCGGGCGGTGATCAGGTTGTTCAGAAGCTCGGCATTGACGGCGCGCGCCAGCGTATTGTCGTCCCAGGCATCCTGGTAAATTTCCGACGCGCCGACGGAGGCCGACAGCGCATCGATGCGCCGGCCCGCCTCCTGGACGCGCGCCGAACTCGCGTCGATCCCGGAAACCGCCCGGTCAACCGCGCCGGCCGCGGCGCTGTTCGAGCTGCGGGTGGCGCCCGAGCCATAGTCGACATAGGATTTATACGAGGGCGAGGAGATATCCTCGATATTCGAGCCGCCGGCATAGGCGTTGAACCAGGTGTGGTTCCGGCCGACCTTGCCGGCCCAGTTCTTCTGCTCAGCCGCAGTCGATCCGTTGTACCAGGAGGCGAGGCAGGCATAGTCGGTGCTGCCGCATTTGTTGACGCCCATGCCGAGATATTTGACGCCGCCCTCGATATTCTCCTCGTTGATGTCGCGGTCGAAGCCCATGCCCTTGCCGGTCCGCTTCGTCAGCTGCATGACGCCCTTAACGCCGGTCGGCGAGCCCGAGCATGTCGAAATCCCCGACTCCGCATGCGCGACCGACAGCGCAAGGCCGACGGGCACGCTGTACTTTTCCGCATAGTGCTTGATCAGTTCGACGTTTTTTGCGTCTTCTTTCACGGCCTGCGCCGGCGAGCGGTAAAGCCGGCGGTTCTTCTCCTTCTGGGAGATGTTGCAGTTGGTGAGCTCCTGCTCTTCGAGCTGGTCAGCCTGCGTTTCCGTGTCCTTCTTCGAGTGCTCCTCGTCCTCAGCACGCTTGTCCTTCACATCGTCGTCGATGACGGGAATATCGGCCCAGGCCGACGGCGCTGGCGCTCCCGCCATTGTCGCGGACAGCAGAAGAATGATCGCTCTACGCATCGGTCGCCTCCGGGATGGTCCAGCCGCAAAAGTGGGGAAGCCAGGCCGCCGGCGCGTCGCCATAGGTTTCGCGCAGCGTCTGGCACTCGCGCACCGTCTCCGGCCGCCCTGACAGCACCTTCACCAGATCGGGCATCGCCGAGAGGTCAAGTCGGGCGATGATCGAGTCCTGAGCGTGTTTGATGAGAAAGGTGCGGCTCGCCTTGTCCGCCTGTTTGACGAAGCGGAATTCCTTTTCCGAAAGGCCGAATGCCTTACGGTAGCTTTCCTCGTCGGCGGACGCGTTCGGGAAGAAGATGTTCGTCATCGTCTGCTCGATGATCGTGTTGCGCAGATCGGAGCGCACGACGTCGGCCGCCGATTGCGTGCCGAAGCCGACGATGCCGTTCATTTTGCGGATGGTTTTGAGCCAGTCCTTGATGAAACCCGAGAACACCTCGTCATCGAGCAGCCGCCAGCCTTCGTCGAGAAAGATCATCGATGGGTGGCCGTCGAGGATTTCCCCAATTCGATGAAACATATAGAGGAGCGCCGCCGAGCGCGTGCGCTTGTCGGAGAGGATCTCCGTCATGTCGAAGCCGATGACGGAGCCGTCGAAGTCGAGCTTGTCCGTTGGGTTGTTGAACAGCCAGCCCTTGTCGCCCGTGGTCCATTCCTTCAGCCGGTCGGCCAGATCGCCGATCCCCGACCGCATCCGGCCGCGCATCGCCTCGGCAAGCATGTCGAGCCGGCGCTGTGGCCGCTCGAAATCGGTGTAGATGCTGTCGACCGCGTCGGAGATGACCGCCATTTCCTCCGCATTGAGCACCCGGTCCGAGGGCGTGACGAGATAGGAAACCAGCGTTTTGCCGAAGCTCCGGTTTGCCGGCGTGTCGTCGAGCTGCAACGGCGCGAAGCCGGTCGGTTCTCCCGGCGACAGCCGCTCGTAGCGGCCGCCCATGGCGCGCACGAAAATCTCGCCGCCCCGATCCTTGTCGATGAAGACGCAGCGCGGGCGCGGCTGGATGCGCATTCCCTGGGCAAGCAGGAAGGAGAGAGCGACGGTCTTGCCTGAACCGGTCGGGCCGATGACGGTGAAGTTGCCGACATCCGCCTCATGGAAATTGAAGAAGTAGGCCGTCTGGCTCGTGGTCTCCAGCAGCGATACCGGCATTCCCCAATGAACCTTGTGTGTCTGCCCGGACGGAAAATTATGCGCCGAGAATAGGCCGGCGAAGTTCACCGATGAGATCAGGCCCTGCCGGGCGATATAGGCGAAATTGGTCGGCAGTTGCGCCCACCAGGCCGCTTCCAGATTGAGGTCTTCACGCACGGCGACGACGCCCATGCGCGCCAATTCGGCGGTGACGTCGGCCACCGCCCGGTTCAGCCGCGGCAGGTCGCGCTCGAGGAGCGCGACGGTCATATGGTGCTTGCCGAACACGACCTCGCCGGAAGCCAGCCGGTCGCGCGCCGTCTCGATATCGTCCTCGACGACCGTGCCGCCGTCGTCGGAGTTGGAGATCTGGCGGCTGATCGTGGCGATCGCTTCGGTGACCGTGGTGCGGTCCTCCGGCGCAAAGGAATGGGTGAGAATGAACTCGTAGGGTAGACGGAGCAGCCCGTCGAGCTGGCCGGGTGTCGTCATCGGCGGGTATTCCTTGATCGACACCATGGCCGCTACCTTCGACGTCGCGCCGTCGGCCGACCAGATCTCCGTCGCCTTGCGGCCAAACATGATCCGGCCCGTCCCGACATAATCGGCGAGCGACATGCGGGGCAGGGGCATGCTGCGCTCGTCACCGGCGGCGAGGATTTTCGCGAAGAATTCGGCCGGTTCGGAATAGAGGCCGCCATCGCGCGTAACGCAGGAGAGGATCTCCGGGCGATAGGTGCGGAAATCGCCGACGATGCCAGAGACCATGTCCTTGAGGTCGCGCAACGCCTCGCCCCTGGCCTCGACCTCGTTGTCGGCCATTCGGAAAATGTCGAACATGCGGTCGACCTTGCCGGCGCGCCCGGTCATCGGTCGCCGGATGACCGTCAGATAAAGCTCGTTGACGAACATCGTCCGGTGCTGGAGGCCATCCATGTAGCGGGCGTTCAGCTCGTCAGCGAAAGGATTGTCGAAATCGCCATCGATGGCGGGCGCGATCTTGCGCCGGATAATGGTGGCATAGAGCGCGAAACGCGACGAACCGAGCGAACGCACCGTCATGTTGCGGTTGGCAAGACGCGCATTGATCTCCGCTTGGTCCATGGTCTGGTAGGGCAGGCCGGAAAGCCGGATCACCTGCAGCAGCAACCCGGACTTGGTGACGATCGTCTCCTCGTCGACATGGCGAAGGTAGGGAACGTGCGTGCCGATCCCCAGATCGCGGGCGCGCTCGCGCCCGAACTTCAGGTCGTGATTGACAATGTTCATGGGGCGTAGCTCCCCGCTTTCCAGAAGCGACGGTTACGGATCGCCCTGCGCATCGAAAGAAACACCTTCGCCACGCGGACGAAGTGGATGTCGCGCTGGCACAGGTAGAGCCCGATGAAATGGACGGGCAGCACGACCAGCGGCGCGAGAAAGCTCGACGATGCGATGAAGATGACGATCCCGAAGATGCCGTTCACCACGAACACGATGATGTCGACCCCGAAATATGTCGGCGGCCGGGTCAGCGGCTGGATGAGCGGTTCGACATCGGGCGCATCGTCACGCATGTCAGACACCCCCTGCCGCCTTCATGGCGTCGACCAGCTCGGCGGCGCCAAAGATGATGGCGATGCCGATGACGATGGAGATAGCGCCCTGCCAGGCCATGCGGCCGGTCAGGAACAGGAAGCCGAGGAAGCAGACGGCGATGATGGCGAGCGACCGAGCGACACTGCCCTGCAGGACGCCGACGAACCATTCGAGGATGCCTTCGACGGGCGCGGCCGACTGCGCATAGGCAAGTTCGGGCACCAGGGCGATTGTCGTCGTGAGCAGCGCCAGCGACAGGACGGCCTTGCCGCGCGGGCGCGGCGTGATCGGGGTATTGCTCATGCGAAGTCCTTCATGTCTTGGGAGGATGATCGGGGGACCAGCGCTATTCGGCGGTCCATACGTGTTGGTCGCGCCAGGGCGAAGGCGCCAGCGCAACGGTCTCTTTTCGGGGGAGGCGGTTTCCGCTGCGCTTTTCCTGCGCCACGGACGCCTTGGCGTTCAGCGTCCAGCGGTTCATCACTTTGACGATGTACTGGGCGGTCTCGTTGAACTCGGGAATGCCGCCTTGTCTGTAAACCCGCTCCGGGCCGGCATTGTAGGCGGCGAGCATCAGCAGCGGATCGTCGAACTCCCCGTAGAGCTTCTTGAGGTAGCGGACACCGGCGCGGATGTTCTCCTCCGGGTCGCAACGGTCGGTCACGCCATAGTCGGTGGCGGTCTCCGGCATCAGCTGCATGATGCCGACGGCGCCTGCTTCCGAGACTTGGTGCTGACCGCCGGCGCTCTCGACGTCAACCACAGCGAGCGCCAGATCGGGGTCCAGGTCTTCTTCGGTAGCGATGGTCCGCACCATCTCCAGAACGCGGTCCGTATCGATCGGATCGCAGGCTTGGGCCGCGATCGGCGAGGTTGAGACGAGGAGGAAAAGCAGGGTGGTTTTCAATTCGAATGTCCGGGTTGCCGCGTTTGCGAATAAACTATAGTTAATTCGCGAGGGATTCTTCTGTCAATTCAGAAATGGCTTTTTCTGCAATGCGCAAACAACTCAAGGTTCTCAGGATAGCCGCTTGGCTCCTCGTCGGAGGCGCGGAATTCGCCTTTGCGGAGGGTGAAGATCCCTATCGTGAGCCGTCGCCAAACAATCTTCGACAGTTCCGGGAAGAGGGGACGAAGACGTTCGTGCTGGAGCGCTTCGACGCCGAAGGTAGGCTTGCGGCGCGGTCTGTGGAAAAGCTTGAAGGGGAGGTCGAAATCGGCGGCCCGGTCGAGCGGATGATTGCCGGCCGGCGGTTCTCTCTGCGCGGCCTGAACGCCTGCCCGACGGAGAAAGTCGTCTATAATCGGGTTCAGTCCTGGAGCTGCGCCGACGCGGCACGCGACTATGCCGAAGCGGTCTATAACAGGCGCGCCGGCGTCATCCTCTGCAAGACCCTGGTGCTGACGCCGGCCGCTGGCGAGACCACTCCGGCCTCATGTTTCGTCCTCGTCGGCGGCAAGGGCGAACCGTTCAAGACCGTCAACGATGACGACAGCATGGTCTTTCTTGGCCTCGCGGCAATCGGGCGTACACCGGACGGTCGATCCCGCCGCCCGGACCTCGAAGCATCGCAATCGCTTTCACGGTCGATGGGGTTTCAGAATGCGGATTGAGCTTTCTCTTGCCATCGTCCTCCTGCTGGCGACGACGGCGCGCGCGCAGGAGGAGACCATCTCGTTTCCCGCGGCCGTGAGTTTTGAAACAGGCGATAGCTGGCAGTACGAAGGCCGGAAATTCAGGCTGTTCGGCGTGCAGGCATGCATTCGAGGAACGGTTTATCGTGCCCCTGACGGCGCTGAAAGCGATTGCGGCATGCAGTCGATTGCATCTCTTGCGGCGCTGTTCTCGACAGGTTCGATCGGTTGCCAGCCGGTCAGTCGGGCCAAGGACGATGCGACATTCGTCGTCTGCGCCGCCCAGCTCGACAGCACCACCGTCGATGTCGGGACCGCGCTGATCTCTTCCGGCGCGGCGTTCACCGCCGTGTTTCCGTCCGGCGCTCCTGTGTCATCAGCCTATGCTGTTGCCGAATCGTCGGCCAGGGACAGCGCGAGCGGCCTATGGTCGGGGGCGTTCACCCATCCTGTTTCCGTGCTTCTGGACAAGTGACCAGATCGCCGTGAAGTCGACATGCAGGCACTCGGCGATGGCGCCGATCTCCTTGACCGTCAGGCGATGCCAGGCGCCGGCCTGAAGGTATTCCAGCCGCTCTTCCGAAATACCCGTCATTTCCGAAAATTCATGGAGCTTTGTCCCTCGCTGTCGAAGCTCCTCCGCGAGGAATTGCACAAGTTCGGCGGCACTCTCAATGGCCATTTGCGGTCATCCTTTCCTCGTCCTGTCGCACGGCGTCGAAGGGGCGGGAACCGCTGGCCCTGATCGCGGAGTATGGCGGAGGATCGTTCGATAAGCTGATGGCGGAGCGGGCGGATACGAGACCGCCAGACTCCAGTTTTGTCGCGCAACCTCTACACGAGTTAAAAGCGGCGTTTTCGCGGTGTCTCGGCTTTTTGGTTGGTTTACGAATAAAATATAATTACTGTCGTGACTCGCTTCGTCAGCAATCGAGCGGTGGAGGCGCCATGCCGTAGACAAAATAAAACCCGCCTCGGAGAGACGGGTCGAGTGACACACGAAAATGTGCGCAAAAGTCTTATAGCCACCGATTTTTTCGCACATTGACGCAGCCGCTGCAAGTTAATTCTTGCCACGGATACGTGTGTCCTCCGCGCCGGTCCCTCCCTGATCATCGTTGAGAATGGAGAGATCATGCTTGCCACGATCCGGACGGCCTATGGGCCGAGCCTATTGGCGCGTCTGCTCGTAGCGGACACGCAACAACAAGTCGATGAGTGCGCGAAAGCGGCCTGGGTGCTGAACGGCGAAGGACTGATCGCCGACGATGAGATGGAATATCTCGCTCCTGTCATCGAGCACCGGCGGATGTCGATTGGCACGGGAGCGCGAGCAGCTCGCACGAACGGATGCGCCCGTCATTGCCGTCCGGCGATTCCCCTGCACAAGCGGGCCGCCTGCTGGCTTCGCCGGCGGGGGCTCGCGAAGGACTGCATCATTCCGACATGCCTTGCCCAGGCCTTCACCGTCAGCAAGCTTGCGGTGCTCTCCGTCATCGCACGTGCGGTGATGGATCGCGGCCAATCGACGATGTCACTGCCTGAAATCGCCGCGCGCGCCGGCGTCGGATGCACGACAGCGCGCTATGCCATTCGCGACGCTGCAAGGTTGGGCCTGATCAGCGTGTCCGAAAACCGCATCAATGGGTTCTGGAACCGCCCGAACACGATCAGGATCGTCTGCGTACGTTGGCTTCGTTGGCTGAATGAACGCGCGGCATACCGCGCACAAAAATCAACGCGCTCGACGGGGCGCAACTATTTCGGTACCCCCCTCAGAAATCTGATCCCCACGATTGAAATTACAAGATTCAATCCACAGACCACTGTCCTACACGCCGCAGTTGGAGGCATTTCTTCGTCATGCTGGAGGGGCTGCATCAAGCTGCGCAGCGGTGAAGTGCTTCTGGAATAGAATTCAGAGATCGGCATGATGCCAACGCTGATCGCTTGGGTTATCCTAGTTGCGTTGGCTATGTGGCCGCGATGGTCTTCGTTTGCCGAGCGCGTGGGTGGAGCGGCACCCGCAAAATCCGAATGCCGCTTTCCGTCTCGGGCTTAGGCGTCTTTCGTCGTCTCGACACGCGGGAGAAGCACCGTACTCTGCATGTGCAAGACGAGATCATCGGTGAGCTTGCGCAGCGCCGTATCGAGCGCCGTTCACGAACCGCAGCTCCCTCCGGCAGCGCCATGCCGTGGACTACTTGCTCGGTATCCCTGAAGAAATCTGAGGGCATCGGCATATTCATGGCGCATTTGCGCAATCGGGCGGGAGCATGTTTTGCCCCTGCCGCATCAGGGGTAAGAGGATCTGCTCCTCAGTTGCCATGTGGTTTTCCAGTTCCACCTTCAGTGCGCATAGCGTCTTGTGCGGCGGAGCGGTGGATCGAATTCCTGCGACGGACCAGTCAGAGAACGATCTGGAGCTTCCCGCACCCGGCGTGAGGCTGCTTGAAGCGACAAGCGGCCACTGAACCCGAAAAAGCCGGCGCTTTCGGGCGACGGTCCATCTGTTCTCGTAGATTGTCGCGCGGAACCATCCTGGCCAGACCTGTATCCAAGTCTTCTGACCGGTATCCTCTGGTGCTGTCTCGCTGTGGCGGTGATGGCACATGCCTCGTTGATGAGCGCGGTACCGGCTGACGGCGCTGTCGTCAATGCACTGCCAAAAACCCTGCCTATGTCCTTCAGCGAGCCGGTGTCGCCGCTCGTGCTGCGGCTGGCACCGGATTTCACGGCTACCACGCCGAGAGAAGTGACTTTCGTGCTTTCCAATATGCAGGCGGATATCAAGCCGATGCGCCGGAAAGCCATCTTGGAGGCCGACGGCGTGGGCGTGACGCTGACGTCGTCTTGCCCCGCGCCGGACGATGGCGCCTGAGAGTCGATATTCTCGTCAGCGACTTTGAAGTCGTGCGGTTGCAGGACACGGTCCAGATCAACATAGGGCTTCGCTCAGCCTTGCCAGCTATTCGCCAGGGGCGGCTGGGAGAGGGCGAGCAGGTCGATGGCGCGGGCGGCGAGGTGGTCGATGATCTCGGCGACGGAGCTTGGGCAGTGATAGAAGGCCGGGACGGGCGGCATGATGATGGCGCCCATCTCGGTCGCGGCGACCATGCTGCGCAGGTGCCCGAGATGCAGCGGCGTTTCCCTTGCAAGCAGGACGAGGCGGCGGCGCTCCTTCAATTGCACGTCGGCGGCGCGCGTCAGCAGCGTGTCGGTGCGCCCGGTGGCGATGGCGGACAATGTCTGCATCGAACAGGGCGCGACGATCATGCCGTGGACCGGAAAGGACCCGCTGGCGATGGAGGCGCCGACGTCGCCGACCGGGTGGTGATGGTGAACGAGGGAGGGAAGCCGCTCGAGCTTGTCAGGCGCGCATTCCAACGCAAGCGTGCGCCGCGCCGCGTTCGAGACGACGAGATGGGTTTCGATATCGGGAAGTGCTGCCAGCCTTTCGAGGATGCGGACACCGAGTGCTGCGCCCGATGCGCCGGAGATGCCGACGATGACGCGTTCGGCCGTCATGCGCTCGTCTCCCCAAGGCCGAGCGTCTGCCAGAGGCCATCAATGCGAGCGGTCACATCTGGCGACATGGCGAGGGGCCGACCCCATTCGCGGTCGGTCTCCGCGCCGATCTTGTTGGTTGCGTCAAGGCCGAGCTTGCCGCCGAGGCCGGATTTGGGCGAAGCGAAGTCGAGATAGTCGATCGGCGTGTTGTCGATGACGACAAGGTCGCGGCTTGCGTCGAAACGCGTGGAGAGCGCCCAGATGACATCCGGCCAGCTTTTGACATCGATATCGCCATCCACGGCGATGACCAGCTTGGTGTAGCTGAACTGCGGCAGCATGGACCACAGCCCCATCATCACACGCCGCGCCTGACCCGGATAGCGCTTGTCGATGGAAACGACCATGGCACGATAGGAACAGGCCTCGGGCGGCAGCCAGAGATCGCGGATTTCGGGAAACTGCCGTTTTACCAGCTGGACGAAGAGATCGTTCATCGCCTCGCCGAGCCGCGAGGGTTCATCGGGCGGACGGCCGGTATAGGTCGAGAGATAGAGCGGGTTCTTCCGCATGGTGATAGCCGACAGCGTCAGTACCGGGAAGGCTTCGACGGAATTGTAGTAGCCGGTATGGTCGCCGTAGGGGCCTTCGTTCGCCGTCTCCCGGGCGGAGACCGTGCCCTCCAGCACGATTTCGGCGCCGGCCGGAATGGGCAGCGGCACGGTGATGCCCTGCGCCGTCTGCTGCCGACGACCGCTGAGCACGCCGGCAAAAGCCAGTTCGCTCATGCCGTCAGGCAAGGGCATGACCGCTGAGAGGATTGTCGCGGGATCGGCGCCGATGACGATCGCGACCGGCATGTCTTCGCCATGTGCCTGCCAGAGCCGGTGATGGCGCGCGCCGCCGCGATGCGCCAGCCAGCGCAGGATCAACCGGTTCTTGCCGAGCTTCTGCATGCGGTAGATGCCGACATTGGTGTCGTGGGGATCGTAAGGCGCCTGCGTGATCACCAGGGGCCAGCTGACGAGCGGCGCCGGCTCGCCGGGCCAGCAGGTCTGGATCGGCAGGCGATCGAGATCTATGGCGTCCCCCTGCCAGATCGTGTGCTGGCAGGGTGGGCGGGCGATGGTGCGCGGGTTCATCGAAAGCGCGGCTTTGAGATGCGGCAGCCTCTGCCAGGCGTCCCGCATCGATCGCGGCGGCTTGGGATCGCGCAGGTCTGCCAGGAACGAAGCAAGCTGCGGCAGGCCGCCGGCCTCCAGGCCGAAACTCCATTCGATCCGCTCGCGGGTGCCGAAAAGATTGGCAAGGAGTGGAATGGTCTGGACAGTGCCGTCAGCATCGACCGGTTGCTCGAAGAGCAGCGCGGGGCCCTCCTGTGCCAGCACGCGGCGATGGATTTCGGTGATCTCGTGCACCAGCGAGATGGGCTCTCGGATGCGTTTCAGCCGCCCTCGCTGCTCCAGCAGAGCGACGAAATCCTGAAGGGTGTCATAGCGGCGGGGAATGGAGTTCTCGGCTTTCATGCCGAACTTCTGCAGGGGAAAAACAGCGTGGTCTTTGTGCTGGCGCAAACACTTGGGGGCCGTGGCTCCCTAGGCTTTGTGCGTTCCTTCCCGTCAAGGCGAGCTGCATGCCCCATCTCTCTCCCCTCCTTGCAAAACCCGTCGAAATCGTGCCGCTCTGGTTGGTGGAGCGCGTAGCGCGCACCATCTTTGCCGGTGTGCTGAAGGGGCACCCCGATCTTTTCGACCGTCTCGGCGAATTCCAGCAGACTCGCTATTGCTTCTCGCCTTCTGATCTCCCCTTGCATTTCCGCGTCGTGCCGGCGGCCCGGACACTGTCCGTCTTCCGCGGCGAGCCGCCTCTGGCGGACGCGCGCATCGAGGGGCCGCTCGCGTTGCTGCTGGGCCTTATGGAAGGGCGTTGCGATGCCGATGCGCTGTTCTTTTCGCGCGATCTCTCGGTTACCGGCGACATGGAGGCAATGCTGGCGCTGCGCAATGCACTCGATGACAGCGCCATCGATTTGCCGCGGGAACTCGGCGCGCTCGCGGGTCCGTTTTCGCCGCTGGTAAGCAAGGCTGCGTGCCACATCCGGACGTGGGCGCTCGAGGGGAGGGACGCGGCATGGAACTGATCTGCCCGGCCGGCACCCCTGCCGCCTTTCGCGAGGCGATAGAGGCGGGCGCCGACGCCATATACTGCGGCTTTCGTGATGAGACCAATGCCCGCAACTTTCCGGGCCTGAATTTCAGCCGCGAGGAGCTGCGCCAGTCCATCGCGCTCGCTCGCCGCAGGGGCGTCCAGACCTTCGTGGCGCTCAACACCTTCATGCGGGCGGGCGACGAGGCGCTCTGGTACTCAGCCGCCGACGATGCGGTGAAGGTAGGGGCCGACGCTCTCATCATCGCCGATTTCGGGTTGATGGCCTATGTGGCGGAGCGATATCCCGAGCAGCGCCAGCATGTTTCCGTCCAGGCGTCCGCCTCCAATCCGGATGCGATCCGCTTCCTCGTCGAGGCCTTCGGTGCCAAGCGCGTGGTGCTGCCGCGTGTTCTGACCGTGCAGGATATCGCCCGGCTGACGCGGCAGATCGATTGCGAGGTGGAGGTCTTTGCTTTCGGCGGCCTCTGCGTCATGGCGGAGGGGCGGTGTTCGCTCTCGTCCTATGCAACCGGCAAGTCGCCCAACAT
Source organism: Shinella sp. M27 (assembly GCF_049199905.1). Classification (NCBI taxonomy): domain Bacteria; kingdom Pseudomonadati; phylum Pseudomonadota; class Alphaproteobacteria; order Hyphomicrobiales; family Rhizobiaceae; genus Shinella; species Shinella sp. M27. The sequence continues at coordinate 82,033 of NZ_JBLZPK010000011.1, forward strand.
GAACGGTGTGTGCTCGCCCGCCAGCCATGTCCGATACCGGGAGGAGGGCGGCGCACTCGTCTCCGAGCTCGGCGCCTATACGATCAACCGCTTCGGCCCCGGCGAAGCCTCCGGCTATCCGACGCTGTGCAAAGGCCGCTTCGATGTCGGCGGCATGGAGGGCTATGCCTTCGAGGACCCGGTTTCGCTCGATGTGATCGACGAGATCGATGCGCTGAAGGCGGCCGGCGTGTCGGCCCTGAAGATCGAGGGGCGGCAGCGCGGCAAGGCCTATGTCGCGGAGGTTGTTTCCTCGCTGAAGAAGGCGCTCGGCGCGACGCCGACGGAGCGCGCCGCGCTTGTTTCCCGTTTGCGGGGGATGAGCGAAGGACAGCGCACCACCTCCGGCGCCTATGACAAGCGCTGGCGATAGGAGACAAACAATGGAAACGAAACGGGCGGCGCTGAGCCTCGGGCCGATCTATTATCTGTGGGACGGGCCGAAATGGCGGGATTTCTATTTCCGCATCGCCGATGAGGCGGATATCGACCACGTGACGCTGGGCGAGACTGTCTGCTCCAAGCGCCAGCATTTCAGCGAGCCGCATATCGCCGACGTCATCGAGCGCCTGGAAGCAGCCGGCAAGCAGGTAACGCTCTCGACGCTCGCCATGGTGACCCTGGAGCGCGAGAGCCGGCACGTGCGCGACCTCATTCGCGACAGTGACCACAGGGTGGAGGCAAACGACCTGTCGGCCCTTGGGCTCCTCAAGGGGCGGCCGCATTCCATCGGACCGCTGGTCAACGTCTACAATACCGCGACGGCGCGCACGCTTGCCGCACGCGGTGCGGACGTGATCTGCCTGCCGCCGGAGCTGCCTGCCGTCTCCATCCGGCAGATGTTGCAGGCCATGCCGGACTTTGCCTTCGAACTCTTTGCCTTCGGCCGCATGCCGCTCGCCATTTCCGCGCGCTGTGCCCATGCCCGCTCGAAAGGACTGACCAAGGACAATTGCCAGTTCATCTGCGGCGAAGATCCCGACGGCCTGCCGTTGCGCACGCTCGACCGACAGTCTTTCCTCGTTCTGAACGGCGTCCAGACGATGTCGAACAGTTGTGTCGTGCTCCTGGATGATCTCGCGCCGCTGATAGAGGCAGGCCTCGCTCGCGTCAGGCTTTCCCCGCAGGATTGCGACATGGTCGGGATTGCGGCTCTCTACCGCGCGACGCTCGATGGGCGGCTCGAAGGGAAAGAGGCTCTTAAAGAACTGGAGAAAGCGTATCCCGGCATACCCTTTTCGAACGGCTTCCTGCACCAGCAGGAGGGGGCCGCCTGGGTGGCGCGGGGGCGCAGCGCGACGACGGCGGATGGATGACAAGCATTTCAACCAAAAATCTTGCGCTCATCATCCTTTGCGGCCAGCAGGCTTTCGAGGATCAACTTCTCTGAAAAGACGTGGCGGCGCAGGCTTTCCTGGAAACCGCCCAGCATGCGCGCGATGGTGTCGGGTGAAAGCCCGCAGCGATCGTCGGCGATGGCTTTGAGGGTGAGCGACAGCTCCTCTGCCGCTAGGCGGTCGCAGCGGTGCTCGGCCTTCAACCGATCGATGGTCATTGCGGCGAAGCAGGAACCGGCGTGGCGGTCGAAATCCGGGAAGAGCAGGCGCTCCTCCAGGTCGTGTACGGATTTCAGGAGCGGCGGGATGGCGTCGGCAAGCTCTCGCAGCTCTCCGGCGATGGTGGGGTCGCTGGCGGCTTCTTCGAGGCGCAGGCATAAGTCGAGTAGATCGCTATGCAGGGTTTCCAGCCGACCGATATCGGCGGCGGTGAGGTTTTGTCCGCTCATGCTTCCACCTTATTGGCCGAAGAACAATACGGCGGCGATGACCACGGAAGCGCCGACGGCCGAGACTGTGCCGGCGCCCTGGAGCACGCCCATGCGGTAGAGCATCAAGGCGAAGCCGATGATGACGGGGGTCGCGACGAGAAGGCCGATCTGCGCGTCGGTCATGAGGGTATCCTTTCCTTTGTCGCTATCCTGCTGCGTCCGCGCGCGCTGGTCTTTGTGCCGGCGCAAAGAAGGTCTCGTCTTGCTCGGTTAAAAAGGGGCATGGCGACGACGGATGATTTCAGCATGGCGGTGACGAAGGCGCAGGGTGGCGAGGGCGACGGTCTGCTTTTGTGGATATTGGTCTGGAGCGAGCTTGCCGCCTTCGGCGTGCTGCTCATCGCCTTCATGATCATGACGATGCTGGACCCCGATGGTGCCGCATTGTTCCGCGGCCACCTTCATCCCGGTCTTGCGGCTGCCAATACGATCATCCTCGTGCTGAGCGGCTGGCAGGCGGCGCTCGCCGTCCGGCTCGGTGCTGACGGCAAAGCGGTCCGTCGCTCCCTCGTGCTGGCGGCTCTCCTGGGTCTTGCCTTCGCAGCCGTGAAGGCTTTCGAATACGCGCTGGAGATCCGCTCCGGTATCGGCGGTCTCGGCCGGCTTGCCGAACTCTATTTCCTCGTCACGGGCTTCCACCTGCTGCATGTCGTTTTCGGTGCGGCGATCCTCTTTCTCGTCGCCTGGCGGCCCTCGCGCGGCAATGTCGTGATGATCGCGACGCTGTGGCATGCGATCGATCTTGTCTGGCTCGTGATGTTCCCCATCGTCTATCTCACCTAAGGATATCCGGATGACCCGACAGGCCCGCGAACAGTTTTTCGCCACCCTCGCCATGCTGCTGACGCTTGCCGCTGGTGGCGCTTTCGTCGGCGGTCTTTCGGGCGGGCTGCTTGTGCCCATCACCGCCGTGCTCGTCATGGCCTATGTCAAGGGGCGTTTCATCGTGCTCGATTTCATGGAGCTGCGCGCCAGCCGCGGTGTCCTGAAGTCCGCATTGCTCGCCTGGCCGGCGGTTCTTCTGTCGCTGGCGCTCGTGCGCGCCGTTACCGCTTCGCTCATCGGCTGACGAACCGTCCCGCTCTTTGCCTGCGCGCAAAGAAGCCTTTTCCCGCCGCGCTAGAACGGAAGCGTCCCGCATCGTCGGCGAGGGGATCGCCGGCACCCAACTTCGCGGGGTTTGACGCCAGTGCCCAAAGGGTTTCTGGCCAAGGAAAGGACCAGGGGATGGCAGAGCGCCTAACCAAGACCGGGGCCCGCAACGTCTTCTATGGCGGGTCCATCTTCTTCTTCACGATTTTCGTCGGGCTGACCGCCCATTCGCATTACTACATGCGCACGGTCTCCACCGACGAGACGACGCTGACCGACAGCGTCGCGCGCGGCAAACATGTCTGGGAAAAGAACGCCTGTATCAATTGCCACACGCTGCTGGGTGAGGGGGCCTATTTCGCACCCGAGCTGGGCAATGTGTGGAAGCGCTATGGCGGCGTGGAAGACCCCGAAGGTGCACGCGAGGCGCTGAAGGCCTGGATGGCCGCCCAGCCGAGCGGCGCGGAAGGCCGGCGGCAGATGCCGCAGTTCAATCTCACCGAACAGGAGGTCAACGATCTCGCCGACTTCCTCGAATGGACGAGCAAGATCAAGACCCAGAACTGGCCGCCGAACGACGCCGGTTAAGGAGAGACGACATGAAATATCAAACGCAAAAGGTCGCGATGCTGTACTTCTACGGCGCGCTCGGCCTGTTCCTCGCCCAGGTGCTCTTCGGCGTCGTGGCCGGCACGATCTATGTGTTGCCCAACACGCTGTCCGAACTCTTGCCCTTCAATATCGTGCGCATGATCCACACCAATGCGCTCGTCGTCTGGCTGCTCATGGGCTTCATGGGGGCCACCTACTACATGATCCCCGAGGAGACCGAGACGGAGCTGTACAGCCCCAGGCTCGCGGTCGCGCAGTTCTGGATGTTCTTCGTCGCGGCCGGCCTCACGGTCGTCGGCTACATGTTCCGCATCCATGAAGGCCGTGAATTCCTCGAGCAGACCTTCATCGCCAAGGTCGGCATCGTCGTGGTCGTGCTGATGTTCCTGTTCAACATCACCATGACGGCGCTGAAGGGCCGCAAGACAACGGTCATCAACATCCTGCTTTTCGGTCTTTGGGGGCTGGCGCTGTTCTTCCTCTTCGCCTTCTACAACCCGGCGAACCTCGCGCTCGACAAGATGTACTGGTGGTACGTCATCCATCTCTGGGTCGAAGGTGTCTGGGAGCTGATCATGGCCTCGGTACTCGCCTTCCTGATGATCAAGCTCAACGGCATCGACCGCGAAGTCGTGGAGAAGTGGCTCTATGTCATCGTCGGCCTGGCGCTGTTCTCGGGCATTCTGGGCACCGGCCACCACTACTACTGGATCGGCGCACCCGGCTACTGGCAGTGGATCGGCTCGCTGTTCTCGACCTTGGAAGTGGCGCCCTTCTTCACCATGGTCATCTTCACCTTCGTGATGACCTGGAAGGCCGGCCGCAACCATCCGAACAAGGCAGCGCTTCTATGGTCGATCGGCTGCTCGGTCATGGCCTTCTTCGGCGCCGGTGTCTGGGGCTTCCTGCACACGCTGTCGTCGGTGAACTACTACAGCCACGGCACGCAGATGACGGCTGCCCACGGACACCTCGCCTTCTTCGGTGCCTATGTGATGCTGAACCTCGCCATGATGGCCTATGCCATCCCGGAGATCCGCGGTCGCCAGCCCTACAATCAATGGCTCTCGATCATCAGCTTCTGGATCATGTGCACCGCCATGTCGGTCATGACCTTCGCGCTCACCTTCGCGGGCGTTGTGCAGATCCACCTCCAGCGCGTGCTCGGCGAAAGCTTCATGGACGTGCAGGACCAGCTGGCGCTGTTTTACTGGGTCCGCCTCGGCTCGGGCGTCGTCGTGCTCGTGTCGGCGCTGATGTTCATCTGGGCCGTGCTGGTGCCTGGCCGTGAGCGTACCGACAGCCTCACCCGGATGGTCCAACCGGCCGAGTGAGCGCTGGCCGGCCCCGTCATCCCGCGGGGCCGGCACCTTCTTCCTCGCAAGCAATTCCAGCAAAAGTGCATAGCGGTTTTGCGTCCGGAATTGCGCAAACGCTTATGACTTGGAGATCGAAATGACCGTCATGCTCAAGGCCGCCCGCGCGGACATTCCCGCCTACAGCCCTTCCGGCAACGAATGCGAGCTGTTCGAAAAGGCGTGGGTGCGCCAGCTTCCGCTTCTCCTGAAAGGCCCGACCGGCTGCGGCAAGACCCGCTTCGTCAGCCACATGGCGGCAAAGCTCAACCTGCCGCTCTCGACGGTCTCCTGCCACGATGACCTCTCGGCCGCCGATCTGACCGGCCGCTATCTGCTGAAGGGCGGCGATACCGTCTGGGTCGATGGTCCCCTGACGCGGGCCGTGCGCGAGGGCGGCGTGTGTTATCTCGACGAGATCGTCGAGGCGCGCAAGGACGTCGCCGTCGTGCTGCATCCCCTGACAGACGACCGTCGCATCCTGCCTTTGGAGCGCACTGGCGAGGTGCTGGAAGCGCCTGTCGGCTTCATGCTCGTCGTTTCCTACAATCCCGGCTACCAGAATCTTTTGAAGGCCCTGAAGCCTTCCACGCGTCAGCGTTTCGTCGCCATCGAGTTCGATTTCCTGCCCAAGGCGGCGGAGATCACCGTGGTTGCCACGGAAAGCGGGTTGGACGAGGCGCGTGTGGCGCCGCTCGTCGCGCTGGCGCACAGGCTGCGCGCGCTGAAGGGCCATGATCTCGAAGAGGGCGTCTCGACGCGCCTGCTCGTCTATTGTGCCTGCCTTATTGACAGCGGCATGAGTGCGCGCGAGGCGGTACGCGCGGCGATGATCGAACCGCTCACCGACGAACCCGATGTGCGCGCCGCCCTTCTCGAAATCGCCGATGCGATGATCCGGTGAGGTCTGATCATGCTGGATTTTCTGGAGCTTGAGGAGACCGTCGGCCGTGCCTGGCACCGGCTGGTCGGCAATATCGGCAGCTGGCCGCGTCATCCGGATCAGGCGGTACGGCTGGAGGATATCCGCCCGGTGCTCGCCGTCTGCTTTCGCGGCTTCGGCGGGGAGGGCGCGGTGCAGATCGCGCCGGCGCGTGGGCGCACCTCGACGCACCGGTTGCGGTTGCGCCAGCGCATGGGGCTCGGCGAGGAGAAGCTGGTGCAGCCCGGCCGCGACCACGCGACCGTCATGCTTCCCGGCGCAATCGACCTTTTTCCCGAACGCGCGCTCAACCGCGATCTCTATGTCTGGCTCGCCGCCGCGATGGCCTTGATGCCGCTCGAGCCGGTTGCCGAGAGCGATCCACTGCTGCGGGACCTTGCCATTCTCCAGCGCGCGGAAGCGACGGTGAAAGCGGTGCTTGTGGCCTTTCCCGGCCTAGCAAGGCGCTACCGCCGGCTTTCGTCCGCCATGCTGGACGCGCGCCAGCACCGCCCGCTTCCCTCCGTCGAGCGCCATGTCGAGAACCGCATTCTCAGCCTCTTGCGCAAAGGCGCGGGGCTTGCCGACGAGACGCTGCCCGTGATTTTCCCGCATCGCGCACCGGCCGGCTATCTGCCGATGCTTCCCGTGCCGCTCTGGCCGGATGCACTGTGGCGCGAGGAGGGTGAGGGACGCGGTGAGGAAGACCAGCCGGCCGCCGGGGCAAACCCCGACGCACCGGAAACGGAGCGTCATGTGGCGCTGCGCGAGAAGGCGGAGAACCGCAAGAGCGAGCGCATTCCCTTCATTCTCAACCGCTTCGAGAAGATTTTGGCGATGGCCGAGATGGTCAATGTCGACCGCCCCGGCGACGACAGCGACGACCACGATTCCTCGGCGGCCGATGAACTCGACGACATGACGCTCGGCGAGCGCAAGGGCCGTCCCGCCGCACGCTTCCGCTTCGATCTCGACCTGCCGCCGGAAGCGCTCGACCGCACACGGCTGACGGGCGAGTTCACCTATCCCGAATGGGATTATCGCACGGCCACCTATCTGCCGGACCATTGCCGCGTGCTGGCCGCGCCCGCGCCGGATACGGCCGAGGTGCCCGAGGCCGATGCCGATACGAAAAGCCTGATCCGCCGCGTGCGCCGGCAATTCGAGGCGCTGCGGCCGCGCCATGAAATGCTGCGCGCACAGCTCGATGGCGCCGAACTCGACCTCGATGCCGTGGTCAGGGCGCGCAGCGATCTCGCCGCCGGCGGGCAGGGCAGCGACCGCATCCACCTGGTGAGCCGGTCGCAGGCGCATGACCTCGCCGTCACCATTCTTGTGGACGTGTCGCTCTCCACCGATGCGTGGTTCGAAAACCGCCGGGTGCTCGACGTGGAGAAGGAGGCCCTGCTGGTGCTGTCCCATGGCCTTGCCGCCTGCGGCGACAGCCATTCCATCCTCACCTTCACGTCGCGCCGCCGCTCCTGGGTGCGCGTCGAGACGGTCAAGGATTTTGGTGCGCCGATGGGACATGGCGTCGAGGCGCGCATCGCCGCGCTGAAGCCCGGTTTCTACACCCGCATCGGCCCGGCGATCCGCCATGCGGCAGCGACGCTGCGCGAACAGCCGAACCGCCGCAAGCTGCTGCTGATCCTGACGGACGGTAAGCCCAACGATGTCGACCACTACGAGGGCCGTTTCGCGCTGGAGGACAGCCGCCGCGCCGTCAATGAGGCCCGGCGGACCGGCCTCAGCGTCTTCGGCGTGACGGTCGATCGGGAGGCGCAGGCCTATGTGCCGGCGATCTTCGGCCGCAACGGCTATGCCATCGTCAGCAATATCGCCCGGCTGCCAGCGGCGCTGCCGGCGATCTATCGCGGTCTTGTGGGATAGAGGACACGGGATCTGCGAGAAAGGCCCGGCGTGCCGCACCACGCCGGGCCTTTTGCATTCAGGCGGCCTTGCTGTGCGTGCGGGCCGACTGATCAATATAGGCATCGAAGGCGGCGGCGACGGCGCGGATGATGAAACGATGGTCCTGCCGCACCGTGACCGTGCCGCCTTGGATATCGACCGCGCCATCTTGGGCGAGCGCTGTCAGCCGCGCATTGCCGTCGAGGAGAGGAGCCGCATCGAAACCGTGACGGGCGGCGATGGTGGTGATGTCGGCGCGGAAATCGCACATCAGCCGCTCGATAATCGCGGCGCGCAACCGGTCTTCGGCGGTCAGCCTATAGCCCTTGACGGTGGCCAGCCGACCCGAGGCGATGCGCTGGGCATAGAGGCCGGGCGGCACCTCGTTCTGGACATAGCCATCCGGTGTACGGCCAATGGAGGAGGCGCCGAAACCGATCAACGTGTCGCAGGCATCCGTCGTATAGCCCTGGAAATTGCGCCGCAGCCGGCCGCGTTTTGCGGCGATCGCGAGATCATCGCTCGGGAGCGCATAATGGTCGAGACCGATGCGGACATAGCCGGCGGCAACGAGCGTTTCGGCAATCGCCTCGGCCTGCACGGCGCGTGCGGCGGCGTCCGGCAGTGCGCGTTCGTCGATCAGCCGCTGGTGCTTCTTGAAGGAGGGGATGTGGGCATAGCCGAAGACGGCGAAACGCTCCGGCCGCATGGCGACCGCCGCCTTCGCCGTGTCGATGCAGGATTGCACCGTCTGGTGCGGCAGGCCGTAGATGAGGTCGAAATTGATGCCGCCGACGCCGGCCGCGCGCAGCCGGGCCACGGCCTCGGCGGTCTGCGCCTCGCTCTGCATGCGGTTGATCGCCTTCTGCACGACGGGGTCGAAACTCTGCACGCCCAGGCTCGCGCGGGTGACGCCCGCCTCGCCGAGCGCTGCCGCCATCTCCGCCGTCAGCGTGCGCGGATCGATCTCCACAGCGATCTCCGCGCCGGTGACAAGACCGAAGCGGGCGCGCAGGAGACCGATGATATCGCGGAACTCTTCCGGCTGCATGATCGTCGGCGTGCCGCCGCCGAAATGGATGTGCCGGACCTTGATGCGGCTTTCCACACGGTCCGAGACGAGGCCGATCTCCTGCCGCAGCATGTCGAGATAGTCGAGGATGGGCGCGTCCTTCTGGGTGATGGTGGTGTGGCAGCCGCAATACCAGCACATGGACCGACAGAAGGGGATGTGCAGGTAGAGCGAGGCTTCCGTGCCCGGCTTGATGCCGGAGAGCCAGTCGCCATAGGTGCCGGCGCCAACGACGGGGGCGAAGGCGGGCGCGGTCGGATAGCTCGTATAACGCGGCAGCCTCGCCTCGCCGTATTTCTCGATCAGGGCCTGTTGCATGGCGCGTTCCTTTCCGTGTGTCGATTGCCGAAACGGTAGGAGCGGCAGGCACCCCTTTCTTTGCGAAAAGCCAAGCAACGGGGCAGAAGGCCTGAAAATCGTCAATTGTTTGCGCAGGGTCAAAGTGCCCGGCGGCGCGCAGGGTTAGCGTCAGGTGGTTCCGGTCGGGTCGGGCCGTGCCCTTCCGGAACGGTATCGGAACGGCCGGGACGGAAACACCAAACCATGTCTGAGACCCTGGACAAGCCCCTGATCGACGTGCGCACCATTCCGCCGCGCGAACGCCATCCGCGCATTTTCGGTATGCTAGGCGCCCTGATGCCCGGCAAATCCATGCTGATCACCAGCGATCACGATCCGCGGCCGCTGCACTATCAGCTCGAAACCAATTTCCCCGGCCAGTTCGGCTGGGATTATCTCGAGCAGGGTCCGGAAGTCTGGCGCGTCGAGATCGACCGGTTGGAAGACGGCGGCAGCTGCGATTGCTGCTGCGGCGCAGAACACTAAGTCAGGCGCGGCGAAGGAAACCGACATGCCGGGCGCAACCCTCTCCCGCTGGACCATGTCCTACTTCGCCGCCGCCTGCCTCATGCTTTTGTTGGGGCAGGGGCTGATGGTTACCGGTTACGGCTACCCCTTCGCCGATCCTGGCGCGCCGGAAACCCTTGTCGTCGTCCATCTCATCGCCATCGGCTGGCTCAGCCTGCTGATGGCCGGCGCTCTGCTGCAATTCGTTCCCGTGCTGATCGCCCGGCCGGTCGTCGGTGCCCGCTTTGCCGCGCCCGCCCTGCTATTGTTGCTCGGCGGGTTGGGCTGCCTTGTGGCCGGGTTCGTTGCATTGTCCGGAGCATTGGACCTGTCGCTTGCCCTGCTGCCTGTCGGCGGCGTGATGCTGTTGGCGGGTTTCGGCCTGTTTGCTGGCATTCTTGCCACTACGCTGTTTTCAGCGCGACCTCTGCCGCTTCCCGCCCGCTTTGTTGCCACCGGTCTTGCCGCGCTTGTTGGCGCAGCCCTCATCGGTTGCGCTTTCACTGCGGCGTTGTCCGGCCTCGCGGAAAGTTCATTATTCGACCGGCTCGTCGCTGACGGCGTCGCGCTGCATGCCGCTCTTGGCCTCGGCGGTTGGCTGAGTGCGACGGCGGTCGGTGTGAGTTATCGGCTGTTTTCGATGTTCCTGCTGGCGCCGGAGGTTGAGCGTTCGACCAGCCGCGCCACCTGGTGGAGCGCAAGCGTGGCTGTCGGGCTTGTTGTCGTGGCGGTGGTCTTCGTGCTGTCCGGATTGTTCGGTAGTACGCTGCTTTTGGCCGCCGCGCTGCTGCTGACGCTGATGGCCGTGATGCTCTACGGCGCGGATGTTCTGTACATCTATCGCGGGCGAAAGCGCAAGCAGGCGGAACTGAACATTCGCGCGAGCTTCGCGGCACTTGGCCTGTTTGCCCTGTCTATTCTCTTTCTTAACGTGCCCGCCTTCAGGGCTGGCGACATGGTGGCGGCGGTCGTCTACCTGTTCGTTTTCGGCTGGCTCACCGGGCTCGGCCTTGCCCAGCTTTACAAGATCGTCGCCTTCCTCACCTGGCTTGAGGCCTATGGTCCTGTCCTGGGCCGCGTGCCTGTGCCGCGGGTGCAGGATCTCGTCGATGAGCGCCATGCGCTTGTCCTGTTTCGTCTCTACTACGGTGCCGTCGGCGTCGCGGCGCTCTCCCTTGCTGCCGGAACAACCGGCTTTTTCCGGATGGCCGTCGCAGCACAGCTTTTTGCGACGCTCTGCCTGATCCGCGAATTCATCCGGGCGCGCCGCCTGTCCATCGTCCCGGCCGCCCTGCGTGCGCCTGCCGGCATGGTGCGGCCGCACCTCTTTCTGCCTCTATCCGCTTTCCAAGGAGATAAATGATGTCCGAGATTACACCGAAGGTGCTCGACGTGCGGCCGATCCTGCGCAGCGGCGGCGAGCCGTTCCAGGCGATCCTGCAGGCTGTTCAAGATCTGCGACCCGGGCAGGCGCTGACGCTGCTTGCCACGTTTCGTCCGCAGCCGCTGTTTCGTGTGATGGAAGGGCGTGGCTTCGACCATGAAGCCCGCGAGATCGACGGCGGCGACTGGGAGGTGCGGTTCACGCCGAAGAAGGAGACGGTGCCGGTCGAGACCTCCGTCGATGCCGACCGCCCCGAGACCTGGCCGGATCCTTCAAAACATCTCGACCTCACCGATCTCGACCCGCCGGAGCCGATGGTGCGTATTCTCGCCGCCGCCGAGGCGCTGGAACCGGGTGACGTGCTCTTCGCCGTGCTGGCGCGCGAACCGCTGTTCCTCTTCCCGGAACTGAGCAAGCGCGGCCACCAATGGGCCGGCAATTTCGACGAGACGGGATCGGCCTATCGCATCCTCGTGCGGATCGGGGAGGCTTGACGGCGATGAACGAGACAGACAAGGCCACGTTGACCGAGTACATCCGCACGGCGCTGCGCATGATCATCGATCCCGAAATCGGCAAGAACATCGTCGATCTCGGTCTGGTCTACGATATCGTGGTGGAGGAGGGCGGTGTCGTCTACGTCACCATGACCACGACGACACGCTTCTGCCCGGCGACGGATTTCCTCAAGGAGGCGGTGCAGGCCTGCGTCTGGTATGTGCCGGGCGTCGAATATGCCGAGGTGCGGCTGACCTACGAGCCGCCGTGGACGCCCGAGATGATGTTGGACGTTGCCTGAAAACAAAACGGCCCGGAGAGAACCTCCGGGCCGTTTCGTTTCAGAGTGGTGCGCGGCGTTTTCGCGCGAGGATCGGCGCGTATTCCAGGCAATAGAGGCCGAAGGCGGCAATCCAGAGCAGGCCCGAGGTGGCATAGACGGCGCGGCTGAGGTCCGGCAGGATTTCCGCGAGCGGGCGCACCAGTGCGCAGAGGATGAGAGCGGCATAGGAGGAGACCGTGATCTTCGAGGCGACCAGGGTGCGGCCGGTATGGCCAAGGCTTGCCCGGGTCATGACCGCCAGCATCATGCAGGCGATGGCGCCGACCGAGAGCAGATGCAGCACCGAGCGTTCTTCGAGATATCCTGATGCACTAAGGCTGATCGCCAAGAGGCCGAGCGGAATGAAGATGTAGGCGATGTGCAGGATGACGAGGATCCGGTCCCGCGCCACCGTCCAGCCGCGCCAGCGGTGCAGACGGATGCAATGGAGGGCGGCGGCGGTCATGCCCGCAGCAGCGGTTGCCGGGTGCGCCGGCAGGACGGCCCAGAGGCCGAGCGCGCCGGTGCCGGCGAGGATCGCGATCATGTCGTAGCTGTTGTAAGGCACCGGAAAGTCGGTGCGGCCGAACTTGTTGAGCCAGTTGCGCGTAAAACTCGGAATGATGCGTCCGCCGACAATCATGACCAGCACGACATAGGCGGCGACGGCAAGCCGGATCGCCATAGGATCATGCCCACCGTGAATGGCCGCCACGTGATAGAGCGCGTTGGCGAGCGACAGGGCAAGCAGCCCGGCCAGGACCTTCAGGTCCTTCCATTTGCGCCCGGCCACGACCTCGCGCGTGCAGATAGCGAGCAGAACGGGCAGGAAGAGCGCATCGATGGTGGCGGCAACGGCAACACCGATCGTATCGGAGCAGAAAAGCGCGATGCGCCCGGCGCACCAGAGCGCGAAGAGGCCCGCCAGCGGCCAGCCGGACACCGGCAGGCGCCCCGTCCAGTTCGGCACGGCCGTCAGCAGGAAACCGGCGAGCACCGCGGAGGCGAAGCCGAACAGCATTTCATGCGCGTGCCAGTTCGGCGCGCCATAGGTTTCGGCAATCGTGATGTGGCCGGTGATCGCGGCGATCCACAGGCCCATCGCCGCGATAGCCCAGAGCGCGCCGCCGAGAAAGAATGGCCGGAACCCATAGGAGAAGAGCACCGGTCCGGTGCGGGAAAGGCCGCGTGGCACGGGGCGGCTGACGGATGGACTGACGGGGGGATTTGCAGACATTGATGTCACTTTCCTTTGCAATCGTCAGCTGTTTCTAGGGCTTCCATCGGGCGCTTTCTTTGCGAGATGGCAAAGAGCAAATCAGCATCTGCCAAAATGCCGCAGCAGCCGGAAGGGCCTGTTTGTCCCATCACAAAGAGGTTGGCGCGAATGCTCCTAGAACAGAGAGGACCGGGCGATAGACATCGCTCTGTCCTTTCGAAAAGGAGAAATTCAATGACCGAGCAGTTTGAGATGACCCGCCGCACGATCCTCGGCGGTGCCGCGTTTGCCGGCGTCCTGACGCCGATCATTGCGGCGTCGATGGCCCGCGCCGAAGGCGGCGCGATCGAAACGAACGCCGCGGCGACCGCGGCCGATATCGCAAAGCTGGAGCGTGTGAAGGTCGAGCTCGTCAAGCCGCCCTTCGTGCATGCCCACACCCAGAAGGCCGAAGGTGGCCCGAAGGTCTATGAGTTCACCATGACGATCGAGGAAAAGAAGATGATCCTCGACGACAAGGGCACGGAAGTGCACGCCATGACCTTCAACGGTTCGGTTCCCGGCCCGCTGATGGTGGTGCACCAGAACGATTATGTCGAGCTGACGCTGATCAACCCCGAGACCAACGAGCTGCAGCACAATATCGACTTTCATGCGGCAACCGGCGCGCTCGGCGGCGGCGCGCTGACGGTGGTCAATCCCGGCGAACGCACCGTGCTGCGCTTCAAGGCCACCAAGGCAGGCGTCTTCGTCTACCATTGCGCACCTCCCGGAATGGTGCCTTGGCACGTCACCTCGGGCATGAACGGTGCCATCATGGTGCTGCCGCGCGAAGGCCTGACCGATGGCCACGGCAAGGAGCTGACCTATGACCACATCTACTATGTCGGTGAGCAGGACTTTTATGTCCCCCGTGATGCCGAGGGCAACTTCAAGAAATATGCCAGCGTCGGCGAAGCCTATGACGATACGCTGGCGGTCATGCGGACCCTCACCCCGAGCCACATCGTCTTCAATGGCGCCGTGGGCGCACTGACGGGCGATAATGCGCTGAAGGCCAAGGTGGGCGACAGGGTGCTCGTCGTTCATTCGCAGGCCAACCGCGACACCCGCCCGCACCTCATCGGCGGCCATGGCGACTATGTCTGGCAGACCGGAAAGTTCCATAATCCTCCGGATGTCGACCAGGAGACCTGGTTCATTCCGGGCGGCACGGCGGGCGCGGCCTACTACACCTTCCAGCAGCCGGGCATCTACGCCTATGTGAACCACAACCTCATCGAGGCCTTCGAGCTCGGTGCCGCCGGCCACTTCGCCGTCACCGGCGACTGGAACGACGATCTTATGACCTCGGTCACACCGCCCAGCGGCGCCTGACATCGTCGGACAATGGTGCGCCCGTTCATGGGACGGGCGCGCTCCCGGATCGCAAGGCTGCGATCCCCATACCAATCGGCGCCCGTCCCGGACGTCGAACGATCGTCCGGGCGAGGTGCGAGGAGGCCGCCATGGCTGCGCTGACATCGAAACCCGGCATTCCCCTGAAATCGCTTGCCATTCCCGCCCTGTTGCTGGCGGCACTTGCCGGCACGGTCGCGATCAAGGCTGATCTTATCGGCGCTGCGCCTGCCGGTCCCGTGCTCGACGAGCCGCTGACGGTGGAGATCGCGCCGCGCAGTTTCGACTATCGCGACAGCGGCGAGTTCTTCCGCAACGGCTTTGCCGTCGATGGGCCGGTGAAGAGCGTCACCGTGCGCCGCCCGCTCACCATCATGAAATATCAGGTGACGGCTGCGGACTATGGCCGCTGCGTGGCCGACGGCATCTGCCCGGCGGCCGAGCCGGGCTTTGCGCCTCACGATGCCACCACGACGCCGGCGACCGGCGTCAGCTATGACGATGCCATCGCCTATGCCGGCTGGCTGAGTGCGCGCACCGGCGAGGTCTGGGTGTTGCCGACCGATCAGGATCTCGCCTTCGCCGCCGGCTCGCGGTTTCCCGATGATGCGCTCGGCGTCGATATCAACAGCACCAATCCGGCCGATCGTTGGTTGGCCGACTATAACCGCGAGGCGGCACGCAAGGCGTCGCGCGATCCGGTGCCGCAGCCCCTCGGCCGTTTCGGCGAGAATGAATACGGCTTTGCCGATTTCGCCGGGAACATCTGGGAGTGGACGGCGACCTGCAACCGGCGCGTCAATCTCGACAAGGCTGGTGCCGTCGTGAACGACGTGTCGTCCTGCGGCATCTATGTCGCAAGCGGCAAGCACCGGGCGGCGCTGAGTTCGTTCGTGCGCAACCCGAAGGGCGGCGGCTGCGCGGTCGGGGTTCCGCCCGACAATGTCGGCTTCCGGCTGGTCAAGGATACGCACTGGTATGCGCCGCTCTTTGCCAGGCTGAGAGAGAAGGGACTTGCGTTCTGAACTTTTTACCAGCGGAGAGGCGTGATAGAAGCCGGGTGCGCCGATGAAGGCGCACGCAAAGGGACACGATTGTGAAGATTGACCGGACCGTTGTCCGGTCGCTTGCCCTGTTCGACAGGATGAGCGACGAGGACCTAGACAGGCTGCTGAACCATGCGACCGCGCGCCGCGTGCCGCAAGGCGATGCCGTCTTCGAGCAGGGTCAGCAGGCGGTGAGTTTCTTCCTCCTGCTGCACGGTCGCCTGAAGGTGACGCAGGTGACGGAGGACGGTCAGCAGATCATCGTGCGCGTCGTGCATCCCGGCGACCTCTTCGGCTTTGCCAAGGCCTTGCAGCGCTCCGACTATCCGGGCACCGCGAAGGCTGCGACGGAAAGCGTCATCCTCGGCTGGCCGACAGATCTCTGGCCGCATTTCGTGGAGCAAAACCCCCGCCTCGCCGTCAGCGCCATGCAGACGATCGGACAGCGGCTGGAAGAAGCCCATACCCGCATCCGTGAAATGTCGACGCAGGAGGTGGAGCGCCGCGTGGCGCATGCCGTGCTCAGACTCTCCAAGCAGGCCGGTCGCAAGGAAGGCGAGGGGGTGCGTATCGACTTCCCGATCTCCCGGCAGGACATTGCAGAAATGACCGGCACGACGCTGCACACCGTCTCGCGCATCCTGAGCGCCTGGGAATCACAGGGTCTCGTCGAGGGCGGTCGGCAGAAGCTTCTGGTGCGCGATATGGCGGGCCTTGCCGCTCTCGCGGATGGCGGCCGCGACTGACGGTTCGGTGTTTATTTTACCTAGTCATTATTCAGTAATTGCTGAATTATTTTGCTTATAAAATTATTTATCTTAAATTTGTTGTATTTTTCGAGAGTGTTTCATGGCGTCGGTGTATTTCCGTCGATGTGTCCGGAATTGACATTGCGCAAACAGAATCATGATTAAAGAAGTATAGTTTATTATTCTTTCTTTCTGCGGGATGGGTGCTAGTATCGCGGCAATGAATTGTCGCCGGAGGTAAGCATCCTTGTCCGACGTCTTGACAGATCATCCCCCGCCGCCCGCGCCGAAATCCAGCCGGCGCCGCGAATTGCTGACATTCTTCATCCTGGCCTTCGGCATCTGGCCCATCCTCGCCGTTGGTATCGTTGGGGGGTATGGCTTCCTTGTATGGGGCTTCCAGATCATCTTCGGGCCACCCGGCCCGCCTGGCCATTGAGGGGGTGGCCATGCGACAGGAAGCACTATCCCGGCGTGATTTTCTGAAAGGCAGCAGGCGGAGCGTGGCCGCCTCTATCCGGCCGCCCGGCATGCTGGATGCGGCGCTCGCCGATTGCACCGGCTGCGGTGCCTGTGTCGAACAGTGTCCGACCGGTATTGTCAACCTCGTCGACAACCTCCCTGTACTCGATTTTGCCGCAGGCGAATGCACCTTCTGCGGTGCCTGTGCGGAGCACTGTCCCGAGCCGGTCTTTTCCGAGGGCGCGGCGAACCGCTTCGATCACGTCGTCGCCATCGCCACGTCCTGTCTGCCGTTCCAACGGGTTGATTGCCAGGCCTGTCGGGATGTCTGTCCCACCGGCGCGATCCGGTTTCGTCCGGTGCTTGGCGGTCCCTTCGTGCCGGAGCTGGTGGCGGAGGCCTGCACGGGCTGCGGCGCCTGTATTTCCGTCTGTCCCGTCGGCGCGGTTTCGATCGCGCCACGGAGCACGGAGGCCGCCTATGTCTGAGCGGCGGCAACATCACATTTCCAGTGCGGTCATCGCCACCAGATCCGGCGGGATCGACGGTGTGCTGGCAGCCCTTGCCGGCTTCGACAATATCGAGGTGCACGGCGCGGACAAGGGCAAGATCGTCATCGTCATCGAGGGACCGTCGACCGGGGTGCTGGGCGATACGCTGATGCGCATCTCGCTCCTCGACGGTGTGATCGCGGCAAACATGGTTTTCGAACATGTCGACATGGAAGGGGACGAGGCTGATGGGCAGCGAACTGACGCGGCGTGACATCCTGAAGGCCCAGGCGGCGGGCGTCGCTGCGGCGGCGGCCGGCATTGCACTGCCGGCGGCCGCCCAGCCGGTGCCGGGCGGCGTGAGCGCGCTCGAAATCAAGTGGGACAAGGCGCCGTGCCGGTTCTGCGGCACGGGCTGTGGCGTCATGGTGGGCGTCAAGGAAGGCAAGGTCGTCGCCACACATGGCGACATGCAGGCCGAGGTCAATCGCGGCCTCAACTGCATCAAGGGCTATTTCCTGTCCAAGATCATGTACGGCTCCGACCGCCTGACGACGCCGCTTTTGCGCAAGCGTGACGGCGCCTATGCCAAGGACGGCGAGTTCGAGCCGGTGACCTGGGAAGAAGCCTTCGACGTGATGGCCGAGCAGGCCAAGAAGGTGCTGAAGGAAAAAGGTCCGACGGCGCTCGGCATGTTCGGTTCCGGCCAGTGGACGATCTTCGAAGGCTATGCCGCGACCAAGCTGATGCGCGCCGGCTTCCGCTCGAACAATCTCGACCCGAATGCCCGCCACTGCATGGCCTCCGCCGCCGTCGCCTTCATGCGCACGTTCGGCATGGACGAGCCGATGGGCTGCTATGACGATTTCGAACATGCCGACGCTTTCGTGCTCTGGGGCTCGAACATGGCGGAGATGCACCCGATCCTGTGGACCCGCATCGCCGACCGGCGGCTCGGCCACGACCATGTGCGCGTGGCGGTGCTCTCCACCTTCACCCACCGCAGCATGGACCTGGCCGATATCCCGATGGTCTTCAAGCCGGGCACCGACCTCGTCATCCTCAACTACATCGCCAACCACATCATCCAGACTGGGCGGGTGAACGAGGACTTCGTGAAGAGCCACACGAAGGTCGTGCGCGGCGTCACCGACATCGGCTATGGCCTGAGGCCGGATAATCCGCTGGAGGTAAAGGCGGCGAACGCCGCCGATCCCGGCAAGACGGAACCGATGGACTTTGAGGCCTTCAAGGCTTTCGTCGCCGAATACACGCTGGAAAAGGCCGTCGAGATGACCGGCGTCGAGGCCGGTTTCCTCAAGCAGCTCGCCGAGCTCTATGCCGACCCTGATCGTAAGGTCATGTCGCTCTGGACCATGGGCTTCAACCAGCATGTGCGTGGCGTCTGGGCCAACCAGATGGTCTACAACCTGCATCTCTTGACGGGCAAGATTTCCGAGCCGGGCAACAGCCCGTTCTCGCTGACCGGCCAGCCGTCGGCCTGCGGCACGGCGCGCGAGGTCGGCACCTTCGCCCACCGCCTGCCGGCCGACATGGTGGTGACCAATCCCGAGCATCGCAAGCACGCGGAGGAGATCTGGCGCATTCCGCATGGCATCATCCCGGAGAAGCCGGGTTACCATGCGGTTCAGCAGGACCGCATGCTGCGTGACGGCAAGCTCAATTTCTATTGGGTGCAGGTCAACAACAACGTCCAGGCCGGCCCGAACACCTCGAACGAAACCTATCAGGGCTACCGCAATCCCGAAAATTTCATCGTCGTCTCGGATGCCTATCCGACGATCACCGCGATGAGCGCCGATCTTATCCTGCCCGCTGCCATGTGGGTGGAAAAGGAGGGGGCCTACGGCAATGCGGAACGGCGCACCCATGTCTGGCACCAGCTGGTGCAGGCGCCAGGCGAGGCGCGCTCCGACCTCTGGCAGTTGGTGGAATTCTCCAAGCGCTTCACGACCGACGAGGTCTGGCCGGCGGACCTTCTGGCTGCGAACCCCGATTACAAGGGAAAAACGCTCTATCAGGTGCTCTATGCCGACAGCGATGTCGCGAAGTTCCCGATCAGCGAGGTCAAGCCCGAGCATGCCAACAACGAGGCCCAGCATTTCGGCTTCTACATCCAGAAGGGCCTGTTCGAGGAATATGCCGCCTTCGGCCGCGGCCATGGCCATGATCTGGCGCCCTACGACACCTATCACGAGGTGCGCGGCCTGCGCTGGCCGGTCGTCGACGGCAAGGAAACGCTGTGGCGCTACCGCGAGGGCTACGATCCCTATGTGAAGCCCGGCGAAGGGGTGAAATTCTACGGCAACAAGGATGGCAGGGCGGCGATCATCGCCGTGCCCTACGAGCCGCCGGCGGAATCGCCCGATGCCGAATTCGATACCTGGCTCGTTACCGGCCGCGTGCTCGAGCACTGGCATTCCGGCTCGATGACGATGCGCGTGCCCGAACTCTTCAAGGCATTTCCCGGCGCACGCTGCTTCATGAATGCCGACGATGCGCGCAAGCGCGGCCTCAATCAGGGCTCGGAAATCCGCATCATCTCACGGCGCGGCGAAATCCGCTCGCGTGTCGAGACGCGCGGGCGAAACCGCATGCCGTCAGGCGTGATCTTCGTGCCGTGGTTCGATGCCAGCCAGCTCATCAACAAGGTCACGCTCGACGCCACCGATCCCATCTCGAAACAGACGGATTTCAAGAAATGCGCAGTCAAGATCGAACCCGTCGCATAACCCTTCCCAGAGGATGGGTACTGGCCGCGCTCAGCGCCGCCGTGATCGCCACCAGCGCCATGGCGCAGATGGTGCCGCAGCTTTCCGGTCCTGACGGAGACAAGATGCAGGAAGTGCCGGCCGATCCGCTGCCGAAGTGGATCGTCGACGATATCAGGCGCATGCGCGCCTATCCCGAGCAGCCGCCGATCATCCCGCATTCGATCGACGGCTACCAGCTGTCGGTCAATGCCAACCGCTGTCTGTCCTGTCACAAGCGTGAATTCTCGCAGGATGCCGGCGCACCGATGATCAGCGTCACTCACTATATGACCCGTGAGGGCCAGATGCTCGCCGACGTCTCGCCGCGGCGCTACTTCTGCACGGCCTGCCATGTGCCGCAGGCGGACAGGAAGCCGCTTGTCGGCAATACGTTCAAGGACATGAGCGAACTCGGCGTCACCGGTGCGGGAAGCGAGTGATGATGGCACGCATCAAGGCAATCCTCCTCTGGGTCTGGACCATTCTGACGACGCCGGCTGCGACCCTCAGCCTCGCCTTCCTGACACTCGGCGGCTTCGTCGGCGGCGTGATGTTCTGGGGCGCGTTCAACACGGCGCTGGAATTGACCAATACGGAGAAGTTCTGCACCTCCTGTCACGAGATGAAGGACAACGTCTATCAGGAGCTGACCAATACGGTGCACTTTACCAATCGCTCCGGCGTGCGCGCCTCCTGTCCAGATTGCCACGTGCCACATCAATGGACCGACAAGATCGCCCGCAAGATGCAGGCGTCGAAGGAGGTCTGGGGCAAGATCTTCGGCACGATCAACACCCGCGAAAAATTCCTCGCCAAGCGGCTGGAGCTTGCCAAGCACGAATGGGCGCGCCTGAAGGCGAATGACAGCCTGGAATGCCGCAATTGCCATTCCGCCGTGGCGATGGACTTCACAAAGCAGACGCAGCGCGCCGCCGACATCCATTCGAAATATCTCCTGCCGGGCAAGGCGACCTGCATCGACTGCCACAAGGGCATCGCCCACGAACTGCCGAATATGAAAGGTGTCGAGCCTGGCTGGAAGATGCCTAAGGAATTGGAAGGCCAGGAACTGCCTGCAGCTTCGAATGACGCCATCGGAGATTTGCGTAGGGCTGTCGCGAGCGTACACGGGGTGGCGACGTTTTGAAAGCTGCCTTCCGTGGGAAAAGACCATCTGAGTGCTAACGCGCTTCTCCCTCCGAGTTCAAGGCCTGTCCTTTGATTAGCAAGTGGCCGTCCGGGATCAATAAATCGATTGTATGACTTGCTGGTTGCTTCTGCTCAAGCGTTACTTTGGCACAAGTTGATTATGGCCAGGACGCTTGGCAAGGGCTACGATTGCGTGCCTCGAAGGTTGCCGACGAGGGATCCTCAGTTTGCCGGACGGCGGTAAGGATCGTCTTACTGTGATGTGCGCAAGTTGCAAACCCGCATAAGTGTCGACAGACGAATTATAGGGCGTGTCTGGCGGCGCCGTCGATGAACCTTGAGGATTGGTCAGTAGTCAACAGGATGATTAAGGTATGTGATGGGGTCACCAGTCGGCGAGCGGTTCCATAATAGAACTTATACAATGTTATAACGTAACGTTATGCCGAGTTAGCGAGCTGCCGATAATTGATCAATTCGAACATGCTGCTCTCACTTCGTGCCCGGAGGTTTGGCCTGGTGACTAGGCATGTTGCAAAGGATCTGTTCCGTGGTATCCGCTATCAGTTGATCATCCACTTTCGCGTCCTCGAAACCACCACGCACTCGCGTCAGCCCGTAGGCCTCGCAAACCTTGGTCGAAAACAGGCGATGTAGCTCTTGCGTGTCGTCGATGTCGAAGGATTGGACCTGGCCGGCGGTAATGATGAAGACCTCGTGAGGTTCGAGTCCGCTATTGTCCACGAGCACGACCTCGTCCACGACCTTCAGGGCTTCGGATAGCTTGGCCAGCGATCCCCTATGCCGCCTCCGGATGTCGTCCTCAGGAATGTCGTGGCCGCCCTTGAGCACGCGCTGCCTGACGCGCTCGATGTTTGTCTCGACAGAATCCAGGGCCGTGTAATAGAGGCCTACCGTGAACCCCGCCGCCTTTGCATCGCGCATCAGCCGAAGCGACTGCTGGCTGCTGGCTGCTCAAGGTTGTCTCGAAGACGAACGATTGCCGAGTTTCGATCATATCGGCAATCTTTCGAAGCGCGGCCTCTGAAGCTCGCCGTTCCTTCGATTTGCCGTCGTCGGTGTTGGGCAGAACCCTTGCGATTTCGTCAGCGTTGATCCACTCGCCTTCGAGGTTCAGCTTGGGGAAAGCGGAGGACTTGCCGGAGCCGTTAAGCCCTGCGAGAAGGATACACGACAATTCCGGCGTGAAACAATTGCTACCTCACGGTAGCGGGAGCGCGATTTTTACGCTCGGATTTCGCCTGCATATTTGCCTCGTTCCGGCGATCCTTAGCGGAAATCGTAAGGCCCAGGCGGCGGCTCTCTGTAAGCGCTTCCCGGCCGATCTGCTTGAGGGCATCCTTGTTTTCACGGTACTTCTTCAGCAGCATGATCGATCTCCTTTCTGCGGAGGAATATAGCGCTTCACGATCTCGGCTGCAAATAGATGTCGATCGAGCGGGACATGCATCATGTCGGTTTGCAGACCAACGGCCGAAGCTCCTGAACGACGCCCGTCTTCGGCGACAACATCGCGCCGATCCAGTTATCCGAAAACACCCCTGCCCCGTCGGCCGGTGAAAGCCAGATCACCTCGTTCGTATCGAGTTCGATCTTCACCTCGCTCCCGATCGGGCTGCCGGCGACCGTCTGGGCATAGTGCCGCTTGATTGGATGAACCGCCCCCTTCTCATCCGTCAGCCTGTTTTCGCGATAGTCGAGGGCGAGTTCGCCCTCCTCCGCTACCATCGCGCAATCCACCGAACGCTCGCACCGAATGACCGACGAGAACGCGCAGGTCCAGTTGAGGCTCGTCGGCCACATCGGGTTCTCGCCCGCATGTGCGGCCGAAGCAATCATGAGGAAAACGGAAGCAGCGAAAGACTTCATGCCTGCAATGCCCAGATGTGGCGCCGGCAGCCCTGCGGCCATCCGGCGATCAATTTCATAGGTCGAGTAATTAAATATAGTTTATGTTTTGGCAACCATTTTAGCGAGAAAATGGGTTTCGTCCATGCGAGCAAAACCGAAGATGAACTTTCCCAACGTTGCCGATCAGAGAGGAGCTGCCCCGCTCACGAGTTCCTGGAAAGGTACATCGAGGTTGACGCAGATTCGTGTGATGGTCTGCAAAGAGGGATTTGCCTTCCCCTCAAGGATTTGAAAATAAAAGGGATAAGTCACTTCGCAAAGCTCGGCCATCTCTTTCTTGTTAAGGCCGCGCTTTTCACGCTCACGCTCGATGACCCGTGCCATGTTTCGCAGGATCCTCGTACCAAGCTCGGTGTCTGCCTTCTTGCGCTTGCTCGTCGTTGCCATATAAACTATAATTTACTCGTTAGTGTGTTTGATGGGAAGAGTGCCAATGACCGCCAAAGCCATGCCTCACCGTATTGTGCTCGCATTGTATCTGGCGGCCACAGCGCTTCCCGTTCCTGCAGCCGCCAGCGAATGGGGCTGCCAAGTCCTTCTGTGCGCGTCGTCTTCCAATCCATCCTGGCGGGGCATGTCCGCCTGCCATCCGCCCATGAACCGCCTCATCTCCGCGATGAAAAAGCCTGGCTTCGATTGGCCGACCTGCCCCGAGGCAGGAACGGGCTCGCCGGGCCACGAGCGATATGGGAACTGCCCGGAAGGCTATCGGGTCGGAAGCAGGAGCGACCGCAACAGTTTTGCCGGCAAAGGTGATCTTTGCGTCAAGACGGTCAATTTCTGCCAGGGCAATGCGCACGGGTCCTACATTTCTGATCGGCAGCGAGGCTGCATTCAAAGGGTCACTATGCCCCGACCGCTGCGGTCAGAGCCATATTATTTCGATATCAAGAACGACACCTCAGGGCAAACCCAGCGGCATTGGTTCAGCCTCAACAGATAGACGGTATTTTCCACCTTAGAAAGGTATGAGTCCATGCGCAGCGTCAACCGCCATACCCTGCTTGGTCACGTCGGAAACGTCATCCCGCTGAAGGGCGTGTTGAAGGTGAATGTGGCGAGCAATCGCGAATGGCAGTCGGATGGCGAACGCAAGAGCGCCACCGATTGGGTTCAGATCACCGTCCTTGACAAGAAACAGGCGGAGTGGATCGAGGAATACGTCGGAGAGGGTGACCTCGTCTATGTGGAATCCCGCGTGTGCAACAGTAGCTATGACCGCGGCGGTGAAAAGGTCTACGCCACCGACGTCATCGCGCAGCTCTTTAATCTCGTATCGAAAAAGACCTCATGATGCTGGCGCGGTGCGTGATGGTCGTGGGGGTCTCGCAATTGCTGATGCTCGCCGGCGCCTCGGCTTCAACGAACCGTCACACGATTGTCGGTGCAGCGGTCTGTGATCGTGGCGCCTGCCAGGATGTCACGCTCTGGATCTGGGATGGCGATACCTTCACCGTCCACGACGGGACCGGCAGGCGCGAGAAGATCCGTATCGAGAACATCGATGCGCCGGAGATTGACGGAGCGTGCGCCGCGGAACGCGCCACAGCGCTGCAAGCGGAGGACGAACTGGCAACCCAGGTGTCGGGTCATCGGATCAAGTTGGTCCGCGGCAAACTTGACCGCTACGGTCGCCGGTTGGCGCGCGTTGCCGTGGACGCACGCGATGTCGGAGAAACACTGATCGAGCATGGCCTGGCGCGCCG
Source organism: Shinella sp. M27 (assembly GCF_049199905.1). Classification (NCBI taxonomy): domain Bacteria; kingdom Pseudomonadati; phylum Pseudomonadota; class Alphaproteobacteria; order Hyphomicrobiales; family Rhizobiaceae; genus Shinella; species Shinella sp. M27. The sequence continues at coordinate 106,840 of NZ_JBLZPK010000011.1, forward strand.
TTGGGATAGCTGGCGAAAGCCATGGTGCCATAGCTGACTTCGCCGCTCCCTCGGGAAGGCAGGCATATTCCAGCCGATGGCAGATCCTGGCCTCGGGGTGAATTACCCAAGCAATGTTCGGTGAGAGGAGATGTGTTCTGCCGCGACGCCTGTGCAGCAACCGACGCCTCCATGGGGAACGGACCAATCCCGCTCTTCTGGAATGGCGACCTGGTCCAGCGCGGGGCTTTGACGATCAACCCGCAAGGGGTCCGTTAGCAAGCTACGGCCGCTGCGGCTTACGCCTTCGCGGTGATCGCGCCCCGCCCCGGACCAATCCTGGCGCCATCGAGCGGGAATTGGCCCGCTCCCGGATGGAGCCTCACCATGTCGCACGATCTCTCACTCGCCCAATCGCATGCCTTTCACCTCGCCCGCACGCTCATGGTCCCGGTGACCTTGTTCCGATCGGCCGGAGAATACGGCGTCCTGCCGAGCGAGGAGCTCGACGACGCCGACGTGGACGTGATCCACGAAATCGATCCCTTCGACTTCGGGCCGGCTCATTGAGCCCGCCCTGCCCTCCTCTGAGGTGCCGCATCCATGCGGCGTCCGCAAGGGAAGCGGCGCCGCGGCGGGGCGCGGGTTCCCCTCGCCCCGATCTCCGCGCCCTTGCAGCCGCCGCTTGGCGCGGCGGGTGTGGATTTGCTGCGCAAATGTGTGGACGGAACAGGGAGCGGCCGCTGGCGCGGCCGGGTTGGCATGAAAAGAGAGAAAATAAGAGAGTTGAAGGAGAAGGTGAATTGCGGGGCGCTCCTGGAGCGGGCCGGGTTTGCCGTCGACGTGAAGGAAAGCACGCGCCGGGCGGTCAAGTTTCGCCGGGGCGGCGAGATCGTCATTGTGACGCATGAGGGGAAGGGCTGGTTCGATCCGCTCAGCGACGACAAGGGCGATATCTTCGCGCTCGTGCGACGCCTTGATCATATCGGGTTCGTCGAGGGTGTCGAAAGCATCGCGTCCCTGGTCGGATTCCAGACCAGCGATCCCGTCTGGAAAAAGGCACCGCGCGAACGGCATGCAGCGACAAGCCTTGCGGATCGATGGTCGGCGCGACGCGTTCCGTGGCGCGGGTCCGCGACCTGGCGCTATCTTTCCGGCGCCCGTTTCCTTCCGGTGAGCGTGCTGCGAATGGCAATCACCAACAACCAGCTTCGCGAAGGTCCGTACGGAAGCATGTGGGCAGCCCACACGGACGAGGCCGGCGACGTCTGCGGCTGGGAGGAGCGCGGCCCGGAATGGCGCGGGTTCTCGACGGGCGGCTCGAAAACCCTATTCCGTCTTGGGCCGCGGGATGGCGTGCGCCTGTGCGTCACCGAGGCGGCGATCGACGCCATGAGCCTCGCCGCCTTCGAAAGCCTCCGCGATGGCTCGCAATATCTCAGCACCGGCGGGGGATGGTCCCCCCTTACCGATGCAGCCCTGCGGACCCTGGCGTCGCGTCCCGGCGTCACGCTGGTCGCGGCGACCGACGCGAATGATCAGGGCGAGACCTTTGCCGAGCGCCTGCGCGTCCTCGCCGACAGCGCCGGTTGCGCCTGGCAGCGGCTGCGGCCGATGGCGGACGACTGGAACGAGGCACTCCAGGAAAAGGCGAAGATGGAAAAGGAGAGAAGGGAGGAATGGAAGAAGGCGAGGCCTGCCGGATACGCGCCGCCCGCGTCAAGGGAAGCTTCGCCCGGCGGAGCCGGCCCTTGACCCGGCCGGTCGCGATGCCGGCGGTCGAGGCGGGGTAACAGAGGACTGAAAAAGAAGGCTGGGTCGAGAAGGCTGCGCCGCGCTTCGGTCCGACAACCCCGAAGGAGCCTCACATGACCAACGCACCCACAATCCGCAAGGTATTCCAGGGCGTCGCCGACCGCCACCAGATGTATCGCATGTTCGACCGCCATGCCGGGCGCGTCCACCGCCGCGAAGATGACGCAACGGCGCTCTATGCAGGGGAATGGTTCGAGATCGGCGAGGCCGAGCACGACTATATGTTCGCGGTGGAAGCGCCCCTCTGGATCCGTGGCTCGATGTTCGCACTCAGGCAATTCCTCACCGGGTCGGTGACATCGGTGTTTTTCGCGCTGCGCATCGACGATGCCATCCGCTACTTTCATGGCTACTGCGATCTTTCCGACGATATGTCCGTCGAGCGCATGCGCCTCGCCATCATCGAACGCGAGAGCCGGCCGGTGCGGGCGATGACGCGGGAAGAACGTCTCGAGCACATCTGGAGCAGCACCGCCGAGCCCTATCGCGGCTATGCCGATTATCGCTGGCCCCATGCGTCACGCGGCCGGCGCACCGTGCACTTTTTCGGCGGCAAACTAGGGAGCGTCCCGAAGCTGCTTGAAGTCATGACCGACGAGGAGATCGCCGCCAAGCTGCCGGTGCATCTGCGCTACCTGCCCGATGCGGCCGCGGCGTGATGGGGGCGGACATGACCTATCGGGTTTCATGGGACATCGACATCGATGACGCCACATCGCCAATAGACGCCGCCCGCAAGGCGAACGAACTCGTTCGCCGGCCGGACGCATCCGCGAACGTCCATAATGTCGAGGCGCCGGACGGCGTCGTCACCGTCGTGGATCTGCAAGCGGGAGGCCTGCATATCGCAAAGTCCTCCTCTGCTCTTCTCCACACCCTTGATCGCGTCGAACGCTTCATCTCAGGGTTCGAGGGTGACGATCATCAAGAGGGCGTCGACCAACTCCTGACGGATATTCGTGTCGCCCTGCGGGGGCGGACGAGAAAGGGAAAAAAGAAGGTGCCGAAAAAGACCTCCCGCATGTGCGTTCGTCCCGTCAAGGGCAGGCTTTGCCGCTGATGCGGCCCTTGACCGGCCGCCCGCGATGCGGGCTCCGGATCGTGCAAGACACGGTCTGAAGAAGGAAGGACATCGCTCCGCTCCGGACCGCATCACCCCTTCGTCCCATCGCACGCGCCCTCACCCGCTGGAACCACATCCCGCGGGCAATGGCGCACGCCTGCTCACAAGGAGATCTCGATGAGCAACGATCCTTTCACACTCGACATGTTCGGCAACACCGCGTTGACGTCCGGCCTGGGCCTCGGCCTCGGTATGTCCGCGTTCAGCGGCCAAGATCCCTTCGCCGCCAACGATGACGATCCGGACCCGACGCCGCCCGCCCCTGCCCCGGCTCTGCCGATCGCCGCAGCACGCCCGGCCCCGCGCAAACAGGGCGCGCGCAGCAATTTCTACCTCGACGAAGAGGGCCGCGGTCTCGCGGCCGGCTGGAAGGAACGGGCGAAGGCGAACGTCGCGGCCATCCTGATCGCCGGCGAAATCGAAAAGCAGGATAGGCCGGCGTCATCAGAGGAACAGCGGAGGCTCATCCGCTTCACCGGCTTCGGCGCATCGGAGCTTGCCAACGGCATGTTCCGCCGGCCAGGCGAGGTGGAGTTTCGTGACGGCTGGGACGCTCTCGGCAGTTCGCTTGAGACGGCCGTCAACGAGACCGACTATGCCTCGCTCGCCCGCTGCACCCAATATGCGCATTTCACGCCGGAATTCATTGTCCGGGCGATGTGGGCCGGGCTGCAGCGTCTCGGCTGGCGCGGCGGCCGCGTGCTGGAGCCGGGTATCGGCACGGGGTTGTTCCCCGCGCTGATGCCGCCGGCCTATCGCGCCACCAGCCATGTCACCGGCATCGAACTCGATCCGGTCACGGCGCGCATCGTGCGGCTGCTGCAGCCGAAGGCGCGCATCATCAACGGCGACTTCGCCCGTACCGACCTCGGCGTCGTCTATGACGTCGCCATCGGCAACCCGCCCTTCTCCGACCGGACGGTTCGGTCCGACCATCATTATCGACCGCTTGCGCTTCGTCTGCACGACTACTTCATCGCCCGCTCGATCGACCTCTTGAAGCCCGGCGGGCTGGCGGCCTTCGTGACGAGCAGCGGCACGATGGACAAGGCAGACGCGACGGCGCGCACGCATATCGCCAAATCGGCCAATCTCGTCGCCGCCATCCGCCTGCCCGAGGGCAGCTTCCGCCGTGACGCCGGCACGGACACCGTCGTCGACATCCTCTTCTTCCGCAAGCGCAAGATCGCCGAGGCGCAAGACGACGTTTCGTGGCTCGACGTCGAGGAAGTCCGCGCGGCTACGGATGACGAAGGCGCCATTCGCGTCAATCGCTGGTTCGCAGACAATCCCGGCATGGTTCTTGGCGCCCACGCACTCACTTCCGGTCCGTTCGGCGAGACCTATACCTGCCGGGGCCGGGTGGACGAGGATCTTGCCGAGTTGCTGGACGCCGCCGTCAACCGTCTGCCGGAAGACATCTATGACGGCGAGCCGACCGAGATCGATCTCGATCTTGAGGAGGAGCTGGCCGAGATTGTCGACCTGCGGCCCGGCAACGCCAATGTTCGCGAAGGCAGCTACTTCGTCGACAACAGGCAAGGCCTGATGCAGATCGTCGACGGTGCGCCCGTCGTTATCAAGGTGCGCAAGGGCCGTACCGGCGACGGTCTGACGGAAAAGCATGTCCGCACCATCCAGAAGCTGATCCCCGTACGCGACGCCGTGCGCGAGGTGCTGAAAGCACAGGAAACCGGCCTGCCATGGCGCGATGTACAGGTGCGGCTGCGCATCGCCTGGTCGAGCTTTGTCAGGGATTTCGGGCCGATCAACCACACGACCGTCAGCATTACCGAGGATGCGGAATCCGGCGAGACCCGCGAGACCCATCGGCAGCCGAACCTCCAGCCCTTCCGGGACGATCCCGACTGCTGGCTGGTCGCCTCCATCGAGGACTACGACCTCGACACCGACACGGCCAAGCCCGGTCCGATCTTCTCGCAGCGGGTGATCGCGCCCCCTGCTCCGCCTGTGGTGACGAATGCCGGCGACGCGCTTGCCGTCGTGCTCAACGAGCGCGGCCGCGTCGACCTCGACCACATCGCCGAGCTCCTGCATTGCGACCGCGACAAGGTGGTCGACCAGCTCGGTGACACCGTGTTCCAGAATCCGGCCGACGGCGCGTGGCAGACCGCCGACGCCTATCTCTCCGGCCCGGTCCGCACCAAGCATGCCGCCGCGGAAGCAGCCGCGGCGCTCGATCCGACCTTTGAGCGCAACGTGCGCGCGCTGTTGGCTGTCCAGCCTTCGCCCTTGCGTCCATCGGATATCACCGCGCGTCTCGGCGCGCCGTGGATCCCGGCCGCCGATGTTGTCGCCTTCGTCAAGCAGACGATGGACGTCGAGATCAAGATCCGCCATATGCCGGAGCTCGGCTCCTGGACCGTCGAAGCGCGCCAGCTCGCCTATCGTGCCGCTGGCACCTCTGAATGGGGCACCAGGCGCCGGCACGCCGGCGAACTGCTCGCCGACGCGCTCAACAGCCGCGTGCCGCAGATTTTCGACACCATCAAGGACGTCGGCGGCGAACGGCGGGTGCTGAACGTCGTCGATACCGAAGCCGCACGCGAGAAGCTGCAGAAGATCAAGACGGAATTCGAGCGCTGGGTCTGGACCGACCCGGAGCGGACCGACCGGCTGGCCGGCGTCTATAACGAGCGCTTCAACAATCTTGCGCCGCGCAAGTTCGACGGCTCGCATCTCCAACTGCCGGGCGCCTCCGCCGCGTTCCAACTCTACGCGCACCAGAAGCGCGGCATCTGGCGCATCATCGCCGATGGCGCGACCTATCTCGCCCACGCCGTCGGCGCCGGCAAGACAATGACCATGGCGGCCGCCATCATGGAACAGCGCCGGCTCGGCCTGATTGCTAAGGCGATGCTGGTCGTGCCAGGTCATTGCCTTGCCCAGGCCGCCCGTGAGTTCCTGGCGCTCTATCCTTCCGCCCGCATTCTCGTCGCCGACGAGAGCAACTTTACGAAAGACAAGCGTGCGCGGTTCCTCAGCCGGGCGGCGACGGCAACCTGGGACGCGATCATCATCACCCATTCGGCCTTCAGGTTCATCGCCGTCCCCTCCGCCTTCGAGCAGAGCATGATCCAGGACGAGTTGCAGCGCTACGAGGATTTGCTGACCAGGGTCGAGCCCGACGACCGCGTGTCGCGCAAGCGGCTTGAACGGCTGAAGGAGGGTCTGGAGGAGCGGCTGACAGCGCTATCGACCCGCAAGGACGATCTGCTCACCATCTCGGAAATCGGCGTCGACCAGATTGTCGTCGATGAGGCGCAGGAATTCCGCAAGCTATCCTTCGCCACCAACATGAGCACGCTGAAGGGCATCGATCCGAATGGCTCGCAGCGCGCCTGGGATTTGTTTGTAAAGTCCCGGCTTCTCGAAACCAAGAACCCCGGCCGCGCGCTGGTTCTCGCCTCCGGCACGCCGATCACCAACACGCTCGGCGAGATGTTTTCCGTCCAGCGCCTGCTCGGCTACGACGCTCTCCATGAACGCGGCCTGCATGAGTTTGATGCCTGGGCGAGCACCTTCGGCGAGACGACTACCGAACTGGAAATCCAGCCTTCGGGCAAATACAAGCCGGTCTCGCGCTTCGCCAGCTTTGTAAACGTCCCGGAACTGATTTCGATGTTCCGCTCGTTTGCGGATGTGGTGATGCCCGCCGATCTCCGGGGATATGTTCGCGTTCCGGCCATCTCCACCGGTGGGCGGCAGATCGTCACCGCGACACCCACCGCAGCGTTCAAGATGTATCAGCAGATCCTCGACAGCCGCATCAAGGCGATCGAGATGCGCGAGGGGCCGGCGCAGCCGGGCGACGACATCCTGCTTTCGGTCATCACCGACGGTCGGCACGCGGCGATCGACCTGCGCTTGGTCATGCCGGCGAACGACAACGAGCCGGACAACAAACTCAATCTGCTTGTCGGGAATGCCTTCCGGATCTGGCAGGAAACGGCGGACCAGGTGTTCATGCGCCCGAACGGCAAGCCTTATGACCTGCCCGGCGCCGCGCAGATGATCTTCAGCGATCTCGGCACGATCAATGTTGAACACACTCGCGGTTTCAGCGCCTATCGCTGGATTCGCGATGAGCTGGTCCGGCTCGGCGTGCCCGCCAGCGAAATCGCCTATATGCAGGACTATAAAAAGTCCGAGACGAAGCAACGCCTGTTCGGGGATGTCCGTGCGGGCAGGGTGCGCTTCCTGATCGGCTCCTCCGAGACGATGGGGACCGGCGTCAACGCCCAGCTCCGCCTGAAGGCGCTTCACCATCTCGACGTGCCGTGGCTGCCGTCCCAGATCGAGCAGCGTGAGGGCCGCATCGTCCGGCAGGGCAACCAGTACGATATTGTCGATATCTTTGCCTATGCGACGCAAGGCAGTCTCGACGCCAGCATGTGGCAGAACAACGAGCGCAAAGCCCGGTTTATTGCCGCCGCACTCTCCGGCGACACGTCGATCCGCCGGCTGGAAGATCTCGGTGAGGGCGCCGCTAACCAGTTCGCAATGGCCAAGGCGATCGCGTCGGGCGACGAGCGCCTGATGAAGAAGGCCGGACTGGAAGCCGATATTGCCCGCCTCGAGCGCCTGCGCGCCGCCCATGACGACGACCTGTTCTCGGTCCGCCGGCGGCTGCGGGAAGCCGAACGCGACATCGAGGTCGCGACGCGCCGGATCGCCGAGATCGGCAAGGATATCGCGCGGTTGGTGCCGACCTCCGGCGAGGCATTCACGATGACCGTCCTCGGCGAACAGCATGATGAGCGCAAGGACGCCGGCCGCGCCGTGATGAAGGAGATCCTCACGCTCGTCCAGCTTCAGCAGGAGGGCGAGGCGCAGCTCGGTTCGATCGGCGGCTTCGACGTCATCTACGAAGGCGAGCGCTTCGGCAAGGATGGCAACCACTACCGCACCGTCCTGCAGCGAACCGGCGCGGATTACGAGGTCGATCTGCCGGTCACCGTCACGCCGCTCGGGGCGATCTCCCGTCTCGAACATGCGCTCGATGATTTCGAGGGCGAGCGTTACCGCCAGCGCCAGCATCTCGAAGACGCCAACCGCCGGCTCGCCTCGTATCGCGCGCACGAAACGGGCACTTTCGCCTTCGCCGACGAACTCGCCGCGAAGCGCCGAGAACTGGAGGAGGTCGAGGAGGCATTGGCCGCCGAAGCCCGCGCCACCGCCGAGCCGGTCGCGCAAGCGGCGTAACGCCGGCGACGATCATGACGGAGCAACGCAGCGGCCGCATAGCTGCGTTGCACAATAAATGTTTTCCACTTGGTCAAGAAACGGGCATTATGCTCGCAGTTGATGCACATGGCGGTCTTTCTCCTCCCAGTGCCGCCGCGTCAGCTGTTCCCCTCTGGAGGTTTAGACCTTCACACTTCAATGGGCCGCGGTTTCGCAGGCCCATTTTTTTTGCTCATCGCTATCGTCGCCTATACCGGCTGGCGCAGTTCCTCGACCAGCTCGGGATGCCGGTCGAGCAGCCGAAGCAACTGGCTCGTCGGCCCGCTCGGTTCGACCAGACCGCGCTCGTACTTGTCGAAAGCGCTCTCGCCCACCTTGAGGATCCCGCCGGCTTCGCGCTGGGAGAGCTTCAGCTTCTTGCGAACCCGCCGGATCGTTGCCGGGGACGGTATGCCCTCGACTTCTTCCTTCAGCGCCCGCAGTGCAGCGTCCGACGCCTCCATGTCGTCACCGACATGAACGCCGTCGTCGCCGTCCGCGGGGTAATAGCCCGGAAGGTCGACCGTCTTGGTACGGCCCTTGTAGGTGACGACGAACGGGCGGACATCCCGGGATAGGATCTCTCCCGTCTCCGGGGAAACCATCGTGTCTGGCAAAACCTGCATCTTAACTGCCATCGGATGTCTCCTTGAACGACATGACCCTGAACTCGGTGACCACGTCCGCCTGGAATTTAATATAGAGGACCAACCCTTCGTCCTCGGCTGGCGCATGATAGAAGTCCTGCCAGACCCGGTGATCCGCGTAGGTCGTCATCGACTTGTAGAACATCGAGCGGTCCAATCCGGTGACCGCTTGGACGATGCCAGTGCGGTCATACCCCAGAGCCATCGCCGTACGCAGTGCCGTCGTCGTGATCGCCAACGTCCTGAGTGATCCCAATGCCGCCTTGATCGCGTCGAGATCGTATGTCGGGCGTTTCTTTTCCATGCTTGGATATGCCACCTTAATGGTGGCAAATCAAGAGCTGGAACACCATCCGCCCCCTACTCCGCCGATTCTGCGGCGACTGTGTCGTCCGGATCGGCCCTCGGAAAATAGGGGGAAAGAGAAAGGGAGAAAATGAGGAACCCGATCGCAGATCGGTCCTCCCGCCGGCGCTTCGCTCAACCGCTGCCTGCGCATCCCGGCAACTCGTCCTTCGCAGGGCCATTGGCCCCGCTTGTCCTTCACCGCAGGGACGCTCGGCCGCAGTTGCGCCGGTCCGGCCGCCCCGCGGTCCGGGAGGTGTCTTCGGAAAAAAGAAGACACGAGAAGGACCGGCAAGAGGGCCGCGTCCGTATCCTGGAAAGGAATATTCCATGCGTGTTGCTGTCGTCGATCCCCGTTTGCTCAAGGATAACCCCGACAAGGCTCGTCAGTCGAAATCGTCGCCGCAGGCCGATGCCTTGATGGTCGCCACGATCAGGGCTGTCGGCATCATCAATCCTCCGATCGTCTTCGCCGAACCCGGTGGTGGAAACGGTCTCATCATCGACAACGGCCATCGCCGCCGGGATGGGGCGATCGCCGCCAACCTCGACGAAATCAAGGTGCTGGTCATCGAGGCGGCGAACGACAATGGCGCGATGCGCAACATGGTCGAAAACATCGCACGCGAGAATCTCAATCCCGTCGATCAATGGCGCGGTGTCGAACGTCTCGTCGCGCTCGGCTGGACCGAGGAAGCCATCGCACTGGCGCTCGCCCTCCCCGTCCGCCAGATCAAGAAGCTCCGCCTGCTTGCCAATCTCTTCCCCGGTATGCTGGAGCAGATCGCGCTCGGCGACATGCCGAGCGAGCAGCAGCTTCGCATCATCGCCGCCGCCAGCGTCGAGGACCAGGAGTCGGTCTGGAAGGCGAGCAAGCCGAAGAAGGGCGACACGGCGCAATGGTGGTCGATCGCCAACGCTTTGAACAAGAAGCGCATGTATGCGCGCGATGCCAGCTTCGGCGATGACCTTGCCGCATCCTATGGCATCGAATGGTCGGAAGACCTCTTCGCTCCGGCGAACGAGGATAGTCGCTACACAACCAATGTTGAAGGCTTCCTAGGCGCACAGCACGAGTGGATGACGTCGAACCTTCCGAGGCGCGGCGCAATCGTTGAAGTCAACGGCTACGGCCAGCCTGAGCTGCCGAAGAAGGCCGAGCGCGTCCATGGCAAGGCGCTGAAATCAGACCGCACGGCAATGTATCTCGACCGCGAGGGCAAGGTACAGTCGATTGTCTACCGGCTCCCCGACGAAAAGAAATCGACGGGCAAGGACGGCACGGCATCGGGTAGTGGCAACGGCGCCACAGACCAGCCCGTCGTGGCCTCCAAGCCGCGCCCGGACGTGACGCAGCGTGGTCACGACATGATCGGCGACTACCGCACGGACGCGCTGCACGAGGCACTCGGCCGCGCGCCGATCGAGGATGACACGCTGATGGCGTTGCTCGTCCTCGGCTATGCCGGCACCAACGTCCGCGTCGATTCCGGCGCCGGTGGCGCGATGTTCGGCGGAACCCGCTTCAACCCCCACGCGGCCATGCTGTTCGACGACGAGGGCAAACTCGTGTTCGACATGGACACGCTGAGGATTGCCGCGCGCAAGACGCTCATCGACGTTCTCTCGTGCCGCCGCGGCATGTCGAACAGCGGCGTCCTGTCCCGCGTCGCTGGCGCGGCCATCGGGGCCGATGCCTTCCTCCCGAACATGGGGACCGTCGATTTCCTCGAATGCCTTTCTCGCCAGGCACTCGAAGCGTCCTGCAGCGAAGCGTCGGTCTCGCCGCGTTCGCGCGTTCGCGAAACCCGCGCGGCGCTTGTCGAGCATTTCAAGGAGGGGCACTTCGTTCACCCCGCTGCCAGGTTCGCGCCCGAGCTGGCCGACCTTTCCGACATCCTCAAGGCCCGCGACATCGCTGCGGAGGACGACGAACAATCGGAGGACGATCGGGCCGAAAGCGATGGCGAAGAGGCCTCGACCACCCAAGCTTCCCCGGAGGTGATCGACGTCGGCAATGTGCAGGCGGATGGCGACACCCAGACGGAGGAAACGGTCATCGAGGACGACACCGCCTACTCGGTCGCTGCTGAATAGGCCCGCACTTCCCCTTCTCGCTCGACACCTCCGCCGCTGGCAGCGCCCGGGCGGCGGAGGTGTGTTCAGCACTTTGATCCTGCCGGAGAATGCCATGAATGCGGACCTGATCATCTCACTCCCACCTGTCGCTTCCGTCGTCGAATGGTGCGACGGAAGCCCCCGTCCCCCGGAACACCATGTCGCGACGCTCGATCACTGGAAGTGCAAAAACGCCTCCAGCCGTCTCGTCCGCAAATGCGGTGAGACGGGCCAGGATTGCCCCGGCGGGAATTCGCTTCTCGGCTGCCGCTCGCTCTTGTCGCGCATGGAGGAGGCTCGTCGGCAGACACAGCACCAGCTCGACCTTATCGACCGGCAGATCATCCGCCGGATGACGGTCATCATCCCGCACCTGCATCCACGCCGGCGCTCCTATCGACGGGTCCCGCCGCCGGAGCCCTATGCCTTCCTCGCCCGTTACCGCGCCAACCTTGCCGCGATCACGGCCGAACGGCAGCAGGAGATCGATGCTCTATCGCGTAAGCTCGCCCGGCAGGATCGGGCAATCGCGGCACTGCGCGAGCGACCCGGTGGGCGGACATCGCCATAATTTTCTCCTGCGGCCGCTGCGGCGAAACCTGGCCGGACCATCCCGTCGCCCACGTCCCCTCCCCTACCTGCGGCGTTGGCATCGGGAGGCAGGGCTTCCGGCTATCAAAAAGACCGGGCCGCCTGCCCTCGAATTGCGTTGCGGCCTAATCGCCATCAGGTATCTGGTTCGATCGGACCGGACTGCACCATGCATGGCTGATCGGCGTAGGAAGGTGTGAGTGTGCGGACGCTCTCGGCCATCGATTGCCTTTCGGTTCGGGCGATGAGCCACCCCTTGCAGGAGCACGCTTCGGTTCAGCACGGTCTTAACCCGGCGGCCGGTCGTTTCAAGGCCGCTGCGCGCCGCGTTGCGGCCGATTCACCCTCGCTTCGCAAGGCAGGCCCGCGTCCCGCGCAGGGGCTGTGCCCCCGCTTGTCCGCAAGCCTACCTTTCTCGCTCAGGCGTCCCGGACCTGTGAAAGCGCCCGTCTGACCGCCGGATTTTTTCGACCGCACCGAAGGGCGCTCCGGCAAGGGGCCGGCGCAAGCCTTCGGAGGCAACCGAGAAGGAAATCGAACATGGCCAAGTCAACAACCCCTCGCCCGTCCGCCCGCGTCCAGCTCCGCAAGGGTGCAACCCTCGAAATGGTCCACCTCACCTGCCCGGATGCCGTCCAGGCGATGCGGATCGCCGAAAGCTTCGGGACCGCCGTCGTCAACGGCGACATTGTGCGCGACACGCACGAGCGCCTCATCCTCGAAACCGTCGATGCTCTGTCCGAGGGCCTCGGCGAGCGTGCGATGCAGATCCACCTGCAGCGCATCGTCGGAGCCTTCGTCGGTTCCGCCCACGGCGCCGGTCAGTTCTACTCACGCGCCGTGACGGAGGCCCGCGACGCTACGGCCAAGGCTGCCAGCGATGCCCGCGACGACGACCGCGACGGCATTGTCGGCTACGACAGTTCCGCCCAGCGCAAGCGGGAATTCGCCGCCGAAATGGGTATCCAGGCATTCTCGCTCCGGATGGCCGCCGAAGGCGCGGTCGCGGCTTATGAACACGCCGTCGGGGAATCCTGGAAGCCCTTTGATCGCCCAGTCGACAATCCCGGCCAGACGCTCGACCGTAAAGCGGCCGAAGCGCAGATGGACGCGCTCGGTTGAGAGGTCAGGCGGGGCTTCCGCCCCGCCATTTCCTTGCTACCGGGGCCTATTGGCCCTTGGACTCAGCGGAAACTTGGCCGGGTCATCGGTCCATGGATCGAAAATGGCCGCGCCCGAGTGGCGGGTGTCTTTCACGTTGCGCGTGACGAGATAGAGCTCGTACTCGATTGCGGTCGCCGCCAAGAGCGTATCGATCACGGGCGGCGGATGTCCGGTGTCCTTTTTGACCTCTCCGGATATGCGTCCCCAGAGCCGCACGGCTTCGTCGCGAAGGGAAAGCACACGATCACCAAACCGGTCCGCGAGAGCGTCCCGCGATGCGATATAGCGCGAGCGATCCGGATGGTCGTTCGGCAGGTTATGTATTCCCTTGTCGTATTCCGCGAGCGTCAGGATGCTGAGATGAAACGTCTCTTCCTCCTGGCTTGCCGCCCATGTTTTGACCGAGGGTGCGCCCTGCGGGTTGATCAGCGCGGCCACCACATTGGTATCGAGCAACCATCCCCTCACAGTTCGACATCCCGACCGCGGTCGGCATCGCGTTCGAGATCCAGGCCGTCGAGGTGCAACGCCTCCATGAACTGGACGAACGGCACGCGAGGCGCAGTCGGTGTCAGACGCTCGAACTCCTCGACGCTCATGATAACAACCGCATCGTGACCTCGAACGGTCACGCGCTGGGGACCGTCCTCCCGGGCATGCCGGACAACTTCGCTGAAGCGCGCTTTCGCGTCCTCGAGCTTCCACCGTCCGTTCATCGTTGGGTGTACCGGCCTGTTCGTCCCTGAAAATTGTGTCTGCTTACCCATTCGTCTCACCTAGTCAGCTGGTCAGATGCATATAGCATGCCTGACGTTCCTTCGCCAGATCGGAAAAGGAAATGTCGAACGACGAGCACCAGGCGACCCGTCCGGCTCTGGTCCTGCCGGAACCGGGATTCAGCGCAAGGGCTTCGCCCTCCTCCACTTCGTTCCGGCGCGATGCGTGCGCCCTCCCCCTGTGGTTCCGGCTTGAGGACCACCGTGACGGGGTCGCGATGGGCGCGACCTCTGGAACGGAGGTAAGGAAAATGAGGAAAAAGACGGAAGCGCAGCGCGTGGACATCTACACGCGCATCACCGACAGGATCGTCGAGGATCTCTCGAACGGTGTCCGCCCATGGGTCCAACCATGGCGCGTGTCCAACATGGCAGGCCGGATTACCCGTCCTTTGCGGCACAACGGCCTCCCCTATAGCGGCATGAACGTCCTGCTCTTGTGGTCGGAGGGCATCGCGTGGGGGTTCTCCTCGCCGATGTGGATGACGTTCAAGCAGGCGTTGGAGCTTGGCGCTGCCGTGCGCAAGGGCGAGTCCGGCGCGACCGTGGTCTTCGCCAGCCGCTTCAGCAAGTCCGAGTCTGACCGACATGGCGGAGAGACCGAGCGCGAGATCCCCTTCCTGAAGGCTTATACTGTCTTCAACGTTGCGCAGATCGACGGCTTGCCGGACCGCTACTACCAAGCCGCAGCGCCTGTTACCGATCCCGTCGAGCGGATCGAGCATGCCGATCGGTTCTTCCGCAACACCGGCGCGCATATCCGCCATGGCGGCGACCGGGCCTTCTTCAGCCCTGCGACCGATCATATCCAGATGCCTTTCGTCGAAAGCTTCAAGGACGCGGCCTCCTATGTGGCCACGCTCAGCCATGAGGCCACGCATTGGACAGCGCCGGCGCATCGCGTCGGCCGTGAGCTCAGCCGCTACAGCAAGGATCGCAGCGAGCGCGCCCGCGAGGAGTTGATCGCCGAACTCGGCAGTTGCTTCCTCTGCGCCGATCTCGGCATCGCGCCGGAGCTGGAGCCGCGCCCGGATCATGCGTCCTACCTTCAGTCTTGGTTGCAGGTGCTGTCCGATGACAAGCGGGCGATCTTCGCCGCCGCTGCGCACGCGCAGCGCGCTGTCGCCTACCTTCACGGCCTGCAGCCGGACGCGGGTGAAGAGCGGGAGGCAGCATGATGGCTCCCTATCCCGCAAATCGCCTCCTGATCCTTGCCTGCTCGGCGACAAAGCGCGACGGCCCGGCCTATATGCCGGCCATCGAACGCTATGACGGCCCCCTTTGGAAGACCCTGCGGTCGGTCGACCCACATGGAGAGAAGGCGAAGGTCGCCTTCCTGTCCGCGCGCCTGGGGTTCCGTGCCGCAGCCACGCCGATCGAACTTTACGATGCGCGCATGACTCCGGCGATCGCGGCCGAGATGAAGGCGGGCGATCTCGGAACGCGGTGGCCGAAGCAGAAGACCAAACGCCGTGTCATGACCTCCGGCGAACATCCCGGAATGCATATCGCGACGCTGACAGGCTATGGACGCGTTCCCTTTTCGGATGTCGCCCTCGTCGGCGGCCATCTCTATCTCGATGTCATGCGTCATCTCGTCGATCTGTTTCGTGATCGCGGCCATATTGTCGGGGATGCACGGCTTACCGAGATCGACGGTTCCATCGGTATTATGCGTCGCGATCTTCGCCGTTGGCTGGACCGTGAATTCGTGGAGGGACGCTGATGTTCCTCTCTCCACATGGTCTCGATCCGGCGGAGGAAGGACCCGCCGCCATTCCCCTTTGCGCGCTCATGCGCGACCACGATCGTGAGGCATGGGCCAATGTAATCGAGGTTGAACAGACGCGACATGACGGTGTTCGCGGCATCCGCAATGAAGCGCTCTTGCATCGCTCGCGCGTGGCGCTGAACGAGGCAGATCGCTCGACGTCTTGCCCAACGAATGCGAGAGGATGTGCGAAGTTTGACGATAAGGAGCTCCGGAGCGGGGGGCAGTCGGTCCCGCCTCCTCTTCGAGCCGCTGCGCTGAGGCTCCTACGGCTGCCCTTTCTCCCGCGCCGGCGCGTCGAGAATTCCCGAAATCCCGGCCTGCGGCCGTCGCTATGCTCATTTCTCCGATGCTCTTCATCTCTTCAGATCCCGCCTTGCCCGCTTCGCGGCTCTGCGGCGCGATCGAGACCCGGCCGCGCCGGACCCACCACCTCGTCCTTCCCCTGAAAGGAAACTCCATGACCACACTGCGCCCGCTCACCCGAGCCGAGCACAATGCCATTAGAGCCTATGCCATGGAGCATGGGAGATACTGGAAAGCCAGTCTGTGCGATGACTGGATGAATGCGCGCACAACAGGCGTCATGCAGGCGCTGCGAAATTCCCATGGCCCGAGCTGGTTGGTGTCATTTTCACTGGTGCGGGAGCAACATTCGGCAGGACCAACTCGTGCTATATCCGTCACCGCGGGTAATGGCGACATCTTCGAAGCGACCATGATGGGAGCCGATGAACCCTGGATGATCGCCTATCCCGAAGGACAAGACCGATTTTACGGAACCGAACGCGAGGTCCGCGCGCACATCAGGCAGCTCATCCTGTATGGCGCGAAGGCCAAGGTCGCACCGTAGGTCGTTCAACGGAGCCACGCGGATCGTCGGGACCGGCAGGCTTTTGCCGCATCTTGGTTCTGGCCATCGCCTGCGGCGACCGCGCTCTATGCCTCCGGCACGCAGCCAGCCTTCGGCCGTCTCCGCCGATGCCGGTGACGATCGACTTGTCCGGTTCCGCGCTTTGCCGCCTCTAGTGTCGCCCCGGCCGCGCTGTCTTCTCCAGATGGGTGCGAATGATCGCGCTTGCTCATGGTGGTTGGCGGGGCACCCGGAAGACCGTGAGCGCCCCGCCTTGGCAGGCGGGCTGGGCATCAGTCATCTGTCCGACGGCTCCAGCCCAGGTGGACTCGCGGCAGGGCGTTGCCACGGCAGTAGATGCGCCGAGTGCATAGAGCCGGTGCCCCTATGCCTGTGGAAGAAGAGGATCCCGTGTCGTGGAGGGCGGTGTCCTCCAGCCGGCACGCGAGGCAGCCCACCGAAAGCCAACGCGGGGGAGCGATATCGAAGGCAGCGGGATCGATCGGTGACGGCGGGCACACCGAATACACAGCTGCAGCCCGTTGGAGCCGACGTGGTTGCCGCGGGCGGCGAAGAAGTGCTGCCGATGACGGCCCGCCGTTTTCGAGAGCCTTCCGGTTTGGTCAACCGTGGCGCGGCCATCACGTCCTCGATGTGGCATGTCTGATCGGAGACCGGCTGCGCCTCGATCGTCCTCCCGCAACGGCCGTCGTCAACTTTCTTCCCCTGCCGGAACCCACCCC
>NZ_JBLZPK010000011.1:124130-258571 GCF_049199905.1 Shinella sp. M27
CCCCGACTCCGGCCGCCCTCCACTTCGTTCCGGCCCAAAGGGTGCGGTCCGATCGTCCCCGATCCTTTCGACAGCCATCGAGGTCGCGATGGACGCGACCCGAGCAACCCGAAAGGATCTCGAAAATGGCTATCATCGGCAACTTCTCCACCAACGGCAACGCAATCAGCGGCGCAGTCCGCACCCTGACGGTCTCGATGAAGGCCCGCCTGGTTCCGATCGAGCGCACCTCCCGCGACGCTCCCGACTTCCGCGTGATGGCGGGCATGGCCGAGGTCGGCGCAGGCTGGAACGCCACCTCCACCGACGGCGAACCCTACATCTCGGTCAAGCTCGACGACCCGAGCTTCAACGCCCCGATCAACGCGGCCCTGTGGCCGAGCCAGACCGACGGCGACTACGACCTGGTCTGGAACCGCCCGAAGCGCGACGCCTGATCCCGAAAGCCCCGCCTGCCAAGGTGGGGCGCTCCCTCCATAGATGAAGCGGGAAACGGGCATCGAGCCCGCATCCCGCTTTCCGGGTGCCATACGGAGAGGAGAAGTCTGCTCAGTCCGTCCGAGGGTGCCATGGCGACAGCCAGGCCTCAAGGACGAGCGGTCCCCCCAAATTTCAGTCCCGTCCCTTGCGGGCCGCGCCAGAAATTCGGCTCCCCCACTCGCCGGGTCCGCCGGTCGCGTTCCGCGATCCTTGACCCCCGCCTGCCACCATGACCGCGCGCGTCGTCTTTCACAAAACGTCAAGGAGACGACGATGACCTACGACCTCGACCGCACGATCCTCGAACTCGAAGCTGAAGCCCGCAACGCCGATCCGGCCGAGCGCCGCCAGATCGAGGCCGAACTCGGCCTGGCGCGGGCCGAACGGGAAACGATCCTGGCCGAACAGAATGGCCGCATCAGCGCCGAGCCGCCCTTTTAAGGCAGGCCGTGCTCATCCCGCCGGGATAGGACCTGTCGCCTAAAGTTCTGCAAATAAAGCAGATTTCGTTAGTTTTGACGGCAGTCAACGTAACGGTGCAAAACACTTCTCTCCCTATTCCTATGTCATCAGAATCGGCTTCATGTGCTCTCTCGCAATGGGCCAACATACGTTAACCTTTTGTTAACCCTATTTTCCTTGCCGGATTGCGAGAATCGGAGATAATGACGGCATATTATCAAAATCGGTAATTTTACCGGCAGAATGGCCCGAGGCATCATGAACGCGTTCAGTCCGCTCCCGTCTTTTGAGCTCGACGATAAAATTTTGAGGCAGGGTGCCGAAATCTCGCGCAAGCTCAATCAACTGCGCCTTGAGAACTTTCCGCCCTCCGCGAAGAAGACCCTCCGCCAGTTTTCGGTAGCGGAAGTGGCGCACTATCTCGGTGTCACTCCGAGCAATCTGAAACGCTTGTATCTTGATCGCAAGGGGCCGATTCCGACCACCATGTCTGGGAACCGGAAATTCTACACGGCCGAGCAGATGTGGGAGCTACGGCACTACCTCGCTGAAACCGGGAAGAGCGAGGCTAAGAAATACGTCCCGCAGCGAAAACCCGGCGACAAGCTTCAAGTAATTGCCGTCGTTAACTTCAAAGGCGGCTCGGGCAAGACGACCACGGCCGCCCATCTTGCGCAACACTTGGCTCTCACAGGTCATCGCGTCCTCGCAATCGATCTCGATCCGCAAGCTTCGCTTTCGGCTCTTCACGGCTTTCAACCGGAGCTGGATGAGAACCCATCGCTCTACGATACGATCCGCTACGACGATCAGCGGAAGCCCATCGCGGATATCATTCTGCAGACCAACTTCCCCGGCCTCGACATCATCCCGGCCAATTTGGAACTGCAAGAATACGAGTACGACACCCCGCTCGCCATGCAGGCAGGCAGCGAAGGCAAGCGGTTCTTCACCCGCCTCGGCAAAGCCCTCTTGGATGTCAATGACCGCTACGATGTCGTGATCATCGACTGCCCGCCGCAGCTTGGCTATCTTTCCTTGACTGCGTTAACGGCCTCGACGTCGGTCCTGATCACGGTTCACCCGCAGATGCTCGACCTGATGAGCATGTCGCAGTTCCTGCTCATGCTCGGCAACATCACGAAGACGATCAAACAGGCTGGCGCAGACGTCCGCTTGGACTGGCTCCGCTATTTGATCACCCGCTTCGAGCCGCAGGACGTCCCGCAGGTGCAGATGGTCGGCTTCATGCAGTCGATGCTTGCGGAGGAAATTCTGAAGACGCCGATGCTTAAAACCACAGCGATCTCTGACGCGGGCCTGACTAAGCGCAGCCTGTATGAATTGGACCGCTCGAACTTCAACAGGGACACCTACGACCGCGCCATAGAATGCATGGACGGCGTGAATTTCGAGATCCAAGGCCTGATCCATCGGGCATGGGGGAGGATGTGATGGTTTTGACTGCCGTAAAAATCTACTTTCAGCCCAAGACTATCAACCATTTAACTCAATTTCGAGGATAGCGATATGGCTCGGAAAAACCCCTTCATGAACATCATGGGCGACGCAGCGCCCGATGACGACAAGGCAATCCTTCAGTACACGAACAAGGGAGCTTCTAAGTCGCTCATCCACTCTCTCGACGAATTGGCCGCGCAAGCGGATAGGTTGCTCGAAGGGGAGGCGGTGGTCGATCTCGCCCCCGAGATCATCGACGGCTCATTCGTTCGCGACCGTCTCGAAGATGACGAGCAAGACTTCGAAGAGCTCGTCACGGCAATTCGGGATCGGGGACAGGACACGCCGATCTTGGTCCGGCCGCACCCGACGACCACGGGCCGCTACATGGTGGTCTTCGGCCACCGCCGACTACGGGCGGCCAAGGCACTTGGTCGGAAGGTCCGAGCGGTCGTGAAAGACCTCAAGGACAGTGATCACCTGGTTGCGCAGGGCCAAGAGAACTCCGCGCGGGCCAACCTGTCGTTTCTCGAGAAGGCACTATTCGCCGCCGAGATTGCCCGCCGCCAGTTCGATGGCGACAATGCGATTGCGCTTTCCGCTCTCTCCATCGATCGGGCGACCTTCTCGAAAATGCTGGCCGTGGCGACCATACCTAAGCACGTCCTCGATGTCGTCGGCGCGGCTAAGGGCATCGGGCGCGACCGTTGGTATGAGCTGAAGAACCTCTTGGAGAAGCCTTCGTCGCTCGAACAGGCGTCAGCCTTCATCCAGTCCGAAGGCTTTAAGGCAAAAGCCGGGGACGACCGATTCAATTCGCTTCTGGCTTTCGTGAAGAGCCTTGGGAAACAGTCCCGGCCGAAAACCGCCAAGACCAAGAAGTGGGCGTCGGATGACAAGGCCGTGTCGGCCGATATTCGGAACGACGGCAAGACATACACCTTCGCTCTTAAGGCAAAGGATGCAGGAGGCTTTGGCGATTACATCGCAGAGAACCTTGCCGACTTGTATCAGGCCTACCGGAGCAAACAGGATCAACAAGGAGTGTAGCCCGCAAAAGAAAAAGGCCCCCCAAACGTTTCCGTCGTGGAAGCCTTCCTCAGATTTCTAGCAAGATCGAGAATCGCATTTCCACGAATCCCAGTCAAGAGTCTTTGGCACCGTTTTGGTGAGCGGATTTCTTTTGCCTAAACATAGGTGAGAGAACCATGGAGAATGCGTACGTTACGACGCCCTTTGGGCGGCGGGCGATGTCGCTCGGCATGTTGGCAAGCCAACAGATTGCCGAAAACATCGAGCCCGGAATTTCGCGAAACAAGTGGAAGCTGTTCAGGGCGATTTGCGAAGCACGGCCATCGCTGGGGGTGACGGATCGCGCTCTGACCGTCCTCGACGCGCTGCTGACCTTTTATCCAGCCGACGAGCTATCCGAGGAGCGCGGCCTGATCGTCTTCCCGTCGAATGCCCAGCTGTCGATCCGCGCAAGAGGGATGACCCCCGCGACGTTACGGCGGCACTTGGCCGGGCTCGTGGACGCCGGATTGATCCTGAGGAAGGACAGCGCCAACGGAAAGCGTTACGCGCGCCGGGGGAGGGCAGGGGAGGTCGAGGAGGCCTTCGGTTTCTCGCTTGCCCCACTGCTGGCAAGGGCGGCCGAGATCGAGGCCTTGGCGGCCCTTGCAGTAGCCGGCCGCGAGCAGCTGCGGATCACCAAGCAGCGCCTGACGATTTGCCGTCGTGACATTGCCAAGCTGATCGCCGCAGCGATCGGCGAGGGGGTTAGGGGCGAATGGGAGAGGATTTCGCTCATGTTCCGCGAGATGGTCGGCCGACTTCCTCGGACGCCAGGTATTGCAGAGTTGGCTTCCGCGCTCGAAGAGATGGAGATGCTGCGCGAGGAGATCGTCAACCAGCTGGATGCAAACACGAAAACACGAAAAATCGACTCCAATGAGTCTCAAATTGAGCGCCACAAACAGAATTCAAATCCGGATCTCAATCATGAATCTGAACCGGGCTTCGAAACGAAGCTTGGGGCAAACTCGGCGGATACCATCGGGCGGCAGGGTGTGCCGATGACAGACGACAGGGATATCTCGAATTCCGCCGGCGGCGGTGCAGACGAGCAACGCCAGAGACGGAAGGCATCGACCTCTTCTGAGAACGGCCCGTTAAAATCGTTCCCACTTGGACTGGTCCTGAAGGCTTGCCCGGATATTGCCGACTATGCCCCCGGTGGCAAGATTGCCAACTGGCGCGACCTCATGTCGGCCGCCGTCGTCGTCAGATCGATGCTCGGCGTTAGCCCGTCGGCATACGAGGCCGCATGCGTGGCCATGGGACCGGAGAACGCGGCGACCGTCATCGCCTGCATCCTCGAAAGGGGAGGGCATATCAACTCGGCGGGCGGTTACCTCCGCGATCTCACGCGGCGGACCGAGGCCGGGGAGTTCGCAATCGGTCCCATGCTCATGGCGCTTGTTCGAGCCAACAGTTCCGTCAACCGTAAGGCGGGTTGAGAGGGCTTGTTAAACCAAGGCGTTCGGGCCAAATCTTGTCGATAAAACCGGGATCTTATGCAGGGCGGACATGACGCACACGACTTCCGACGGAGAAAACGCGAGGGCATTCCTCGAGAGCCTGAGACGGGGCGACCTGTCGGCGCTGCTTCTGCATGCCCAGATAGACATCGGTGTAACAAGCGAAGGCTACCTGGGAAATCGCATCGTCGTCGTTGTTCGCGCCCCTCAACCGTTTGCCGAGGCGTTGGATAAGCTCGCGCCTCACGACCGGAAGCGTATTGCCGAGGCGGCTCTAAGCAATCGGTCTTATGATGCGATGCCCGCGTCGGATATCAAAGTTAAAGCAGTCGGGGAGACGATGAGCGGTCCTGCGACCATTCTGCCCGATCTCATCATCCATCGGGAAATGATGGTTGCTGTCGCGACGGGCAAACAGCAGATTCAGGAAGTTGACGATCACTACGTCGCTCGGAAGCTCCGATAGACCGAAGGCTGTGCCGCCGCTGGCATCAAATACGATAACCCACACCTATCTCCGTGGGACTGGTTCCATTTTTGGAAGGCGCAGGGCATGGATTCCTATGCCGAGCGCCGGAATTACGTTCGACAGCTTTTCAACGCCCCCGTGCTGTCTGCTGTCGGACGAGTTCACAACCCCAGCCCTGTGGCCGAACGCGAGCCGACAGGGTGGGAGCGCGTGGACCGATCAATGGGCAAGGCGAAGGCGCAGTTCAACGCCGCTTCCACGGTTGAGGAATGGCAGACCGTTGGTCTACTGGGGCGCGAAATCCTGATCAGTCTTGGTCAGGCCGTATACGATCCTGATGTCCACGGCGATACCGACATGGACGGCAAAAAGATCGGCTCGACGGATGCCCGCAGGCAGCTCTTCGCTTGGCTTCATCATCAAATGCCCGGTGGCGACAACAAGGAAATCCGCGCCCACATCAAGGCAGCAATCGATCTTGCGGTCCACCTTCAGCACCGCCCGACTGCCACACGTCAGCTCGCCGCGTTGTGTCTCGAGGCGACTTCTTCAGCGGTGAGCGTGGTGGCGATCATTGCGGGGAGGCCTGCGTAGGGCAGGGGCGAGAACGGAAGCGCGTGATGGCCCTCCCTTTCCCCGCTCAGGAAATATCGGGGATCCGCTCGGCGATTTTTCCGAGATAGTCGTCGATCGCCTCCTCGATGTAGGAGTTGAACTTCCGCCGCTCGATCGCGGCGAGGATCTTCAGCTTCTTGTGGACCTCGGCGCGGATATGGATGCCGGTCGTGACTTTTTCCGTGTCACGGAAGCGTTTGCCGGCGATCGGGTCGCGGCTTTCGCCCTTGGCCACCATGTCGCGGAGCTGGCCGCGCGCCAATGGCAGCTTCGCTGATGGCGCGGACGCCTGGTCGTCGTCAGTGGATTTTGCGGGAGGCACCATCTTTTCGCGAACCGACGGGCGGTCGCGGCCTGTGGAGATAAGTCCGAGGACGAGGTTCTTGCTGTCTGCGCCCTCGCTCATTGCTTTGCCTCACTGGCCTTCGACCGATAGAGGGCGAGCAGCTCGCCAAGGAGCGTTTCCATTTCGGCGATCGCCTTCGGATCAGGCTTTGCTGATGTCTGGAGCGTGCCGGCGGCGCCAATCGATTGATAGGACGCGCGCCGTGCGATCGGATGGCTGGCGAGAGCGACACCGCTTTCGCGCAAAATTTCCCGGAGCGGCTCATGCGCCTTAGCGCGGCCGGTCACCAGATCGTGCTGGTTGATGACGATCATCGTCGGGAGCTCGCGCTTCTGATCCTCCTCGACCACCGGAACATGATTCAGCGCCAGCTGCATGCCGGCAACGACGTCGTCCTGGGTCGTCTGCAGCGGGATCAGGACGATGTCGGCACAGTAGAGGCCAGCGAAGAGGTTTTCGTTGGTCGTGCCCTCGACATCAACGAAGACGATTTTGCCCTCCTGCTGGTGTTGGAGAGCGAGCTTGTAGATCTGGTTGGGATCGAGGCAGCTTTCGGCCTCCAGCCGGTCGGGCCAGACGTGCATCTGCTTCGACATCGTGACCCAGCGCATCGTATTGGCGCGGCTGTCCGCATCGATCAGGAACACGTCGTTACCGGCATGGGCGGCCGTGCCGGAGAGAGCGCGGACGAGAGTGGTCTTGCCGGTTCCGCCCTTCGGGTTGGCGATGGTGACGATCATATTGGCTCCTTCATTCTGCAAATAAACTATAGTTATTTCCTCGCCCCTCTTTTCGCAATGCATTCGTTGCCCATTGCTCGTTCACCGTTGATGATTGTCGATTGATGATTGACCGCCGACAACGGGCAATGACCAACGGGCAATTGCCAATTGCCCGTTGGTAGTGAGCAATAACAACGCGGTTAACTGTCAGTGGTTAATGGGTAATTGGTGATTGCCAGTGATATTGCTGGCAATGGTCGCACGAACAATGGGCAACTGTTAACGGGATCGGGTGGCGTTGGAGGTGAGACCTTGTAGCGGGAGCTTGGGCGAGGCAGTTTGTGTTGCGATGATGGAACTAGAATAAAATATAGTGTAGTTTTAGGTGGCAGGATAGTCAGGTTTGTGGTACAAACTCGACGTCGTCCCGCCTCTGGCAGGCCTCAGGTTCGCGCCGGTGGCGCTCTGGGGTCGCCTCCGGCAACCTGGCAAGAGGAAGGAAAGCGATGCGCAGCGAAGTGGTCAGGGTCCGTCTAAGGCCGGAGGAGCGGCAAGCTCTGGCGGATCTTTGCGGCGACGATCGCACCGCCAGCGACGTGATCCGGCTGTTGTTTCGCGACCAGGCCGGTTTGCCGCTCCCCGTCGGACCGGCCGAAGCTCTGGCCTTGCGCGGCACCAATGAGGAGCTTCGGCGCATCGGCATCAATCTCAACCAGGCCGTCCGCGCGATGAATGAAGGGCGCGTCGGCTATGAACCGCATCTCGATGCCGCGCTGCGCCGCCTTCTCGAAGATGTGTTTCGGCTGCGGGCGGACGTCGATCTGATGCTGCGGATCAGCCGGCAGGAGCGCAGGAGGGGCAGCCATGGTCTATGACTGGTCCGGCCTGCTCGGGGATATAGAGGGCTTTACGGTGCGGCGGGCAAAATCCCTTCTCGACGAGGAAGACGAGCGCCGCCGGCGGGCAGGAGCGATGAGGATCACCTTGACCGCTGAGGCTCCAACACGGCCGTCCATGCCGTCCGGTATCTCCACCAAGCGCCGAAGGTCGTCCATCTCTGCCCGTGAAACGACCATCAACGCCATCCTGCGGCCAGCGCAGGGCGCACCTCGGGAAATCATTGCTTTGGTCGGCGTTCTTGGTGCGGGCGCGAACCCGGAGACCGATGACGAGCTCCGAAGGTCGGGCGGCGGGGGAGGGGGAACGACCAAGGGGGTTGGTATCGTCCCGTCGCTTGCTGTTCGGCCGTCCGCCGCAAAACAGGCGTTGCCCGAGAGCACAAGCCGTGCTGCGATCGCGGCCGGCGCGCAGCCCGTGGTGATCAAGGTCACGTCGACGGTTTCGAGCAGGGCGTCGGCCGCCGGCCTGATGACCTATCTGGGAACGCGCGAGATCGAAAAGGAGAACGGTGAGAAGGGCAAGGCGGATATTCCGATCTTCGACCAGGACGGGGGCGCAATTGCCAGCCGCGAGGAACGCGCCGCCGTCCTTCAGGGCTGGCTATCGGAGTTTCGCGAACCCTATGCCCTGGACGCCGTCGCCACTCTGTCGATCAAACTGGCGGATGCGGCCGGCGACGAGGAACTGCACGACGCCTTGAATGTGGCCTTCGGCGCCAAGCCCTTTCTCTATTCTCGCCATCAGGACGGAAGTGTCTCCGTCTATGCCGTCACAAACTTGCCCGCGAAGAAGATCGCTGGCGCGCTCAGGGCGCGCGAAAAGGATGAAGGGCCGGCCCGCACGCTCGATAAGGCCGAGGCGGATATCGCAAGCAAAATGTCGGACGCCGGTGTCCTGGCCGAGGTGCGGATTGTCGGCGCCGCGGTCTCCGACAAATCGGGCCGGTATTTTCTTGAAAAGTTTCTCCGAACCGAGAAGCATGTGGTCACCAGCGTCGGCGAGGCGGTCAAGCGTGGCGCGGCGGTGAAGGATGTCGCCGACGGGATATGGCGGGGCTGGTCGGCCGATATCCGCACGGTCGAACCGCGCAACGCCTTCCATGTGATTTTCTCCGCCCGAGCCGGCACGGATGCGGATGCCATGAAGCGCGCCGTGCGTGATTTCCTCAGCGAGCAGGTTGCGGGCCATCGCTGGATCACCGCTCATCACCCCGATACCGGTCATGTCCATGTCCACGCGATAATCTCGGCGCGAGACGATGTCGGCAAAGCCCTGCGCCTCACGAAGCCGGAACTTTACGCATGGCGGGAGCGGTTCGCGGCGAAGGCGCGGGAGCATGGAATTGCCATGGTTGCCACACGCCGCGCCGATGTGGCGGCCACGCGGCCTTATAGCCAGGCACAGGCCGGCGCCTATGAGCGCGGCCGATCCGATCCACGCTATCTGAAATCCGCGGCGGTCAATCAGCGTGTCGAGCGCAAGCGGGCAGGCGTTGCAGATCGAGCGACGCTCGCCAACGGCAATCTTGCGCTCGCCCCGAAATGGTGGGCGACGGCCATAGCTCTGAAGCAGTGTGGGGCGAAGCCATCGGTGATCGAAGCCGCAGATCGTTTTGCAGCTGCTGCAGCAGGCCATGCTCAGGAGGCCGCGGCCCGACCCTCAAAGGGGTTCGTCGTCCTGCGGGTCACGGTCAAGCAACCTGCGGATCAGGAAAAGATGGTGGCGGCGATCCAGAGCGCCATCGGTGTTGGTCGAGACGCTATCTCGGTTGATGGCAGCGCGATGACTGTTCTCATGCCGACATTGGCGAGCGTCAGCAAGATCGAGCGGGAGCTGGTGCGGCAGAACGATGAGTTCGGCCCCGGCGCCGAGATGCAGGCGGTGTCTCGTGAGGCTGAAGCACGGCTGTTTCAGGCGGGTCTGAGGGCGGCAGTGACTGTGGAAGCCGCAGGCTCGGGAAAAGATGGAGCGCCGACGGCGTGGTTGCAGAACCGTTTCGATGGGCATCGGCGACAGGCGCAGGTCAAATCGGCGACGCCTTTTGCGGACCTGATGACGACACTGACAGACCTCAAACAGCAGAAGGAAAATGCTATGCCCCTATCGCTCGAACAGTTCGACGAGCGCGTCGCACGCGCCAACAAGTCGATGGATCGCCTCGAAGGGATGGTCGACAGTGGCCCCGAGCGCCAGGCGGTCGAGGAGATGCGCAAGGAAATCTCCGCGCTCTTTGAAGAGCAGCGGCGTGACATCCAAATGCAGCAGATGCCGTCAACCATGCAGGCCGGCGGGGGAGGGGGCACGCCGACAGCGGCGCGCTCCGATGACAACCAGGCACTGGATCGGCCGGCGCCTTCGAATGTCGATCCTGCGATTGCCGCACAGCAGCAGGCGATCGCCGCCGGCCGCGCCGCGCGCGCTGCCCGGGAACAGGCCGGCGCTGCCAAGAATGCACAGGATGAACAGCGCCAGCAGGTTCTCCGGCAAGCCGAGCAGGAACGCCAGCGCGGCAATGACCGGGATGGCGCTGAGCGATAGACCCCGCTTTACTCTTGCGTCAGGCCGTCGAAAACTTCCAGCAGGGCGTCAACGATGGCCTGGCCAAGGGCATTGGCCGCAGCAGCGATCTGCTCGTCACCTTGGTCGCGCGCCGCAAGACAAAGGTTGCCCCCTTCCTCCGCGACGATCGCTTTTGCCCGCTCGATTGCCCATTGTGCCAGATCACTGCGATTTTCGATCGTGACAGTTTCCATTCGGTGGCCTCGTTTACAGTTTGTTGGATACGCTGCGATAGGGTCTGGCGAGCGCATTGAGTTTTGCGTATGCGCTTGTCTCAATCGTCTCTTTCCAGTCGCTAACGGTCTGAGACGATTGGTACCATAGCGATCGGCAGACGATTGTCGTATCCAATGACCTTAAGTCGCTATCGCAGCTGATTTCCATGCCAACAGTCGCTGCCAACGTGACACCTTGTGCCCGAGTGTCCCCCGCGCGCTTCGTTGAATGTCTTATCCTGATCCGCCGGACGCCGATCAATCTCGCCTCGGCCCTGCAATGCGAGCTTTCATGGATTGAGACCATGGAAGCCGGAAACGAGCCGATCCCCGACGAGCTTGAAACCTGGCTCGAGGCGCTGGCTGACGTTCACACGCAATTGCCGCCGCTTCGAAGCTTTCGCGGACGTCGATCGGAGGCATAACCACGCTCGCGGGATCGTAGGCTACCAGTCCATATCCGGATCGATGAGGTAGCCTGGGATACTGGCGTCCGTTCCGCCGGCAGCCTGCAACAAGGCAACGCAGCGGCCACGCTCGTGCTCGATCGCTTCAACGATCATCTTGACCGGATCCTTCTGGCCGCTGGCCAGATGCCTGGCCGCAATCGACCAGGCGGTCCGCTCGGTGCTTGAACCAAATAGGCGCGTTTCCGGATCCAACCGTTTCTCCTCGGCGACATGGGCCGGGACAATGGCAAGCTTGCCTTGCGTCAGCGTTTCCTGCACGCGTCTATACGCTTACGAGAATGGTACGGCATCGACAGCGAGGCAAATGGGACGTGGCGCCATATTGCCGTGGCCATATGGCGTGTAAGTCCCGTCTTCCTGAAAGGGTGGATGAAACCGTGCGCGCTCGAACCTCTGCGCCGCGACCCGAGAGGCTTTTCCGTAAAGATCACGCAGAAGACGACGATCGACTGCTACGCGATCAAACAAGCGGTCGAGACGCGATTGGCACCACCCGTCGTATATGGCTTCCTGACCCAGTACGTTGACTGGTGTGACAGAGATCCGCGCACCGACATCATGCTGGTATTGTGCGAGCAGAGATCCCTGTACCATAAGGTTCCCTCGCGTTTCCGCCCTCGGCTCGGTGGCGATCACCAGTCGGAACGCGCTTACGATCGCGGACTTCGCAAAAAGTAGCGCCGCATCATCGATGATGTCCTCGCCCGGCGGTTCGGCGATGAAAAACTCTCGGATGCTAGAAACGATCTGGTAAGCAGCGTCCAGCACCTCAGCATCTGTTGGTTCGGCAGTCCGCGAGTTGTCTGGATATCCTTTGATCATCGCCACCTCCGCCAGGGAAATGCGAAGCCGGAGATTTCGTTGCAGGCCGCGGCCAAAATCTAGATTCGTGGAAGTCGCCAGAACGAAAAAGCGAGTGTCCGAGGGGGAGGGGACACTCGCTTTTGCACTCACGTAGGGGGCGTTGAGGGCGTCATCATAACTTCCAATATGGATAGTTGTTCCATCGTATCGGCTTTATTTTCGCGTTCAGCACGCGCTTCACGCCGGCGCTGTTCATCTCGCATACCTCGTCTCAACGGCCAGCCAACCAGAGCTTAGGCGAGTTTGGCAAACTCCACTTACATTCTCCAATTACTGCTTGTCGTCCCGGCACATTCGAATACGCTGCGGGCCCCCCGTCTCCGATTGAATCCGGCTATTTGAGCGGGGAGGGGGATGCATTCTTGACCTGTATCTACCTGTTGAGGGTATGGGCCTTGTGCCCTGCTATTCGAGGTGGATGGAAGGACGCGGTTTACGAGGAACCGCGTCCTTTTTCCCACGCCATGTTCACGACACCGCGAGTTTAAACAGCAGGGTCGTGACCAATTTCTCGGGATCTGGCTCGGTGGACGGATTGTTGTCGTGGACCTCGAGCCGGGAAGCGAACACGTCGCCATTCTCCGTGCTCCGGGCGTCCCACTGCAGACCCTTTTCTTTCGCCCATCCGACAAGCATAGCCGTTGCGTCGTAAAGTCCGTCATAGGGACCGGTATATGTCATGCTCACATAGCGGCCGGCGGGAAGCACGCCGTTCACTAGGCGGCCCGATAGAGGGACAGCGGCATCCGTCGTCATTCCCACCTCGATCTCAAGGCGTGGCATGTCGACAACGTTGAATTTGATGAATTCGACACCGTCAGGTTCAACGCCGGCTTGCGCGAACGCCTCGAATAGCTCTTCGAAAGCGGGGTCCACCTCCTGGCCAAATGGGATAACCACGGGCAGCCGGACCGCAACGTAGCTCTTCGGTCCCCACTCAACAGTTTCTGGCATCGTCAGCATGATTGTCTCCTTTCGTCAGCTAAGGACGAAGGCGTGCCCTCTCATCCGACATGGGCGCCGAATTTATCTCATGGCATCTTGGCGCCGTTTGGAGCGGTAGCGCACAATCTCATCTTGCCCTGCATCTTTTTGCCGGTCTGTGCGTTCCGGTGCTTCAAGTAGGGGGAACATGTTCAGCAACCAGATCGCATCAACACACCAGCGTTCCGTGCAAAACGAAACCAATAAGCAGGAGCCGGTAGAAACTGCTCAGGATCGGCCGCCGACTGTCCGTGTCATTCGCACCGCTTCAGAGCGAGAAGCGGTGTTTGAACGAACCTCGGAAATCGCGCGGAAATCCATGGCCGAGGAGCGTCGCCGGTGTCACGAAAGATATGAACGCCTGCGCTTAGCAAGATTGCAGGCCGAGCAACAGCAACGTCAGCTGTGAGCATTCTCTTTGAATGCAAAAGGTTGGGAAAGCAGCCACTGGAGGCCTCAAGGGCCCGCAGCCTTCGAAAGGTTGAAACGGAAGCGGTCACGCCGGCGCTGGTAGTGGCGGTATTTAGACGGAAACATCCACTATCTCAGAACTGTGGCGGCTGGTTTCCCCTCCACACCCATCCGTGACAAAGCCGAGGGTGTCGTGACGTAGGGAGTCCTCGGCTTTTTATTCCCGAAATTCGAATGCCACCATGGGTGGGCGCGATCTGCGTTGAGCGCCTCTAGATATGAGGGTTCATAACGAGCTGAGGGTCTCTTGAAAGATCTTATAACATCCTGGCAGCTCGCCCGGTCCGCCGTGTGGCGCTGTTATAATAGCTGGAAGCCTGCTGCACGGAGCGATGGCGAGACTGCTCCATCGCTTCAGGCAGGGGAACACCGCGGTTCGCCGCCTCGGTCAGGTACCCTGATCGGAGCCCATGCGCCGAGTAGTCTTCCGGCTCCAGTCCTGCCATGGCGACACGCTGCTTAATGATCGCATTGATCGACTGCGGATCGAGCGTGTGGCGCGATACGGTTCCCCATCGGCCAATCGCCCGAAACACGCTGCCACTCTCGATCTTCGCAGCCGCCATCCAGGCATCGAGCGCCTCCACGGGGCGGCCGGTGAGATAGACGATCTCGTCCTCTTCGCCCGTCGTCGTCTTGGTGCGGCCGAGATGGATGGCGAGAGAGGACAGGGGAGGGCCATCGGGCACCACAATCGGCGGTTCGACGGTCAGCTGCTCCCGGCGAAGGCCGGCGATTTCGCTGCGCCGGCGGCCGCCGGACGCGAAGGCGACCATCAGCAGCGCCCGGTCGCGCAGATCGCGCAAGCTGCCGGAAGTGCAGGTCGCCAGTAAGCTGGCCAGCACATCGCCGGTGACCGCCTTGGCACTCTTGCGCCGCCGCGGCCGCGGCACGGCGCGAACGGCGAGACGAATGGCGGATTTCAGGGCAGGGGAGGCGAAGGTGCCGTCGAGGCCGCGCCAATGTGTCAGGGTTGACCAGTTGGCCAGCCGGCGGCGAACGGTCGCCGGCGCGTGCGGACCGACGGCCCTGAGAAACCCTTGGCTCCGAAGGCCTTCGTCGATGTCGGCCGGCATGCCGTGATTGGGATCGGCTTCGCGCCGTTGCGGATCCCACAGATGATGGGCAACGAATTTCAGGAGCAGCGCTTCAGGTGCTGGCCATGGCAGCGATTTTCCCGTCGCCGCCAGCGACCAGGCCTGCAGATAGGCGAGATCAGATGTCAGTGCCCGAAGGGTATTGTCGCCCATGCCCTGATTGACGAGATGGCGCAGCGTCTCGACGTCCTGATCGCTCAACAGCTCGGCGAGCTCGTCGCGGCGCTCGATCGGCAGCACGGCGGCAATCGTGTCAAGTTCTTCTGCGCGCCGTTCGACGGCGGATTTTTGCACAGGCGGCATTTTGGCTCCAAAAACGGGCGGTTCTGTCGTGTTTCACGCCCGTGGCGAAGGCCACTTTCGATGATTTGCGGCTCCAAATCAATCTACCATCGATAATTGGTACTTATCGGGGGTTAGAAAGCCAGCCGCCAATCATACCATGTGGCGAACTCAAATATTCATATAGAGTTCTTTTAAGAAATCATTTACCATGATTTCAATGGCTTACGATATCGCGAAAATCAGCATATCCACCATGATGCGGCCGGCTTTCGACGCCGGCATCGCGCTCGCCCGTCTCGACGAGCGCATTGCGCGATCGCCGGTTGGTGCCGGCTTCCTCGAACGCATGCAATTCGCCGACGCCTGCGCCTCGCTGTGGATCGACGGCGAACTCGTCCACCTTGAAGATCTCGTTCTCCATGACGCCACCCGCGATATTCGCACGCCTAGCCACGAGCTGACAA
The DNA here is from genome assembly GCF_049199905.1 of Shinella sp. M27. Lineage (NCBI taxonomy): Bacteria > Pseudomonadati > Pseudomonadota > Alphaproteobacteria > Hyphomicrobiales > Rhizobiaceae > Shinella > Shinella sp. M27. Next base: position 139,535 of record NZ_JBLZPK010000011.1, read on the forward strand.
TCGCCCGAGACGTATTGCGCACCCGCCGGCGCATCGCCGCGCAGTCGGCTGACTGGGCCTTGTCCGCAGAGGGTATCCGGTCATTGCGACAGACGTCGGACACCAATTCGGTCGGCGCCGCGGCGTTGGAGCCGGCCAGCGGTGTTCGGCCTGCGGTCGCCATCGATCTGGAAGGGGACGGGGAGGAGGGTGACGACGCCAAAGATCTGCCCGGCGTCGACTATGCCGCCATCGATGCGGTGCTGGCCCGATCGGAGGCCGCGATCGAAAACGCGACGCGGTCCGGCCGCGCCAGCGCGGTAGACAGAGACGCACTGGTCTATGATCTCGACTGGGACGAGGATGCCCGGCTCGACGAATGGCGAGGCGTGCTGCGCCAGGCCGAACACCTGCCGGCGGTGCTGCAGGCCATCATCACCCTCGATGCCTGGAACGAGCTTTCCGTCCTGCAGCATGCGCCCTGGCTCGGCCGGCTGTTCTCCGCCTCCATTTTGCGCCAGGCCGGCATCACCACGGGTGCGCATCTCGCGGCAATCAATCTCGGTCTTAAAACCATCCCCGTCGATCGGCGCCGGCATCGCCATCGCGAAACGCGGCTGCTCGCCATCGCCCAGGGGTTGCTGGCAGCCGCTGAGATCGGCATGAAAGAACATGACCGGCTAGCACTTGCCCGGCAGATGATGGAACGCAAGCTGGCGGGAAGACGAACGTCTTCGAAATTGCCGGAGCTGATCGAGCTCGTCATGGCAAAACCGCTCGTGTCGGCCGGGATGGTGGCCAAGACGCTCGAGGTGACGCCGCAGGCGGCGCGGCGGATCGTTTTGGAACTGGGCTTGCGCGAGATGACGGGGAGGGGGAGGTTTCGGGCATGGGGGATCTTTTGATGTGCGCCACGCTTGACTCTCTGTCGCTCCAAGGTTGAAACCAGTGTCCTCATGGATTTGGGAGGTAGTGTGATGGAGTTTGATCTGCCCGACGGACTTTATCCTTTTATAGATCAACGTCTCCCGCTTGCAGACCTCGCGATGATCGAAGTGCCGCCGGCCCTGGAGCACCTGTTGCGAACTCAGGCTAAGGTGAATGGCGTCGATATACATCGAGGCGCTCCGATCGAGCTCAGATGTCAGTCGGCGGATTTTCCAGATGCTACCTTTCTCGTCTATTGGCCCTACGGAGAAGATCGGCTTCACATGCTGGCCCCGAAACAGTTCGGGGTTGGGCTGGCTTGAATCTCTGCACGCGAGCTGCGGTAACCGATAGACAAGGTCATTCGACTGGGGATCTGATTTGACGGACGAACGGATTTTACAACGCGCTTTCAGGCCACGAGCTCGACTGCTCCAGCTGCTCGGCGACCAGCTGATCGGATCGCCGAGACTGGCGCTCTTCGAACTTGTGAAGAATGCATACGATGCCGATGCGAGCGAGGTGACGATCACCTTTTCTAAGCTGGGGACGCCCGATGCTGCCATCTCGATCAGGGATGATGGCCAAGGCATGTCCCTGGACGTCATCGAGAACATCTGGCTTGTTCCAGGCGACGACCATCGCGAGCGGGAACGTGAGAGTGCCGTCAGATCTCCGAGGTTCAAACGTCTTCCGCTTGGTGAAAAAGGAGTTGGCCGTTTTGCGGTCCACAAGCTCGGCGATACGATTAGGCTCGTGACCAGAGCCGAAGGAGAGCCCGAGTGCGTGGCGGAATTTGACTGGGACAGACTACTTCAGGAAACCTATCTGACCGATGCGGAGATCACTGTCCGCGAGCGGGCACCGCAAGTGTTCTCCTCAGGTACGGGTACACTGATCGAGGTCACGCGACTGAGAAGCGAAGACTGGACGAGGGGCACGATCCGCGACCTCTATCGTCAGGTTACGTCCATTGCCTCGCCGTTCGGAGATCGGGGTGGCAATTTCGAGGTCAAGCTCGAGGTGCCGGAACATCCCGAGTGGCTTGCAACACTCCCTGGACTTCGCCAGCTGCTCGATATGGCCCCGTACCGCTTCGAGTTCGACTTCGACGGCTCGCGCCTTCATTATCGTTACGAGTTCGTCGGCATCCCCGGGGTTAAGCTGGAACGACGCATCTCGGAGCGAGAGGAATTCCACTTTCAGATCCCGCCTGCGGACGAGCCGGACGACCTTGACCCGATCGATGAACCGAGACCTAAACGCCGGGCCCGCATGACCGCCGATTCTTTGACGCTCGAAGGCATTGGCAGGATCTCCGGAAAGTTCCACATCTTCGACCGCGACAAGAAGGTTCTGCCGAACTACGGCGATACCCGCTTTCTCGAGCGATTCTTGAATCAGAATGGCGGTGTGCGTGTCTATCGCGATGGTGTGCGCGTGTACAACTATGGTGAACCCAGTGACGACTGGCTTGGCCTCGATCTGCGTCGCGTCAACGAGCCGACCAAACGCCTCAGTCGGAACATAACGATCGGTGTTGTCGATCTCGGCCTAGCGGAAAGCCAGGGATTGCAGGAAAAGACGAACCGCGAGGGTTTTGTCGAGACGGCTGCTTACGAGCGCCTGCGCCGCGTCGTTCTTGGCGCACTCTGGATACTGCAGGTCGAGCGCAACCTCGACAAGGAGCGGATCCGTGAAGTGACAGGGGGCACAAGCGACGTACCACAGGGACTGGCAGGCCCTCTGACCGAACTTCGCCGTCTTGCACGCGAGAACAGCGTCGGTGACGTTCTTGAGCCGACCATCCGCAGGATCGAGGAAGACTACCAGACCCTGCGAGAAAACTTCGCACGCTCCGGCGTATCGCACGCAGGTCTTGCTGTCATCTTCCACGAGGTCGAGCGTGGTGTGAGAGTTCTGACAGGTTCGATCAATGACCCCAGCATGACGATCGAAAGCCTTCGCGATCAAGCGGGTCAGCTGCAGGGGGTGTTGGAGACCTCCTCGCAGCTGCTTAGAAACACGACGACGAAACCGGGGTCTCTGAGAGACATGGTCCGCACGGCACGCGATCTGAGCCTCCTGCGCTTTCGACTGCATGGCATCAAGCTCGAATGCCCTGCCCTCGAGGACCACGGCCCCGACGCAACCGCAACCTTTGCCTCGGGTCTTGTCCTGGGCGCCCTGACCAACCTGATCGACAATGCGGTGCACTGGGTCAAGGTGCGTCATCCCGAACCAGGCGAACGCAGGATCTACGTCAATGTGATCCCCGACTATGAGGGTGGACCGGCGATTGTGGTGGCCGACAATGGTACCGGTTTCCTTGATGATCCTGCAACGATGGTCAGCCCGTTCTTTACCCGGCGACCGGGGGGCAGCGGTCTTGGGTTGTATTTTGCAAATCTGGTGATGGATCTGAACGAAGGCAGACTTGTATTTCCGACCATGGATCAGGCAGAGGTGCCTGATGGCTATGACGGGGCAGTTGCGGCGCTCGTGTTCGGGAGAGTTTGATTGTTTACCCCTGCACGCTACATCGTCCTTGACGACGAGGTTACGGAGCTCGCAACTCTTGTTGACGCTCTTCATGTTCTGGGCGCGCCCTGCGTCGGAATCCGCTTCGATCCACTGGATCTCCCGAAACCTGAGCACTTCACGGGTCTGCGTGTGCTTTTCAGTGACCTGCACCTCGTGAAGGCTCAGCCAGCCGGCGTGCAGCACTACAACACTCTCGCGAGCCTTCTCGATCGTTGTGTCCCGGAAAGTCACGGCCCCTATCTGCTTGTCCTCTGGACATCGCATGAGCATGAAAGGGCGGCACTTGCAGACCGCTTGGAAGAGATACTGCCGGCCCCCAAGAGGCCGATCGCTGTGCTTGCACTCGACAAGGTTCAGTTTCGACACGGCGCAACATGGGACGCTGCGGGACTGCGTGAGGCAATCGGGGCACGGATTGCCTCCATGCCTCAGCTCCAGGCACTTCTGAACTGGGAACGTGATGTTCTTGCGGCGGCAAACGAGACACTTGCGATCATCGGCGGCCTCGTGCCTGATGATCAGCGGACAATCGCTCAATTTCCCGGCGCGCTTGACAGGGTCCTCAGTCTTGTCGCCATCGCCTCGGCGGGGAGCTCCAATGCGCAAAATGATCGAAAAGGGGCAGTGACCGCTGCCTTGGCACCGTTGCTTTCCGATCGGATATCAAATCGGCCCCAGGATGCCGATGCGAACGCCCTGTGGGAGCAGGCGGTGACCTTCCCTCAGGGACCGGAACTTCAGCCTGCCCAGAAGGCGCGAATGAACAGGATGCTCCATCTCGCCGTGTCGCAGGCGGAACCCGTCAGTCGGCTCGACTGGGGTGCGATCATTCCCCTTGGCGACGCGCAGCTGAACGATGTTGCCATGAATGCGAGGTTTGGCGTCACGGCGGACCTCCTCCGTGATCGGGAATTCAAGCTGAGACATGAACGTAGGACGGAGGGACAACTGGTTGTGGTTCGTGCCGGTGCTGCATGCGACCAGGCCCAGAGTCAGAGTGGACCCATTCCATTGCTTCTCGGTCTTCTGGCTCCGAGCACGGCGCTTTCCCAGAACAAGCGCTCGCCGGCGATCCACGTCTGCGACGAGAAGTTCGAACTCGACGGATATCAGGAGCCGGTCAGTCTTCTGATCCACGCGCGTTTCAGCACGACAACCGTGGCGCAGGAGCTTCAGACCTGGCCGGCGGCCACGCTTCGGCTGCGCGAACAGCTGCTGGCAACGATCCTTGTTCACGTCGCATCGCATGCGATGCGACCGGGGACACTTCGCTTCTAGCAATCAGGGCTCTTTGCCGGAGCCCGATTCAGCAAGGAGGCGGGCGCAGCATGGGCCGACCAAGGCCCAGATCGCGTCCGTGACTTCGCCAAGCGCCAGGTCCGGGACCTGGATCGACCGGGCATAGTTTCGCCACTGCGTCTGCTTGCCGGCGTCCTCGAAGAAAATACTGGACAGACCAAGCGGTCGCGATGACGGGATCGGCGTTCGTCTGCGCTCGAACGTTGCCCTGATCGCTGCATCAAGCTCCCTATCCGGGATGCTGACGACCTGGGGGATCGCCCAGATGTCGAAATAGTCCTTCAACCGGCCGTTGATGACGCCGAGCTGAACCATTGCCTGGAATTTCTCGGCAATGACGACGGCTGGAGGATAGCTGCGGATGCGCGGAGATTCCATGCCGAGCAGGGACGGATAGGAGGTCATCTCGGGTCCCGTCAGAGCATCGCCGAACCCGATGTCGATCGTAACCGGTATTCGTGTGCGCTCCAGCAGGGCCACCGTGCGAAGCCGCACCCCGTTGTATTCCATCTCCTCCCGGATGACCTCCGCCTGCAGCCCGCCGACATCGAACATTAGCCCGTCATCGTATTGAGCTGCCATGATGTCTGCGAAGATCGATTTCAGCGTCTCTCCGTCTGCTTGACCGTATCCAAGGAAATCGACGTCGCGGGTTTCGCGGTTGTCTCCCTCCAGCCAGAGTGTGACGAGCATGCCACCCTTGAGGATGAAACGATCGGCCTTGTCGGATGCCGACAGCCGAAAGAGCAGTCGCTCGAGGGCATATCGAACCATGACAATTTCAAAGACACGCCCTTCACGGCGGGCAAGGTTGCTGAGCTGCTGCTTTATTGAAGCCGCCCTGTTTCTGATTTCCCTAGCCATTCGAGGTCAAAGCCTCCAGATAGGGTTTCATCTTCCTCCAGGCGCCATTCGCCATGGCGGTCTCGGTTATCGCCGCCGGGCTCGCCTTTCGCTTCTGGAGTGCCGCCCGGAGTGCCTCTATCGCGACCGCTCGGTCGACCACCTTGCTTCTGAATACGTCTGCAAGTGTCTTGGTCACTGAGAATATGGGGACCGATACACCGGAAATCCGGTGGTGTTCGATGCCGGTGGTCATGTAGCTGTCTCGGAATTCAATGATCCTGATAAGTGAATTGGCAGGAGCGACAGCCCAATCCTTTTGACTTACGGCCACCCATATCTCGCGAGGGATCTGGTCCGTCAGATCGTGAAATGCCAATGCTGATACCAGTGCAACCACACCTCTGGGTGCAAGCTTGGCTGCCTCCGCCAAGGCCTGAGACGAGTCCATATCACCGACGACATGCTGATACAGGCCTCGGGATATCCGGATCAGTTCCCCGGATTCGACAGCTCTGGATATCGTCGAGGGGGTTATTCCAGCGGCGCGCAATTCGTATGCCCGGGCAATGGGGTGTAAGGCAAGGAAGGCGAGCAGACGCTCACGCTGAGATGTCTCCGGAGTCATTTTTGGTACAGATCCTGGGTGTAACGTAATTTTCTACCCAGGTTCTGTACCATATGCCATGATACATATCCTGGGTAAAATTTCATTTTGTACCCAGGATATGTACCAGCTTCTCCTGATCCGTCGAGCGTGGCCGCACCAGAGCGCTCTCGAAATTTTCAGTTCCCTCCTTGATCCAGCAGGTGACCTCTTCCAGCGTCAGCGAGAGCCACGGGGAGCGTAGGCCGCATTCCCAGACGGTACCCACCCGCCAGCCGGATACGTTCAGCGCATTACGAACCTCCAGGTCGCGGATTATGTTGCGTGCAAACTTCGCGGCCCAGAACTCGGGGTTGGACGCTGGGGTAGTGCACCAATGGCAGCCCTCGTGCCGATGCCAGAAGCAGCCGTGGACAAACACAGCTGCCTTTCGCGACTTGAACAGAAGGTCAGGCCGACCTGTCACATCTGGATCGTGGAGGCGAAATCGAAGGCCGACCGCATGAAGATGACGTCTAAGTGTAAGCTCTGGCTTCGTATTCTTGCCGCGGATGCCAGACATCATCTGCGACCGTTTTTCCGGACTCACCACGTCGATCATGACGTTTTGCCTGTCATTTCCACACGAAGATGATATGCATTGCGAATACTGTCTACAACTGAGAAGTGCGTGATTCTTGTCATCATATTCTGTCGTCGACATCTTTGCAGGACCGGGCGGGCTCGCGGAAGGCTTTTCGAGCGTTCCCGGCACAGGGGATGATCGTGCCTATCAAATTGCTCTTTCCATTGAGAAGGAAAGGGCTGCGCATTCCACTCTTCGTCTAAGAAGTTTCCTGCGACAGTTCAACGGCGAACTCCCTCAGCGATACTATGACTTTCTGACCCGCGGCGGTGATGAACCAGACTGGGCATCCGAATATCCGCGCGAATGGGCAAAGGCCGTAGACGAAGCGTGGCAGCTGGAACTCGGAAAGGAAGATCCACAGAAGCGGCTCAATGGACGCATCGACGAAATCCGCGAGCAAAGCGGCGGGAACTCGATCCTGATCGGCGGTCCACCATGCCAGGCCTATTCGCTCGTTGGCCGCGCTCGAAATCAGGGGAAGAAGGACTACATCGCCAGCGATGACGAGAAGCACTTCCTCTACAAGGAATATATCCGGATTCTCGATCGCCTGCAGCCGGCCGCGTTCGTCATGGAGAACGTCAAGGGTATGCTGTCGTCATCCGTGGATGGCGAGAACCGGATCTTCGACCAGGTCCTTCGCGACCTTCGGGGTGACAGGCCGGGAGCGACTCGATACCGCCTCGTTGCCCTTGACCCCAGATCCCGCCGCCAGCTGGATCTAGACGCCTTCGAACCTCGGGCCTCGGATTTCATCGTCCGAGCAGAGGACTTCGGCGTCCCGCAGGCCCGTCATCGGGTCATTGTCGTAGGATTGCGAGCCGATGTTGCCGAGGGCCTTCCGACGGCAGCCCTCGCCGATCTCATGGTGCGGCATAATCTTAAGACGACCGTACAGCATGTCCTCGACGGAATGCCAAGGCTTAGGAGCGGGCTGAGCCGTGGTATCGATGGTGATGAGGAATGGCGTTCCGTGGTTGAGGACGCCATGGCCCTTGTAGCAGATCTTGACATCGGACTTCCCGATGACCTCCAACTGTCTTTCACCGTCCAGGCACACAAATGCCTTGCCGCCCTCAGAGGAATGAACCAGCTTCCCGGCCGCGAATCCTGGGGGAACGGGATCGCTGTCGAATGCCCCGTCGAACTGCGGGACTGGCTCGTTGACGAAAGACTGTCCAATCTTCCGAACCACGCGACAAGAAGCCATATGCCGAGCGACCTTGCGCGTTACTTTTTTGCGGCAGTGTTTGCGAAGGTGGTCGGTCGGTCGCCCAAGGCGACAGATTTTCCCGAAGCGCTTTCTCCGAACCATGAGAACTGGAAGACCGGCAAGTTTGCAGATCGCTTTCGTGTTCAGATTTCCGGTGGACCCTCGACGACGGTTACAAGCCATATTTCCAAGGACGGCCACTATTTCATCCATCCGGATCCGCTTCAGTGCCGCAGCCTTTCGGTACGAGAAGCAGCCAGACTGCAGACTTTTCCCGACAACTACTTCTTCAAAGGAAATCGGACAGAACAGTACATCCAGGTTGGCAACGCGGTTCCTCCCCTGCTCGCTCGCTGGATCGGCGAGGCGCTTTATTCGATTCTCACCGCACATGCGGGCGCTGCAGAGGAACAGATTGAAAGGACCAGGCTGTCGAATGTCGCTTGACTACGACATTGCCAGTCCAGGAGCAGGGGAACTCTTCGAGTCTCTGCGAGCGTTCGGCTATGATCTTCCAACAGCGCTGGCCGACATCGTTGACAACAGCATCACGGCTCAGGCGCGCAACGTCTGGATCGATATGCTGTGGGCGGGCCGCGCATCGCGCATCGTCGTTCGCGACGACGGACGAGGCATGTCGGAAGGCGAGCTCCGGCAGGCCATGAGGCCGGGAAGCCGCAATCCGCTCGCAATCCGCGACGCGAACGATCTCGGTCGTTTCGGCCTCGGGATGAAGACCGCCTCGATCTCCCAGTGTCGCTGCCTGACTGTCCTTTCCAAGACCCTGCAGTCGCCCGCGGCCCTCCGGCGCTGGGACCTTGACTATATCGAGGGAACGGGCACCAGCGAGTGGCGGCTACTCAAAAGCATGGATCTTCTTGCGGAGAGCGACCACCTGCTGCTCGCGGGTCAGAAGAGCGGAACGATCCTCTTCTGGGACAGACTTGATGCTCTGGTCGGAGACGTCGAGATCTATGACGAGCCCGCCCAGAGGCACTTCCGTGAACGCGCTGAAGCCGTCAAGCTGCATCTTGCGATGGTGTTTCACAGGTTTCTGAAGGGGCGCAATTCCATTCAGCTGCACATCAACGGACGCCCGATCGAGCCGTGGGACCCATTCATGGAGGACACTTCCTTCACGGATCCGATGGCCGCCGAAGAGCTTTTCTGTGAAGGCGAACGCGCGGAAATCAAGCCATTCATACTGCCGCATCACAGTCGCATCAGCGCCGAACAGCACGCATCAGCCGCAGGGCCGCGCGGCTGGAATGCTCACCAAGGCTTCTACATCTATCGGAACAAACGTCTTCTGGTCGCCGGTGACTGGCTGGGTCTGGGAATGCAGAAGGAGGAGCATTTCAAGCTCGCTCGTATCCGCATCGACCTTGACAACACCGCCGATCTTCTCTGGCAGATCGATGTCAAGAAGTCTCGCGCACGGCCGCCAGCTGCACTGCGCCGAGATCTTCAGCGGATTGCGCGCGCGGCGCGAGGACGCGCTTCGAGCATCTACCGGCATCGCGGAAAGGTCATCCAGCGCGCGCTGGGCGACAAGGAGACTTTCCTGTGGACGCACTATACGAAGCACGGGAAGTCCTTCTACCGCATCAATCGCGATCATCCACTTGTCAAGAAGGTGCTGGCCACGGCCGAGGATCGCGGACCGATCCGATCGCTGTTCGACCTTATCGAACAGACGGTTCCTGCGCCTTTGATCGTGATCAACAATGCGGAGACACCGGATGCCTTCAGCCAGCCGTTCGAACACTCTCCAACCGAACTTCGAACGGCGATGGCGGAAGTGTTCGACGCTCTGGTCGAGGAGGGTCGCGAGCATGTAGAGGCCGCAAAGTCGCTGCTGCTGATGGAGCCATTCAACAATTATCCGGAGCTGGTCTCGGCATTTCTTGACGAAGTGGCGCGGAAGGGTCCCGTTCGAAAACGGTAGCGCAAGGGGGGAGAACATATGGCCGGGGGGCTATCGTCCGAAGCACTTCTGAAGAGTGCGTATGGTGTCGCGAACTCACTTCTGGAACTTGAGCCAAGAATCACGCAGGAAGCGCTGGAGTCCGCTGTTGATACAGTCCTCGCCATGCCACGTTTTCTCGGCGTCGACCGTACGCGACTGCTGCGAGACCTCGAGGCGAGAAACAACACACTGGTCAGCGGCTATTCGGTAATCGACGACAAGGATTTCAGTGCGTGGGTCGCAAGGGCGCGGGAGAACCGTCCCTTTGCATTCTGGGATCGCTATCGTCACTGGATGGATCGCGGCAAGCGCTGGGCAGACGGTCCGCTGAGGCAGATGGACCGCCTGACCGATGACATCCTCGATCGCCTGCGAAATCCCGAAACGGCTGGCGCATGGGATCGACGTGGACTTGTCGTCGGGGATGTCCAGTCGGGCAAGACATCCAACTACACCGCGCTGATCTGCAAGGCAGTCGATGCGGGGTTTCCGCTCGTCATCGTGCTCGCGGGCGTTCATAACAGCCTCCGAAGCCAGACGCAGCAGCGCCTCGACGAGGGCTTTCTCGGCTTCGACACCAGGCTCGGTCTCCTTGCCGACGAGCAGGAAAACCAGCGGATCGGTGCAGGCCGAATGCCAAGTGCACCCTTCCTCGTTGCTCACTCGCTGACAAGCAGCTCCGACGGCGGGGATTTCAAGACTGCGACGGCAAACGGAACCCGCCTCATACCGGGCGGCCGTGACCCGATCATCCTTGTGGTCAAGAAGCGGGTCAGCATCCTCGAAAATCTGCTCGCCTGGGTGCTTTCGGTGCGCGCGGTGGAGGATCCCACGGTTCCAGGCGGGAAGATTGTCCGCGACGTGCCCATGCTTGTCATCGATGACGAGGCCGACAACGCCTCCGCGAACACCAATGAATATCGCGACGATGACGGCAGGATTGACGAGGATGCCGATCCGACCAGGACAAACTTCCTCATCCGGCGCCTGCTTACGTCGTTCGAGAAGAGCGCGTATGTCGGCTACACCGCGACGCCGTTTGCGAACGTTTTCATGCACCACGAGGCAAGGCACAAGGTGGCTGGGGAGGACCTGTTTCCTCGCAGCTTTATCATCAATCTTCCCGCGCCATCAAACTACATCGGACCCGAGCGGGTCTTTGGGCTGAACAGACCCGGTCCCGACGGGGAAGCCAGAGGCTTGCCAATGACGAGGCAGGTTCGTGACGCCGAGGCAATCTTCCCGCCAGGTCACAAGAAGGATCTCCAGGTCAGCAAGCTGCCCGAGACACTGAAGGAAGCAATGCTTGCCTTCATCCTTGCCTGTGCCGCACGCCGCGTCCGTGGTGATGTCGATGTTCACAATTCCATGCTGATCCACGTCACAAGGCTGACGGCCGTGCAGGAGAGGGTGGCCACGCTTGTCGACGAGCATCTTGTCGATATCGTCCGTCAGCTGGAATTTCCTGGCACCGGTGGAACCGCTGTTTCCGAACTGGAGGCGCTGTGGCGGCGGGAATTTGCTTCGAAGGCGGAGGAACTGCAAAGCCTTCTGACCGATCATGACCTGCCGCCTGTCAGCTGGGACGAGGTCAGGCCTCAGCTCTTCGATGCCGCCAAGCGAATAGGTGTCCGTCAGGTCAACGGGTCGGCAAAGGATGCTCTGGACTATGTGACCCATCCCGAGGGTCTCTCAGTGATTGCGGTGGGCGGTGACAAGCTGGCGCGCGGACTGACACTGGAAGGCCTCTCAGTCAGCTATTTCATACGCACATCGCGCATGTATGACACGCTCATGCAGATGGGGAGATGGTTTGGCTATCGCCCTCGCTATGCCGATCTGTGCCGTCTCTACACATCGCCGGTACTGGTTCGCTGGTACCGCCATATCGCGACGGCAACGGCCGAACTTCGCGAAGAATTCGACCTGACGTTCGACAAGGGAGAATCTCCGCTCGAGTTCGGACACCGGGTTCGCACTCATCCCGATGGCATGCTGATCACAGCTGCCAACAAAATGCGGGCGGGTACGCGGGTCAGAGCTGGTTTTTCCGGGACGATTTCGGAAACAGTCGCGTTTGATGTCGGGAGCGCCAAGAAGAACATCGACGCCTTCGGTCAGTTTCTCATATCACTTCCCGGCAATGGCGGCACAGGTCGGCAGCGTTGGGTTGACGTGGACGGGTCAAGCGTCCTCGGTCTTCTTCAGCGGCTCGAGACCTCTCGGGAATCATGGAAGGCAAACGCGCGAGCGCTCGCGGACTACGTGGCTGACCGACTTGCCAATGGACGGCTTGCAAAGTGGACGGTCGTGCTTGTCGGCGAGGGTGATTCCGGAATCAAGAGGAAGATTGGCCCTTACGAGGTAACTCTGGCAGATCGAAAAAGTCAGGTGCACGGTGATGGTTCGAGAGTAACAATCGGCCGGCTTGTCAGCCCCTCCGATGAAGTCAGCGATCTCGACAGGCAAGCTCAGGAACGGGCAATGGCGCAGACCGTGGCAGCCTGGGAGAAGAAGGCCGAGCCGAAGCGCGACCGTCCGAAAGCACCCAGCGGTCCTTTCATCCGTCGTCAACGCAGTCCTGACCGCGGGCTGCTGCTGATCTATCCACTCAATGCCGGACCGCCTTCGGTGACACCGCTCGTGGGTTTCGCCGTCAGCTTTCCTTTCGATGAACATGCGCCGCTGATAGATTACGCCGAAAACAGCGTGAAGCAGCTCGAAAGCATCTTCGAATGACGCCCGAGCGCCTGCTTCATATCTGGCAGGAGCTGGGCGAGCAGACGCCGAGCCCAGGCGGCATGCATCGTCGCAGACTCGATACAGTCTCACCGGTCGACATATTTGCATGTGTGTTCTGGCCAGGTCGCCAACCCGGCCTTCTTGTCGAAGGCGCAGGTGTATTCCGCCCTCCAGGCAACAGAATTCCTGCCTGTCACGGGGTTCGGACAGTGCATGAAGTCGCGTCCGTTCCCCGCCCGCGAACCGTCCTGCGCATCCTGCTCGACGATAACGCCCTGCTTGAAATCTTTGCAGTACTCTCTGCAGACCTTGTCCAGGTGATTACGGCAGAAAGCACGACTGGCGCCGGCCTGACGCGATGCATTGATCGGCTCTGCATGTGGCAGATCCTCTTCGATCGGATCCCTGCCGAGGGTCTCTCGGACGAGAGACAGCGCGGTCTCTTCGGAGAGCTCGCCGTGATGGATTCTCTCATGCTCGAAGCTCTGAGTCCTTTTTCAGCCGTAACCTCCTGGGTCGGGCCGGATCCGGCAAATCAGGATTTCATACACGCCGGAACGGCAATTGAGGTCAAGACGAGCCTGGCAAAGCGACACGCGCGTGTCGCGATCAGCAACGAGAAGCAGCTCGACGAGCGACCTCACCAGGCACTTTACCTTGCGCATCTCAGGATGGATGAAAGTGCTGCCCTTGGCTTGTCGCTCGCCTCGATGGTCAGCCGCGTTCGCGCAAGGGCCGAAGTCGATCCGGCGGCTGCGCGGGAGCTGGATGACAGGCTGACGCTGGCCGGCTACCTCGATCTGCACACTCCGATCTACAACAGCAGGAAATGGCTCGTCACATCAACGCGCTTCTTTCGCGTCGAAGGAGCCTTTCCGCGTCTTACGGAGCACAATCTCCCGGTGGGCGTCGGCGACATACGCTATTCCATCATCGCAGATGATCTGGCGCAGTTCGAAGCCAGTGCGGAGCAGGTGTCCAGGCAGCTTGAGGATGACAATGTCTGAAACAGAAGATCTCCAGAGGTTTGCCCGGAACATACAGCAGGACGTCATCGCACGCGCTGACGCGATCGCCGATGGCGGGCTTCGGGCAGAAGTCTTCGCCGAAATGATGTTCGAGCATCTTGCAGATGCGGCCGAGATCGACGACGGCATTGCCTGCAACTTCGAAGCGCGCGGGATGCGCTGCTCGGGCTACTATCTCTCCGAGGACAATGATCGCCTCGATCTGTTTCTTGTGCTGCCGCGTCTCGATGGTCTCGCTGCGAACATTTCGAAGACAGATATCGACACTGGCTTCCGCCGGCTGACGGCCTACCTGGAGAAGGCTGTCGCCGGCCTGTACCGCGAACAGGAAGAGGCGCTTCCTGCCTATGACATGTCGCGCGCCATCTGGGATGCTCGAGATGATCTCAGCCATGTTCGGCTGTTCATCATCACCGATGGTCTCGCCAATGTTGAACAGATGGAGGGTTCTGCTATTGGAACGGTCGAAGTGTCTCGCCATCTCTGGGACCTGCGTCGACTTTATCGGACCGGATCATCCGGTGCGAGCCGGGAACCGATTCATGTGGACTTCGCCGCGATGGGGGGATCTCCACTTCGCTGCATCGTATCAAGCCCTGCGGGAGGAGGCTATCGTTCGCTTCTGACAATGATCCCCGGCAACGTGCTCGTTGAAATGTACAGACTGCACGGTCCGCGGCTTCTGGAACGAAATGTCCGAAGCTTTCTCCAACTGAAGGGCAAGGTCAATCAGAGCATCCGAAGGACGATCATTGACGAACCCCAGATGTTTCTCGCATTCAACAACGGCCTGTCCGTCACTGCAACCAATCTGAGTGTTCGTGATCATGGCGATGGAACGGTCGACCTTCTGACAGCCGGTGACTTCCAGATCGTCAATGGCGGGCAGACCACCGGGTCGATCTTCCGAGCCTCGCGAAAGGACAAGGTGGACGCAAGTCGCCTGCAGGTTCCGGTGAAGATCACCGAGATCCTAGCCGACGGCGATATCGAACAGATCGCGCCGCGAATATCCCAGTCGGCGAACAATCAGAACAAGGTCAACATGGCCGATTTCTCGTCGAACCACGCCTTTCACCGCAAGATGCAGGAGCTTTCGCGATCGATCTGGGCCCCGCCCGCCAGCGGAATGCAGCGGCAGTCGCGCTGGTTCTACGAGCGCGCCAGAGGGCAATATCATGATGCCCTTGCCGAAAATCGGACCGACGGCGAGCGCAAGGCCTGGGAAGCCACCAATCCCCGTAGCCAGCTCATTACCAAGACCGATCTGGCCAAGTTCGAACAGACATGGTCCCAGCTGCCACATATCGTGAGCCGTCATGGCCAGAAGTGCTATCTGGATTTCATGGATCGGCTCGATCAGCGCGGAGGGTTCGAGCCGGATGAAGCATATTTCAAGCGTTGTGTGGCACGAGCTCTTCTCTTCAAGAGGTCTGAACGGATCGTATCGAAACAGGAGTTTGGTGGCTACCGTGCCAATATCGTAACCTACAGCCTCGCCTGGCTTTCCCATCACACGGCGAAGCGCGTTGATCTGGACGCGATCTGGGCCGCGCAGGAGCTCTCACCGAACCTGGCGGAATATATCGCGACGATCAGCGTTCACGCGCACGAGCACATCACGTCTCCTCCTGGCGGACAGGATGTCAAGGAGTGGTGCAAGAAGGACGCCTGCTGGGAGAAGTTTCGCGAACGATCAATTCCCATGCCGGCGTCGGTCGAAGCGGAGCTTGTTTCGCGTGAGAAGGCACACACCAGCGGTTCGGCTCATGCTCTGGAGGAGCAGACAAGCGAGGAAGAGGCCGAGCAGGTCGAACGTATTGCTGCTCTGCCTGCACAGATCTGGTTCGATCTGGCGGCCTGGGCAAAGGATACACAATCGCTGCAGCCATGGCAGCGTTCGCTTTCCTTCAGTCTGGGGAAGCTTGCTGGAAGTGGAAAGCGTCCAAGCCGCAAGCAGGCCATGCACGGAGAAAAGATCATTGGCGAAGCGCGTTCACTTGGCTTTCGAGGCTAGAACCGCGGCATGAAGGGCCGATTTGACGGTCAGCAGGAGAATTTGTGAAACCCCTCGACAACAACGGCCACGAGCTTCGCTCGACCTTCAGTGTAGCCGGCACATATCCGATTTTCAAAATCACCTTTGAATCAGGGGACGGACGCGGACGAAACTCCCAGTATGCGGCCGGTGTCGAAATCGTTCTGGAGAGACTTTCGAACGTTGACGCGACGCTGACGCGAGCGCAGATCACCAGTGACCGGGTAATTAAACTCGTGCTTGAGAAGGGTATCGATCCGAGCTTCGAGCCCCGCGCCTTCCCGTTTCCCTTGCGCCTTCAGAGCGTGGACAGTGTCAAGCTGCGCAAGGCGCTGGGAACGGCGGGTGGCCGGATTGAGAGTGACCAGGCAAGTGGGGGAAACAACACCAGAAAAATGACGCTTTCCGTGACTTTGCCAGGTCCGGTGCGAGGAGCTGCCGATCTGGAGCTGGCCCTGGCAGGCCGCCTCGCAGTTCGGCGTCTTGAAATGATGCCAGAGCTGTCTGATGTCGACGCAGCTCTTGTTGAATGGCTCGAGGCGTTGAGGCAGGGATCACGTCGGGACAGGGGCAACCGGCTTTGGATGAGTGAAGAGATGGTGATGTTGAAGGCATCGGCATCGGCCAAGCGAGCGGGCGTATTCGACGTGCAGCTGGGGGTTCACAGTTCTGGAAAGCCCTGGTCGGTCGAGATCAATGCACCTGCGGAAGCGGCCGATCCCAACGGTCTCGTCAGCGTTGCTACCGACAGGCAGGGCCGCCGCTTTGTCCTCCGTCAGGGTCGGCTTCGTCCAAACCCGGATTCCGGCGGCGAGGTCGAAGGCGCGAAGTTCAGAACGTTGAGCGGACTTGAGCCGGTAATCGTTACCGGCGCGGTCAGCAAGGTCGCACGCGACTGGTATGTGGTTGCAGACATCGACGGTAGCGCCGAGGATATCAGACGGCAGACGGGTGAGTTCGTTCACGCCTGCGCCAGAGCTCGCCTTCTCTCGAAGGGCCTCGTTCTCCCCCACCCCGCGCCTCCGACCTTGGCGTCCGATGAAAAGGGCGGCGTATTCGTCAAGCCGGCGAAGGATGCCACTCCCGAAAAGGAAGTACTGAGACTTCAAGGAGAAGTGTGGCTCGCGCTGCGCCGTGTCGTCGAAAAGGCGGGCCTTGATCTACTGAAACTGAGGCACGAGGCCGGTTACGAAGTTGACGGCATCATCGTTGGCGGATCATCCAGGATTCTGGTGGAAATCAAGACCGGCGCCTCGGCTGCGGATATCTACGAGGGGGTCGGCCAGCTCGTTCTCTACAGCCGCATGCTTGATCTTTCCGATTGCAGGCGGATCCTTCTCCTTCCCGGAGAGCCGAGTGCAACTCTCGTCTCTGCGGTCGAGGCGGAGGGGCTGATGATCTCGACATACAAAGCGACGAAGAGAGGAAAGGGTCTGGATGTGGAGTTTTCGCAGGCATTTGTGTCGCAATGCGGCCCCTCGCCTGCGGCTACGCCTGTAGCTGCCAAACCCCTTGTTTCCACGCTGGCTCTCGGTGTCCTGTGATCGAGGTCGACCAGCTCAACCTATCCTCTCTGAGGGATTCAAACCTTTTTCTGCGTGCCCTCTGGGCAAGCCTGCGCGAACGATTTGGACGCCTCGGGTGGCAGTATACGCCCCGTCGAACCGGGTCGCAGCAGCTGATCCGTTTTGGCTGGATATCCCTTGGCACGAGCGCTCCAACCGGTATTGAGGTGAGCATACGCTACAGACAGGTTGGTGTGATAAGGGCGGTCCAGTTCGATCTTCAGCACGGGGTACAGGACACATACCCCGACATCGAACAGATACTCCGGACCTGCGTGAAGGAGGCTGTCGAACGAAAGGGGCAGCCCGGCGAGCGCCTTCTTTCGACCCAGGTCAGAACACTCCCTCGGATTCCGCTTGCCCACTACCGCGGCAGAAACTGGTACTGCGGGCCGCTCACCAGCGGAGAGACTGAAATCGGCATCTCTGTCAGGGGGTTCGATGACGCCGACATTCGGCACGAATTCGCTGTCCGCCTTGTCCCGTTGATCGATGCGCTCTCGTGCATGACCAATGCAGCGTTCGAACAGGTCCACGACAGGGAGGGTGAAGCGAGCGCAGGGCACGACGATGCAAACCAGTTTCTGGTTGAGGAAGACTCGCTCGATGACTCTCCAGTGCAGGATCATCGGCTTCTGCTCAGCGCAGCTCAACTGCGATACTGCGAGGACCTTCTGGAAGATGAAATCCATGACGAACGCCTGGTACGCGCGGCCAGCATCTTCCACAGGGGCCTTGGCATATACAGGAAGTTACCTGATGCCCATGACCTCGCTCTGGCCCTCTTTGTCTCGTCACTCGAAGCCGTTGATCTTCCCCTGAGCAAGCCTGCCAGTTGCCCGACGTGCAATCAGCCACAGCACAAGATTTCGCAGCGTGTGGTGGATCTGGGCAGGAGGCACCTGGGACATGGTGTGGAGGGCATGTTCAAGGAGAGCTATCAGCGGCGGTCGAAGTATCTGCACGTCGGCAAGGACGTCGCGTCACAGCCCGTGACGGCTCCCTTCATCCCGCAGCTTGACCCAGATGGCATCGAAGGCTGTGCAATGCCATCAGCCGGCAACCCGAAGAACATGATGGAATTCACAAGCTTCGTTATCAGGCGAGAAATGCTCTTGAGCGATCAATCCGTTCACGGCCATGCAGCTGAATCGAACCCGCTCCCCTAGCGAGCGGCGTTCGGCAGACCGGACGCAGACGCCGCGGCTCCTGCTTCATGGGTTCACGCTTTCAATGGCGCCATGCCTTGCTCCCGGCATAATTCATCCTCAGTCTGTCGACGAGCGTCGCTCGGTGCAGATCCGGTCGAGCTGGTCTTCCACCGCCTTCATGTGCGTTTCGAAGCTTTCAGGTGACTGGAGTGCCTCGAATGTTTTCGTGGTGAATTCCGGATTTTCCTTTTCGTAGGTCTGAAGCGCCTTGCACGACTCCTTTCTAAGGATGAGGGCGTTTCGAACCTTTGGCATTATCTGAGCTTCAAGGTAGGCGGCATTGCCTAGGTGGACCGTCTGAAAGCGTCGATAGAGCCTGGAGAAGGCCCGGAAAAGTCCTGCGTGAATGAATTCCGTAAGCTGATCCAGCGTGGCGCCCTGCGACGGCTTCCGCGTCGGCCGGTCGTCGAGCATGCAAGGCCAGGATTCATTTGGAAGGGCATCTGGAGCTTGCGTTCTGGTGGGCTGTCTCACGACAGTTATGCTTGTCGAGGTCTGCAGCCGAGCTCGCGTCTTTGAATCCTCAGGAGCTGGTGTCTCTGTGCGAGGCCCGATCCTCTACGGAAAACCCGTTCGATTCTCTTCCCAAGGCCGCAGGCCCAACTATGCCGGGTGCAAGCCCGGCATTTTTTGGTTTTCCCCGCGGGCGTTGGTTGCGCTGGTATCCTGAGGTTGACGCGAGGTGGCAGCTGCATATGAACTGCGGCAGTGCGGAAGCATCGTCTGTCAGGACCCGATCAGGATGATGTGGCCGGCTTGCTGCTTTCCATTCCGGTCGGCAATCATCTGGAATGACAAACGCTGATTATCTTTCAATCGAGCCAAGCCGATTTCCTCGATCGCACGGATACCAACAAAGATGTCTTTGTCCTGGTTGTCAGGCTTGATAAAGCCATACCCTTTCTTCTGATCGAACCACTTCACGGTCCCGATCAGGCGACTGGTATGAAAATGCCGCCATCGGTCCTCGAGGCAGTGCGCGGCGAAAGTGATCTTTTTCTCACGAATATTCTCTCTCACAATTCCGGACCGGAGCAGGTGCTCCAACGCAGCGAGCAGAGGTTTGGCACGAATGCCTTCGCCAACGATCTGATCGCGCGAGAGAGAAGAGTCTTTCCGGCTTGTCAGGCGATTCAGGATGTCCTGCCGATCTTCCATCGCGCCTTCAGCCTTCGACTTGTCTGCTATAATTGACATCACCAGACGATCGAGGTGAGCGCTGATGTCGTTTCTCTTGAGGGACGTCGCAACCTCTATGGCGAGTTCATAGCCTAGACCTTCCAATGCTTTGCCAGCAGAGTAACAGGTGGCCTTGTCATGACCGAAGACGGCAAGAACATCGCTCACCGCTTCAGCATCAAGAGGGTAGAGATCGACCAGGCATAAGTTTCCCTTGCGCACCTCCGAAGCCAGCGCGGGTGAGGCGTCGAGGCGGAACTTGTTCGTACCGGCTGTCATGACCAGCTGAACTCTGTTTCTACGGGCAGCCCGGAGCAGAAGTGCCATGTCCGACAAACGGAATTGCGAAAGATCATCGATCGCAAGAATGCCACCCTGGTTATTGATGGCGAATGCCTTGATCATCGCGTTTACAAGAGCGCGCTCTGCTTTGCCGGGAACCTCATCGAAGTTCCCGTTCAACTCCTCGCGGCTGGCATATCTTTCCAGCCTGCGCTGATCCACGCCCTCCCAGCCGTGGGACAGTGCCTCCCGACACAGTGTCGCCGCGAGGCCGCCCCTTGATGACCGACGACGCCAATTCTCCCCTATCACGCGCACACACTGGGCACTCTTCGTCAGGAACTGCAGTGCGAAGGTCTTTCCCGAACCCGGCGGTCCAATCAGTACGATACTCTTTCTTGCTCTCAGGAAATCAGCGGCACGCAGCACTTCCGGACGTATCAAGCCGTGTTCCACACGGTAGTCGCGATCGGATAACGGGTGCTCATCCTCTTTAACCTCCACGACGCCCTTTGCCGATCGAGCGGCCTTGCGCTGTTCACGCGAAAGATGGCCGGCGCGGAACCTTGCGCCGTCGAGGACCGCGCCGCGGAAGGAAATTCCCCGCATGTCGGACATGGAGAAATCTACGCTTCTCCAATCGCTGTGCTCGAAGAAGGTATGGGGATCTTCACCAATCTCCAGGAGGCAGGAGATCCAGTCATCGCACCTGGAAGCTTCAAGTCTGCGAAGTTTGGTCTTGAACCGGGTCGGGATATCCATGTCAGGTCAGTCCCAAAGTTTTGCCTGGCAAAGCACGGTGTCTGCGCCATCCTCTGCTTCCAGGCTTCTGCGCAGCGCCTTTTCGAGAAGTCGCCTCCTGATCTGCGACCTGATTTCGTTCGGACCATCGACTGCGCCATGGTCCACCCTTACATTCACGACATCCAGCCCGTTCGGCTGCACACAGATCGTGACCTTGTCCTCAGGATGCATTCTGCCTTCGACATGGCATATTTCTCCAAGCCGCAATTTACCGGCAAGAGTTGCTCCGGGCTCTTCGGCGTTTATGTTCCATGCACACGCGACTCCTTCGCTCCCGGGGCCCATGCAGTTGATCGTCTTTCCGTTGATGGTGGCGATGCCGAGATCGCCGAGGAAGTCGGTCCCATCGACGATCGCGGAGTCCGCGAGATGCAGCTGAAGTGAAGCCGATCTCACCTGCACGCTGCCGGAGTAAGTCCGGCCGTCGGCGGAGTCGGTCCAGTCGTTCAGCGAAGGTCCAAAATAAGCCGTCGTCTCGATCGAGATGGTTTGCTCGACATCGGGGCTGGTAGACAGGGAATTTGACTTTCGCGGATACATCGCCACCTGGAGGTTCGCGAGGTTTCGGGCGAGCGCGGTTGACGTGGCGATTCTACGTGTGGCCTCGTCTGAATGAAACGAACGGGCCAAATGGAAGCACAAGGAATTCTCCGGGACGCCGAGCAGTGTCTCGATGAAATTCCAAATATCCCGAGGGACTCCTTTCTTCGTATCACCCTGAAACCAGCGTTGAAGCGTTGAACGGTCCTGAGGAGGGGACTTGGCGAATGGCGTCCTGGCGTGCCGGCGCTTGACGAGCACGACGATTGCATCGAGGGCGATCGTCTTCTTTCCGTTTGCCTTGATAAAATGCTCGGAGGCGCTGAGCGCCACACGAGCAGCGTCGACCTTAACCTGTACGAACCTATTTTCCATCATCGCGGCCTCCGACGGTTTTTCTACCATGTCGAGCAAGGAGCGCAATCTTTCTCGGTTTCGCACAGTTCTGTAGTTCCTGCACAAAATACGTGGAAAATGCACACAGACGCGGGGATCTGCAGAATTGCATATTTTCAATACTTTGCGAAACCGGAATGCGTGGAAGAGCACACTGATCGCGTGCAGGCTCCTAGAACCGAAGCGGATGGACCGCTGAGTGAACCAGGAGTTCTCATGAAATACGATGAATTCATCCGCCGCCTGAAAGCGATCGCAGGCCTGATCCTCATCCTCGTCAAGATCTGGATTGCCTTGGTCCCCGCCAACGCTGACGAAGAGGTATGCCCGTGGCGATCGCCGCCGACGACCGAGCACTTGTTCGCTATGGAGGCCCAGGTGACTACGCTTGCGGGGTATTGCCAAGTTGTTTGAGGCATGCGTTGCAGGTATCGAGGCACGATGAAATTGCCGAGCGCTTTTCCCCGTCTGAGGGTTTTCGTTTTCCGCGTGAGATCGTCGCTTATGCGGTTTGGGCCTACCATCGCTTTGCCCTGAGCACGGCCGATGTGGAGGATCTGCTAGCGGAGCGCGGCGTGATCGTCAGCCGGGAGACCGTTCGTCTTTGGATCAATCGTTTTGGCCGCCATTTTGCCACCTGCATTCGCCGGAACCGGCCAAAGCCGAATGACAAGTGGCACATGGATGAGGCTGCCATTGTGATCGGCGGCAAGAAATTCTGGCTCTGGCGGGCAATCGACGCTGACGGCGATGTACTCGACATCCTGGTTCAGCCACATCGCAACACAGATCGGTACTCCTGCCGCCGCTGTCACAAGGGGCGACGTGTCTTAGTAACCGCGCCGCTAGGTGAAATAGGGCATCACTCGGTGAGCAACTTCAGAGGGTTAGCGTAGGTAGAACAACAAGTCGTTAGTTCGAGTCCGTTCAAGAGCGTGGGCTACGGCAGCTTTGGCCAATTCCGGACTGCCGTATCAGGTGTCTGCATTCGCAGTTGGGCCAGAATCGGGGAGCAGCCGGCCTGCCAGTACCAGATCTTCCATTCCTGCAGCCTAAGCGTTTAACTGAAACCGTCCGCCGAAATATTTACGGATAAAACCCGCCTCACATCGTCGGTGCCGTAGCGGTTCTAGATTTGAACCACTTGAACGCTCGATACTTCCAACTGCGCGCATCGGCCACGCTGTTGATTTATGCTGACGCTTTTACCTAAGATTGTAAAAAGTCTTCGAACCCGTATGGTTACCCGATCGCTCGAATCAAGCTTATGCTGCCCGAGGTTTTTAGTGCTAGCCGACACATACGAACTTACACAAACCGCCGTACGAAGCCCACGCCTTCAGAAAGTCGGAGGAAAAGGCGGGATCGAAGGCGAGTATTTCGTTCCTGCCTATCAACGGGGTTACCGCTGGGGGGGACATGAAGTTGAAGCTCTGCTCAGCGACATTTACGCAGACGGCAGCCGCGCGCCAACCGACAACTACTGTCTGCAGCCGATAGTGGTGAAACGGCGTGCTGGCGAAGGAGCTTACGAGCTGATCGACGGCCAGCAACGTCTAACGACGCTTTATTTGATCTACCGCTATCTCAACACCGAAGTCGGGGTGGACACAGGTCACCGGTTTTCCCTCTTGTACGAAACGCGGCCAGCCAGCCGGGAGTATCTGCGGTCTCTCGATGCTGAGCGGATGAACGACAACATTGATTTCTACCATATGCACGCGGCCTACGAGTGCATCAGGAGCTGGTTTGCGGAGACGGCGGCTCGCCTTGCTACGCCCTCTAAACTCCTAGCGTTCAAGGTCTTAGATTATCTCGAGAACCTCGTTTACGTTATCTGGTACGAACCCGATAACATCGATGCGACCACTCTCTTCATTCGCCTTAACGTCGGACGTATTCCCCTTACCAATGCAGAACTGGTCAAGGCGCTGCTGCTTTCGAAGGATCTTGACGCCCACAATTTTCAGCGGCGAGTAGAAATCGGGTCGCAATGGGACGCTATCGAACAGGACCTTCAGCAGCCGGAGTTCTGGGCTTTTCTCAGCAATAGCGATGGTGCGGACTATCCGACTCGTATCGAACTCTTGTTCGATCTCATGGCGAAACGCCGGCCAGATGAGAAAGACCGCTTTTTCACGTTCCTGCATTTCAAGAACGCATTGGACGGAAGAGCCAAAGCGAAGTCAACGAGTGTGTGGGCGACAATCGTCCAGTGCTACCAAGTCCTCCGAGAATGGTTCGAGGACCGCGATCTCTATCACAAGCTGGGCTATCTGATAACGACCGGGACTTCTCTGCGTCAGCTGCTGGATCTTTCTGAGCTGGAGAAGACGAAGTCGGCCTTCGGCCGCGCCGTCGATCAGTTGATAATCCGCTCAGTCGGGCTCTCTCCGGCAGCCGTCATGGAGTTGAACTATGAAACCGGGTCCCGGAAATGCGAGAGCGTGCTGCTCCTGTTCAACGTCGAGACTGTAAGGCGGCTCAAGCATTCGACCGAGCGGTATCCTTTCCACGCTCACAAGTCTGAGAAATGGTCTTTGGAACACATTCATGCTCAAAATGCCGAACTGCTGACCACCGCCGAGGAATGGCGTCATTGGCTAATAGATGGCAAAGCGGCGCTGGAGAAGGTGCGCTTTGAAGACCCAGTTTCTGAGTCCGAAAGACAAAATGTTATCTCAGAAGTAGAGAAATCGCTCTCCTCCCAACTGACCGAAAGCAGATTCACGAGGCTTTCGCGGAGGGTGACCACTCTGCTCAGCCCGGAGGGCGATGACGACTCTATTCAAGGGATCGCCAACCTTGCTCTTCTTTCCAGGCCCATCAACAGCAGTCTTGGCAACCGAGCATTCGCCGTGAAAAGATTGAAGGTTATTGATTATGACCGCAGCGGGGCGTTCATACCGATCTGCA
Organism: Shinella sp. M27; assembly: GCF_049199905.1. Taxonomy (NCBI): domain Bacteria; kingdom Pseudomonadati; phylum Pseudomonadota; class Alphaproteobacteria; order Hyphomicrobiales; family Rhizobiaceae; genus Shinella; species Shinella sp. M27. The sequence continues at coordinate 164,245 of NZ_JBLZPK010000011.1, forward strand.
CAAGGCAGGTTTTCCTAAAGTATTTCGTCGACGCTGGAAGCGAACAAATGCATTTGTGGAGCCGGGAAGACAGGCAAAGTTATTTGGAGGCATTGATCTCGAAGGATCGGGGCGTAGGACAGTATCTGGTTGGTGCCCAATGACCAAAACCTCGTTTCGCAACATGCTTCGTTCTTCGGATATCGAGATCATCGAGATCCCTATAATCCAACGAGACTTCGCCCAAGGACGGCAGAACATCGAGGTCAAGCGGATACGGCGATCCTTCCTTGATGTCCTCAAGCAGGCACTGACGAGCGAGGAAGAAATCAGCTTGGACTTCGTTTACGGAGACACCAAGGGTGGGCGCTTTATTCCGCTAGACGGGCAACAGCGGCTGACATCGCTGTACCTGTTGCATTGGTATTTGGCAGTCCGCTGTCGAGTCTCCGATGAAGAGCGGGATTTTATCAAGCGATTCACCTATCACACGCGCTTTTCGTCGCGCGACTTTTGCGCGAAGCTCGCAACGATCTGCCCCTTACTGAACGACTGTCGGATCTCTGAATGGCTTCAGGACCAGCATTGGTTTGCCGGCTCGTGGAGGAAGGACCCCACGATCCAATCCATGCTGGTGGTTCTCGACGACATCCAGGCATTGTTCGCCGATGTCAGTGATGGATCCTGCCTTGTCGCATGGACCCGCCTGACGTCCGAGAGCAACCCTAGTATCACGTTCGAACTCCTCTCGCTCGAGGAGATGGGACTTACCGACGAGCTCTACATCAAGATGAATTCGCGCGGGAAGCCACTCACGGAATTCGAGCACTTTAAAGCGCAGTTCGAACAGGTGTTGAAAGAGTTTGAGGAAGCATTGCCTCCGGCCCGCGAGCAAACTGGTCGCTACGCAAAGTTCGCTAAGAAGATAGATCAGGACTGGGCGGATCTGATCTGGCCTTTTCGAGGTGCGAACGACAATGCCGACGAAGAGTTCCTGCGCCTTTTTAGGTTCATTACCGACATCACGATTTGGCGTCAGGGCCTTGATGGCCGTCCCGCGGACGAGGATCTAGAAGCGACTGCCAAGGCGATCTACGGAGGTCCCGAAACAGAAGTCACGCTTGCTGCCCAGGATGGCCTGTTCTCAGTGCTGGACGGCCTCCATGCGGAGTTCGCTTTTGCGACGACGATGTCGGACATCGATAATTGGTTTCAAAAGCTGTTCGCGAATGACGAACACAGGGCAGGCACCGTCACTATCTTCGGCGACGTTAATCTCCTCGAGGACTGCTGCAGAAGCTACGGGCTAACCCAAGGACGTAACCGAGCTTTCAGCTTGCCGAGAACTCTCCTGCTTCATGCGGTCATCGAGTACATCGTCACCGATTCCAGGCCTTCGCGAGACGAACTAAACGAGAGGATGCGTTGCCTACGGAACGTAATCTTCGCATCCCAAAACGAAATTCGCGTCGAGATTATCCGCCCGCTTCTCGACGAAGTCTCTGCCTATATTGTCAGCGGACATCTGGCGGCGCTCAAGAGCTTCAATCGAGCGCAGGTCGAGGAAGAAGTCGCAAAAGCTTCTTTTCTGTCGGCAAATCGATCGGTCGAACTAGGTGAGACAATGTACCGATTGGAGGATCATGATCTTCTTCGAGGCAATCTCGCGATGTTTGACTTGAATGTAGACGAGCGGGTATTCATTCGACGCGCCCGCGCGTTCGACGCTATTTTTTCGGGAAAAACGTCGTACGAGCAGGTATCGCAAGCATTTCTGGCGTGCGGTGACTACTCGCAGAAGATTGCTGGCGACCGTTTTCAGTTCGCAAGTCCATCTCTTACGAGCGTCTGGCGCGACCTCTTCGTTGCGCGGAGCAGACCGGGGGTCGATAATACCAAGGCTACGCTTACGAAACTGTTAGACGCAGTTCACGACGAAGGGCTCGTCGATATTGAAGCGGCCCTCCGCAAGATTTCGGAAGATTATCTGCGGGAGGCTGTGGCGTCGAAGAAATACGATTGGCGCTACTATATGACGAAATACCCGGTCATGCGCTCGGGGAAGAGCGGCATTTTTATTTCGTCGAGCTACAAGATGGGCTTCGACCTTTGTATGATGGAGCAAACGCGGCTGAGCAGTTACTACTCCGACCCTTATGTCCGCGCAGTCTTGGAACTGGCTGGGGTGCCGCAAGATAAGTACTTTTTGGTCTGGCATTACGGTTATGCCGGATATGAAGCGGATAGTCGCTGGAGTCTTTACTCGACCAACAATCGGCACTTCGTGCGGGTTACTCAGGAGGGTTTCGAGATCAAATCCGGCCGTAAGTTGAGGATACAGACCATCTTGGACGAACACGGTGTTGACGGCGACGGGAGGCTGAACGTTCGTCAATCCACCATCGCTGGTATCGTGTTCGACAGAAAGGACCGCATTGTGAAGGCGGCCGAATTAGTGACGGAAATAGTCGAAGGCGAAGACTAGGCCCGGTGCGAGAGTCGCAGCGAACAGATTCCTGTACGAGCAGTGCGATCCATTCGTTTCCGCAAGCGTCATCTGCACTGTGTCAGTTAACTATCTACCCTAGGCTCAGGACTCGTTGATCAGAGCCAGAAGATAACGGTTGCAGCGAGAGCGATGGCGGAGAGGAAGGCCATTGGGCACCTGTCATAGCGCGTCGCGACACGCCGCCAGTCTTTGAGACGCCCGAACATGATCTCGATCCGGTTGCGCCGTTTGTAACGCCGTTTGTCGTATTTGATGGTCTTGTTGCGGGATTTCCTACCCGGAATGCAGGGAGTGATCCCCTTCGCCTGTAAAGCGTCACGATACCAGTCGGCATCATAGCCACGGTCGGCCAGTAGCCATTTGGCCTGGGGAAGCTCATCAAGCAAGGCGGCAGCACCGGTGTAATCGCTGACCTGACCGGCCGTTATGAAGAAACGGATCGGGCGGCCACTCGCATCCGTTACGGCATGAAGCTTGGTGTTCATGCCGCCTTTCGTGCGCCCAATCAGGCGGCCCGCGCCCCCTTTTTTACCCGCAGGCTGGAAGCCGTGCGGTGGGCCTTCAGATAGGTCGCGTCGATCATGATCGTCTTGTGCTCTGCAGCTTCGGGCACGGCCAGGCCGTCCATCATCTGGATAAAGATGCCTTTATCGCCCCAGCGTTTCCAGCGGTTATAAAGCGTCTTCGCCGGGCCATACTCCTTCGGCGCATCGCACCACCTGAGCCCGTTGCGGTTGACGAAGATGATGCCGCTCAGAACGCGTCGATCATCAACGCGCTGGCGACCATGGCTCTTGGGAAAATAGGGCTGAAGACGAGCCATTTGCTCGTCGGTCAGCCAAAAACAAATTGCTCATCAGTCAGACTCCTATACGCCAGCCTGAATCACAGCCGTTTCTGCAAATCAATGGGTCCTGAGCCTAGAGAACTCCATGGTTGCGACGGCCGCCGAGCCGGGCCTCAAATGGGCGCAGCCTCACTTATCCGCGAGGAAAAGTGCTAGGCGGCTGCACCGCCTATATCGATAATGCAGAGGCCTGCATGGCCGAGGCCGGCGAGATCGTGACGGCGCTTCGCTCGGGAATTCTGAAGGCCGCTAATCTCATCCCCCTTGGTAAAGGTGTGCTTGCGCCACCGCGGCGAACGGATAGATCGGTTTTCAAGTCCGTGGGTGTTGCCGTGCAGGACTGGGCGGTGATGAAGGTTCTCAGCGACGCAGTGTGAAATCGAAGGCGTGATTCTATCGACGGTCTGAACGGTTCTTCCTTCGGGAAAACCGCTGATTTGCAGGACAAAGATCGCGAAATACCTGTTCCCCGCCTCTGGGGGGCCTTGCTGCCGTCGAGCTGGTCTCGACGGCAGCCTTTTTGTTTTGGGGCGCGCGACACTCTTGAGCCCAATGGTTTTGCCTGTGCCGCTCGAGCGAGCCGCTCCACCTGGCGAGAGCCGGCTAGTCGGGTTGCGGGAGTCGATTGAGGTTGGCGGCCCGCGAGGCGAGGATCTCCGCAACGCGATCGGTCGCCAGCCGCGCGTCGTCATGTCTGTTCGCCGTGCTCTCGACGGCTTCATCGGGCGGGCGACCGATAGCTTTCCGGCGCGTAGTGAACCGGACCAGAAGGGAACTGTCATGCGAGACATTTCGAAGAACTATATCAGCGGCGCTTGGGTCAATCCGTCCACTGACGACACACAGGATATCGTCAATCCCGCGACAGGATTGGTATCGGGCCGGTTGGCGCTCAGCACGGCGGAGGACGTGGATCTCGCGGTATCTGCGCACGGATGGCCTTGAGCCGTTTCGAGTACAGGTTCCACAATCTGGATACAGATGCTTTCTGCGAACTGAGTTGGTCTGCGCGGAGAGGATCAGCAATATTTCCGCAGATCGAGGAGATCGAGCGTTAACGCCCCCAGCCTAAGTTTGGAGCGGACGTCGATCTCCTGCTCAAGCCGCTGCTGCACACCCCCAATTACTGTAGGCACATCAGATTTTGCAACGCAGGTGACGCCGTCGTCATCGGCGACGATCAGGTCTCCCTGTTCGATCCTCACGCCTGCGCAATCCATGGCGATGCCGATTTGGCCGGGACTGGTTTTCGTTGCGCCCTTTATCGACAGGCCGCGAGCCCAGACGGGGAAATCCAGCTTTTGCAGTTCGGCGCGGTCGCGGACGAACCCGTCGACAACAATACCTGCAATGCCGCGGACGGCGGCGGCTTCGGCAAGGATGTCGCCGAGGTAACCGCAACAATCTCCATGGCCCGCCACCACTAGAATATCACCCTCGTGCGCCTCGGCCACGGCACGATGCAAAGCAAGATTGTCGCCGCGTGTACAGACCACACAGAAAGCGGGACCTGCGATTTGACGCGATGAGCTTATGCGGGAAACCGTAGGGTCGAGATTGCCCTTTCGACCGTAGGCTTCGTACACGGTGGCAGCACCGGCCGTTGCAAGGCGCCGGACGATGTCTTCGTTCCACATCACATTTCCTCCATAAGTTCTATACGGCAGCCGGGCAGGGGTTCGAAGAAAGCTATCTTGCGCGTTCCAAAGCCACCGCTGATGACTTGCGGTCCCCAGATCAACGCCTTCGACCAGGCATCTTCTTCGAGCATGCTTGCAAGGTCAGGAACGCCATAGCTTACATGAAGAAAGCCCAGCGCGGGCAGTACTGAAGGTGTGTCGTAAAGGGCCGCCTTGAAGAAGTTGACCTTCACACCACCAAAGCTGGCCTCAAAAAAGATGTCGCCGTCGATCTCGTGGCGCGCGTTCATGGTCCAACCGGGCGTTTGTTCGATGAACACTTCAGCTTCGGCCAGATCGTCTACCCGAAATGCCAGATTAACCAGCGCTGCCTCTTTCCCGCGATTGTTCATGAATATTCAGCCCTCACATCCTGATGAGACGAGTAAGGCCAAACGCGGGCACAAGCAAGCGTGTTGTTCTATGCGATACAAAAATTTCTATATGAGGAAATAAATATGAAGTTTGCGCTTGACCTCGCCAAAATCCCAGCGTTTAGTGTGCGATAAATAAAAATGTTGTTTTTAGGACAACTCGGGGAATTCCATTGCCAGTGCTCTGCTGGCCCAAACGCGGGAGACTTTAATGCGCCGTACCATTTATCTGACCAGCGCCCTGATCGCCTTTGCCAGCGCTGCATTTGCTCAGGATGTGACTCTCGTCATCAACAGTCCTGGGGGTGCGGTGCAGGAGGGCGGTCGGGCGGTTCTCTGGGGGCCGGCTGCCAAGAAGCTCAGTTTCGCGGTCAAGGAAGAAACCGCCGATAAGGCTCTGGATGTGCTGCGGCTGGAAGTCGGCGCAAATGCGTTGAAAACCGATATCATCATGATGAGTGGTTACGAGGCTGCCATCGCGGGTGCGGAAGGCATGCTCGAGCCGCTGGACTACAAGACCATTGATTCCTCGAAATTCCTGCCCGGCACGGCCGCGCCGTTTTGTGTCGGCGCGTATGGTTATGCCGCCGTGATGGCGTGGAACACAAAGACCTACAAGGAGCCGTCGCCAGCGAGCTGGGCGGATTTCTGGGATACGTCCAAATTCCCCGGACGCCGCGCGATGCGGTCCAACGCGGAGGCGCAGGTTGAAATGGCGCTTCTGGCGGACGGCGTGGCAGCAAAGGATCTTTACGCGGTTCTTGCCACTGACGAAGGCATGACGCGCGCTATCGACAAGATCGCGACGCTCAAGCCGAACATCGCCGTCTGGTGGTCTTCGGGTGCCCAGCACGGCCAGCTGATGAGAGACGGCGAGGTCGATATGACGACGGGGTGGAACGGGCGCTTCGAAACCGCCAAGAAGGACGGTGGCAGTGTCGACTTCACCTACAACCAGGCCATTCTCGCTTATGATTGCTTCGCCATCCCAAAAGGTTCCCCGAACAAGGATGCTGCGATGCAGATGCTTAAGGAGATGTCCAGCGCGGAGTCCCAGGCGGGCTTGACGAAATTCGTGTCCTATGGCCCGGTCAATATGGGTGCTTATGAAACGGGATTGATCGAGCCGGCGACGGCCGCGGTTCTGCCGACCAACCCGAAGAATGCGCAAAGCATGATTGTGCAGGATGTGGACTGGTGGGCGAAGAACAACGACAAGATCCAGACCTTGTTCGAGGATATGATGACGGAGTGAATCTTCACCCGCGAAAACCTGCCAATTCTTCAATGGATGACCGAACAGCCGACATGACCCATCGTTCTGCCAAACCTATGGAAATTAACAGTATTTCGAAGAGCTATGGCAACTTTCGGGCGCTGGACAATGTCAGTGTTTCTGTGAAGGCCGGCGAACTGATCAGCATTCTCGGCCCTTCTGGGTCGGGAAAGAGCACTCTTCTGATGGCAGTTGCGGGATTCATTCGTCCGGAAAAGGGCAGCATCCATTTTGCCGGAGAGGACATTGTTCGCTTCCCGGCAAACAAGCGTGGTTTTGGCGTGGTGTTTCAAAGCTACGCGCTGTTCCCGCATCTCGATGTGCTTTCCAATGTCATGTTCCCGCTCAATGTCCGGGGCATTGCCGTGGCGGACTCGCGGGCGCGAGCGGAGGCGGCGCTGGAGACCGTCAAACTTGCCGGGTTTGGCGACCGCAAGATCAGTGCGCTGTCTGGCGGACAGCGGCAGCGCGTAGCGCTGGCGCGTGCGATCGTCTTCGAGCCGAACGTACTGCTGATGGACGAGCCGCTTTCGGCACTGGACAAGACGTTGCGCGAAGAAATGCAAATAGAAATTCGCGAGTTGCATACCAAGCTTTCCATCACCACGCTTTATGTCACGCATGATCAGCGGGAGGCGATGACGATTGCCGACCGTGTCGCGGTCATGGACAAGGGCCATATCGTTCAGCTCGATACGCCGGAAATGATCTACCGTCGCCCGAAGACGGAATTCGTGGCCCGGTTCATCGGCGAAGCTGTGATCGTCAGACTGGACGAGCCGTCGAACGGGATCATCAGTGAGATAGGATCGCTGGGTGGCTCAGGGTCGATGCTCATGATCCGCAGCGAAGACCTTTGCCTCGCCTCTACGGGCGATCCTGCAGCTTGGCTTTCCCTGTCTGGATTGTTGCGGGGCATCGTGTTTCAAGGCGATAGCTGGCTCCTGCAGGTGGCCCTGCCGAACGGCGAGCAAATCTTGGCTCGGGCTCAGAAACATTTCATAGATGCGGTGCATGCCCTGTCCGTCGGCAGCGACGTGAAGTTGCACGTACGCCGAGATCTCTTGCACGTCCTTTAGGAGGGTTCATGTCGACGGCTTCGCAAAACACCCCGGCCTTTGACGACAACACCGTAAGGCTTGCACGCGACGCGCAACAGGAACGCTTGGTGTCGTTCGGCTTTGTCCTACCCTGCCTCCTGATCGTGCTGATCTGTGTGATCATTCCCTGTGCGTGGCTGTTCTGGCTGTCCGCTTTTGGCGCGGACGGAACGCTTAGCCTGGAAAATTATGAACGGCTGACCGCAAGCGCCAGTTATACGCGAATCTTCATCACGACCTTCCAGGTGAGCCTCGCAACCGTTGTTCTCTGCGTGCTGATCGGCGTTCCTTTCGGCGCATTTATCAATCAACTACCTGCACGGCAGCAGACCTGGTTTCTGGTCGCAATCCTTCTGCCGTTCTGGACGTCCCTTCTGGTTCGCGCCTATGCTTGGTTAGTCCTCCTGCAGCGAACCGGAATGGTCAATTCCACGCTGATATCGCTTGGTATAATCGAGTCGCCATTGCCCCTGGCCTTCAACGCGTTTGCCACGGTTCTCGGCATGGTCCACATCATGCTACCGATCTTCCTTCTGCCTGTTCTCGGCGCGATGCGCAGTATCGACCCTGCTGTTATGCGGGCATCGGCTAGTATGGGCGCCTCCCGCAGCTATACGTTTCGCAGGGTTTTCCTGCCCCTGGCGGCGCCGGGGATCACCGCGGGTGCAATCCTCGTCTTCGTCATGAGCCTTGGCTTCTATGTCACGCCTGCAATTCTCGGCGGTGGCAATGTGACTGTCGTTTCCATGCGAATAGCCAGAAGCTTGTCGAACTATGCCAATTGGGGGGCAGCTAGCGCTCTTGGCGTCGTGCTGCTCGTGTTCACGGCGCTTTTGTTTGCATTCAGTTATGCTCTGCAGGCCTGGCTGCGGGCTCCAGGAAAGGCGGTGGCAAATGCTTGACGGTTTTGGAACCAGCCGTTGGCTGACGCTGCTGAAATGGACCGGGGCGATTGCGCTTGCCGTGTTCATGTCGGGGCCATCGCTCATCGTCGTGCCGATGTCATTTTCAGCATCGGACTTTCTCCAGTTCCCGCCTACCGAACTGTCCCTTCGCTGGTATCAGCATTTCTTTTCCTCGCTGACATGGATGGATGCCAGCCGGGCTTCACTGGTGGTGGGTGTGTTGACGACCGCGCTTTCCGTGCCGATCGGCATCGCCGCCGCATATGGCGTGATGTCGCTCAGCGCGCGAATGCGCATCATGGTCAGCGCGCTGATCGTACTGCCCGCAATCATTCCGGCAATCCTCATCGCCATCGGCTTGTTCTTCGTGCTTGCGCGCATTGGCATGGTCGGGAGCCTTTCAGGTCTCGTCCTCGGCCATGTCGCGCTTGCCATACCGGTCGTTTTCGTCGTCATGAGTGCAGCCTTCAGCCAGTTCGACTTCACTCAGCAGAAAGCAGCCCGTAGCCTGGGCGCGACGGGCTGGCAAGCTTGGCGGAAGGTCGTGCTACCGCAGGTTTCGGGTTCAATCGCTGCGGCCTCCCTGCTTGCCTTCGTTACGTCGCTGGATGAAGTTGTGGTGGCAATGTTCGTCGCCAGCGGCGAGTACACGACGTTGCCCAAAGTGATGTTCACGTTGTTGCGCGACCAGATCGACCCAACCATAGCCGTCGTCTCGACCCTTCTCTTGCTAATCGCCACGCTCGCTGTTCTGGTGGTGCTCAAGAAGGGCAAGCCGGTAATCTAACGCCAGCGAACATGCTCGCTCTCACCCTCGCAACCGGAACACGCGCTCCATTTCGATTGGCGAATGGAAGGGCACTGGGCCCATAGGCTGGCGCGCAGGTGAAGGCGTTAAGGACCCAAACGACCGTAATTGCGGAGATCACACGCGGCAGCCCCGCAACCTGATGTCGGCCGAAGGGGTCGTCGATCGCCTCTAAGAACGGCTTCAAATTCGCAGAGACGCTGGATTTGTCTCGCGAGCACACGTGCCGCCTATAAGACTATGCCGTTTGACAATGCGGCGCTAAAGTCATATTTGTTTTCACATTAAACAACAGTGTGGAGATGGATGCTTGGATACGGCCGTGAAAGTTGCGCGCGAAGGCGAAACACTACCGGGCCATATCCAGAGTCTTGAAAAGGGCTTGCGTATTCTCGACGAGATCATCGAGTCTCCCGGTCCCTTGAAGCTTTCCGATATCATTCGTCGGTTCGATATGGACCGTGCCTCTGCCTTCCGCTTTCTCCAGACACTCGAACATGCCGGGTTTTTACGCAAGGACGCTACGACCAAGGAATATGATGTGGGCGGGCGGGTCTATTACTGGGCGTCGCGCCTGCGGGAAAAGACACGCATTATCGATTCCTTTCATGAGCAGTTGCAGCGCCTGGCAAGCATAACCCGGCAGACGACGCATCTCGGTCTTTTCGTCAATGACCGCGTCCTGCTGGCGGATTTTGCGTTGTCGGACTCGATCATCTCCATTCGCCACGTCATAGGCGTGCTGGAACCCCTCTATAGCTCGGCCGTCGGCAAGGCCATCCTTGCTTTCCTGCCGCAGGAACAGCGGGAATCCCTCATCAAGAACCTCGAATTCGTCCAGCATACCAAAAGCACGATTACGAATGCCGACGATCTTCGGATTAACCTAACGGTAACCCGCCAGCGCGGTTATGCGATCGACGCTAACGAGACCCATGAAGGGTTGACATGCGTGGCGAGGCCGATTTTCAACACGGACGGTGTTCCCGTCGCGTCGATCGGCATTACCTGCGTGACCGCTCTTGTCAGCGCCGATCCGGGCAAGTTCGAGCACATTATCGAGTCCATTCAGGCGATCGGAAGCGAACTGACCACGAAGCTAGCCACTTGAGCTTAAAGTTCGAACCGTCGATCGGTCAGTCCCGAGCTGCGAAGAGATCGCCGCGCAGGAACAGAGTTGCACGCAGGTGCCCTTCTGACTGCACCTCTTCGTCTGCAAGCCGGCGGAGCGGCTGGGTGAACACAGAGGGATCGATGGCGTTCACATCGGGGTGGTCGATCTCGAAGAGATTGTCAGAGGGATCGCGAACGAACATCTGCACTTCGCCGCCGGGCAAGATCCATAAATCTGCGTAACGTGTGTTCTCCTCGAAGGCGCCGCGTGCCCTCAGCACATGATAAGCGCTGGCGAAATCGGCGACCTGAACGGCGAAATGCTGGTATGTGCGCAACTCCGGCGACGGACCGACCTGTTGCAGGTGCAATTGTAGATCTCCGAGCCGCATCCAGCAGACGGGGAAACCGAAATTCGGTGCTTGGATGCGCTCGCAACCCAAAACTTCGCGATAGAACGCTTCGGATTCAGCAAGGTCGCGCGCAGGTATACTGACGTGATTGAGCTTGGCCTGTTGCGGTACGGATGCCTTGATCATGACGACTCCTATCATTCGATAAAGGCTGCATAGGACATAATTTCTCTATAATCAAATATAATTGTTTTAATAAGCACTTTTTGCTTTATATCGCTTGACGGTCTGCCGTGGGCGTGGGATTTTGTGTAAATCGTTGAGCAATGAGAAACTAATGGGATGGAAATGAAGCGGTGTTTGATTGTCTCCGGCGGTTATGCTCCCCACCAGGCCCCGGCGGCTGCAGATCGGGTGGCACGCTTGCTGGAGCCTGAAGGTTTCCAGGTTACATTGCGCGACGATCTTTCGGCCTACGACATAGAGGATCTGACGAGCTACGACCTGATCGTCCCGAACTGGACGGTTGGCGATATGAGCGTCGATACCGCCAAGCGTTTATGGGCCGCCATTTCCTCCGGAGTCGGACTGGGCGGATTTCACGGAGGAATGGTAGATGGCTTTCGCGGCAGCGATCGTTTCCGCTATATGATCGGCGGCTCCTACGTTGCCGAGCCTGGTGGCATCCGCGATTACTGCGTCGAAATCACCCGGCCGGATGACCCCGTCGTCGCGGGTATCGCGGATTTCGCCTATCGGTCGGAACAGTATTACATGCATGTCGATCCTGCGGTCGAGGTTTTGGCGGTTACCCGATTCGACGATGCGCATCATCCATGGATCAAGGGCGTGGTCATGCCATCCATCTGGAAGAAGTCTTTTGGCGCGGGCCGCGTCTTTTTCTCCGCCTTGGGCCACGTCCCCGAGGAATTCGACGATCCGTCAATGTCTACCATTCTGAAGCGCGGCCTCGTCTGGGCCAGCCGCTAACCTCGTTTTCAAACCCCGCTTTTAATCCGGAACCACCACTATGAACGACATCTCCGGTGCCAGCCCTCTGGATGGCAATCCATATGATTTTATCATCGTCGGTGCAGGTTCTGCCGGATGTGTGCTGGCCGCGCGGTTGAGCGAGGACGGCAAGCACAAGGTCCTGCTCCTGGAAGCCGGGCCGCGGGACCGCAATCCCTGGATCCACTTGCCGATGGGATATTCTAAGCTCTTTGCCGACCGCCGCTACAACTGGATGTACGACAGCGAGCCCGAGCCTGGTCTCAACGATCGCGTCATGTATCAGCCGCGTGGCAAGGTGCTGGGCGGATCGAGTTCGATTAACGGCATGATGTATGTGAGGGGCAATGCGCGAGACTTCGACGACTGGGCAAGCGCCGGGTGTGCCGGCTGGTCCTATGAAGATGTCTTGCCCTATTTCCGCAAGTCGGAGGACCAGTCGCGCGGAGCTGACCGATGGCACGGGGCAGGAGGCCCCCTCAAGGTCTCCGACCAGTCTTTCGATCGGGAATTGCCGAAGGCGCTTTGCCGTGCGGCAGAGCAGGCGGGCCTCGAACGGAACGACGACTTCAACGGCGCAAAACAGGATGGTTTTGGCTACTACCAGATGAATATTCACAAAGGGCGCCGATGGAGCGCTGCAAAGGGCTACCTTGCACCGGCAAGGAACCGCGCTAATCTGCGTATCGTCACGGACGCTTCGGTCCAGCGCGTCATGACGGAAAACGGAAGGGCGACCGGCGTGGTCTTCACGCGGGGTGGGAGGAAGCTCTGTGCCACAGCGCATGAGACAATCCTGTGCGCCGGAACGATTGCGTCGCCGCAGCTACTGATGGTGTCCGGCGTCGGGCCGGTCGAGCAGCTGCGCCAACACGGCATCGAGGCGATCGTGGACGCGCCGGAAGTCGGCTCCAATCTGCAGGACCACACCTGCATCCAGCTGATGTTCCGCTGCACCAAGCCGATTACGGTGAACGATGTCGCCAACAGCGTACTGCGCAAGATTGGCGTCGGTATGCAATACGCCTTTCTGCGATCTGGCTATCTCGCCGAAACCGGGATCTATGTCGGCGGCTTTGCACGCAGCGACGAAACACAGGACAGGCCGGACATACAGATGGCGATGGCGGCCTGGAGCGTTGCGGAGCGTTCCAGCGCCGGGGCAAAACCGCACCCTTTCTCGGGCTTCAGCTTCAGTCCCGAACATGTCAATCCTGATGCGCGCGGTTCCGTGACGCTACGTTCTTCCGACCCAGCGCTCACACCGCGGATCGCCTTCAATTTCTTCCAGTCGGAATATGATATCCGGGCCATGATATACGGCATCCGGTTGGTGCGCCGGATCGTCGGACAGCCGGCGATGCAGCCCTATGTCCAATCCGAGTTGCAGCCCGGCAGAGACTTACAGACCGATGCCGACATGCTCGACTTCATACGGGCAAAGGGTGGTTCCGATATTCATGCGGTAGGGACGTGCCGCATGGGCGCCGATGCGACCGCCGTCGTCGATCCGCGTCTCCGCGTTAAGAGTATCAAAGGTCTGAGGGTCGTCGACGCCTCTGTCATGCCGCGCGTGGTGCGCGGTAATACGCATGCAGCAACTGTCATGATCGGCGAGAAGGCGGCGGACATGATCCGCGAGGATGCCCGCTAGAACCTGACCTCAGCGGGAAAAGGAAACTGGATCATGACACCTGCCACCACAGCTTCTGCGAATGTCAGGCCGAAGGACCTCACGCTGTCAAACTGGGACCGGCCGCCATTCAATCGCTGGTCCTTTCAGCATGTGCGGGATATCGTGCCGACTGCACCAGTCGCGCGTGGTTTGCCGCAGGCTCTTCTTCACACATCGCAAGACTTCGATCTTGCACGCTTTACCTTCGCTGATAGCGGAGGTACGCAGATCACTGCGCAATCTTTGCTGGATCGCTCCTACACAGACGGGTTCCTTGTGCTTCACGGCGGGAAAATCGTTTGCGAGCACTACCACAACGGCATGCAGTCACACACTCTTCACCTTACGCAGTCCGTGTCGAAATCGGTCGTCGCGGCGCTGGCGGGTATTCTCGATGCACGGGGAGATTTTCCCCTAGAGCGCTCGGTAGCGGCCTATGTGCCGCAATTCTCCGGGAGCGCCTATCACGACGTGACGATGCGACACCTCCTCGATATGACCAGCGGCGTGCATTTTCCCGAAGACATTGCCGATCCTGAAACAGGCTTCGGACTCATGGATATTGCCGTCGGCTGGAAGCCCGCCCCGGCAACCAATACCAGCCCGCGTAGTGTGCGCGCGTTGATCGCATCCATGGGGCAGATTGTGCGCCCACATGGGTTGCAATTCGAATATCGCTCCATGGAAACCGAGGTCTTGGGCTATTGCATCGAGGCGGCCACCGGCGCCAAACTGCCGACGCTGGTTTCCGAACTGATCTGGCAGCCCATGGGCGCAGAGTGCGACGCCAGTTTCGGCATCGATGCGGAGGGCTTTGCGATCGCTGACGGAGGCCTTTCGGCGAGCCTGCGAGATCTTGGACGTTTCGGACTGATCTATGCGCAGAACGGATACGCCAACGGCCGGCAAATTGTGCCGGAAGCCTGGGTGCGCGAGACGCGTATCGGCGATCCGTCCTTGTTCACCACCGCGCAGAAGGCGAGCCGGCCGAATGGCGCCTATCGCAACAAGTTCTGGATCGAAGACGTGGAAAAAAGCGCCATCATGGCACTCGGCATCTTTGGTCAGATTGTCTACATCGATCATGCCCGAGATTTCGTCGGCGTCAAGTTGTCGTCATGGGCAACAGCATTGGATGTGCCGATGCGAAAGGATGTGCAAAACCTGATGGGTGCGATGGCTAGCTCATTAACTTAGTCAGGTTGCCGGAAGTGCACGAAATCAAGTTGACCGAAGGCAGCCACATATTGGTTACTTGAGCGACGCCAGAATACGCTGCCGCTGCCATGTCCGCACGTGTCATTTAACAATTCATACCGTCCGGTGCGTAGTCGTGGTGACGCGACGGTCCTACGAGAGCACTATCACATACAAGCACGGAATAGGGGGGCGACGGTTCGAACTGTTTCAAGGCGAAATAAGAATCTGGCTACGGCAGCTTTGCGCCTTCATTTCGGCCGTTGAGACAACTCGGGCTGACGCCTGAGAGCAGCCAGTCTGCTTATCACTTCCGCAAAGCGCCAAGACCGGTAACTCGCCTCATCGAAATGCTGGGTCCTTGCAATTGTGCGAGGCCGAAAACACCGCCGGCACTCGCTCCATACCCCATATTTTTCTTCCTGCCTTTTTCGGGTTATCTCGGAAATGATCATTCCTATCGAGAAAGTAACGATCAATTGCCCGGATGGCATCATCGGTCGAACTGTAGTCGCTATTATGGATAATCGCTCTGGCCATTCCGCTAAACACCGACTCAATCACGTTAAGGAACTGAGCTGAGGCTGGAAGCGGAACAAGCTCAACCGTCGGATAACGCCGCAAATCCGCATCGTGATTATGGGTCTCTATCGCTTCATTTAATCTCCTCGACACATGCCAGGAGGCGGCATCCCAAGACATAAAGATGCGGGACTTATCTCGGTATTCCTCGATAAGAAGGCTCGTGGACCTGACGGTCAGTATCGAAGGCAGGACTGCTCAGGGCCGGTTGCAGTCATAGCGCCGAAGCGCTGATAGTGGCCGTCAGGCGAACCCGCTGAATGCATCGGCCTCGCTTTGAGTAGTAAAGGTGAACGTGACCAGCTCACTCTCATCGTCCTGACGGATGCCGATCGCAGTCACGATCAATCGAGCGATCTCGTCCTGCGCCTCATGTCCTGAGCGGGCTGATTTCACAGCCTTCTCGATGGCCGCTGTGAAGACTTCGCTGATCAGGCCAAGGCGCATATTGTGTTTCATGATGATATCCCGGTCCTCGATGATCGCCGCCTGTTCTTCCTTCGGGATTGCGGCATTGTCCATCGCGGTGATCGTGGCATTGGTCGCGAGCTTGATCGGACCTTCCTGAAGCCACCGCTCGACCATCTGGTGAAACTGATGCATTCGCGCAGCGGGGATTGTTTTCTGGACCGTGATCGACATCTGCATTCCTATGTCAGCTTCCATTCAAACCGATACTCGCTCCGAGGACAGAGGATCGGCTGCCGCAATGAAAAAAATTGCCCAGCAGGGTTTATGGGGCTGAGCCACAAGCTTCAATGCATTTATGCTGGAGATCGACCAGTCGAGAGACACGGGGGGCGATCGGGTGGGCGGTTTGATGGCCGCATTAGGCAATGGGTCTCCTGGCGCAGAAGGGCCATAAGTAGTCATTGGATGCTCGCACTCTGTGAAACCTCTGATGAAAACATTTGATGGAAGCGATAGACGCGGCGAGATGGATTTGACAGGTTGGTAGCAATATCGTCGCTCCGCTCAGATCGATCAAGTTTTTCCAACGCGCCGGGCGCTTCCGGTTGTCCTACAGTCGGTCAGTCGGTCAGTCGAAAAGGTTCTTGATGTCGCTCCTCAATGCGGACGTAATCCACCCAATCACCCTGCCTGACGGCAGGGTGTATACGGACACAGTTTACCTGAAGAACGTCATCGACCACCCGCGGATCGAAGTCGGCGACTTCAGCTACTTTACGCATTCTGGAGCACTGCAAGAAACGGCCCAGATGCTGGCCCCCTATCTCGGCCACGGATGTCGCGAGCGACTGGTGATCGGTAAATTTGTGCAAATTGCTCGGGGAAGCTATTTCATAACCAGTTCAGCCAATCATCCGATGACTGGTTTCACAACATATCCATTTCGGGTCTTCCAGCCCGAGACTTTTGGCTACAAAGACCTGCCTGTCAGAGATACGGTGGTCGGCCATGACGTTTGGATCGGCCACAACGCGGCAATCATGCCCGGCGTGCGTATTGGTGCGGGTGCGATCGTGGCCGCAGCCTCGGTCGTCGCTCGCGATGTCCCACCTTATGCCGTGGTTGGCGGCAATCCGGCGGCCGTCATCAGGATGCGTTATCCCGCCGAGGTGATAAACGACCTTCTCGATATTGCCTGGTGGGATTGGTCGATCGAGAAGATCGAAGCCAATTTGACATCCTTGAGCAATGGTGACTTGGCCGCTCTCAAAATCGCCTAGCCTGGGATTACCGCCTCGCCACGTCTGCTTCGGGCCGACAACTGATGCCGGCAAATTGCGGCGGCAAGGCCGCTTTCGTCTCTTGCGTTCGGGAAGCAGTCAGACTGCAGACGGTCCCTTGTCAGCCGTTCGCGGAGGACAAGGGGCCGCACGCCGCTGAGCAATTTCAGTGTGTTAGATCTAATCAAACGAGTGGGGCGAGCGTTCGAATCCAATCAGGAGCTTTACATTTGCTCTCAGTTGAAGTCGCCCTCACGCCAGCGCCGCGCCTTTTACGATTCACCAGTCGACGGATTTCTGCCCGCGCTGGATTTGCGGAACGCGTCCTCAACGATCTCAAGCGTCAATGCGAAATGCTTGTAGGCCGTCTGATAGGCTCTCTCTCGATCCTGCGCGACAATGCTCTCTACGAGGTCCGTATGTTCCGCACGCGCGCGTTGTAGATATTGGGAAGGGTAGGGCTCTGCGCCGAAGCCCATCGTGGCCCTTGAACTAAGTTGAGCGGCTAAGGCGGCGAGCTGATCATTACCTGCCATAGTGGTGATTTGCTGGTGCAGAGCGACATCCACTTGGCGCGCCTTGGCAGGATCGTCGGTGGCGAGAAACTCCACAAGAATTTGTGTGAGTTTCCGCGCCTGCTCGGACGAGCGCCTCTCTGCTGCAGTCCGGGCCTCCAATGCGGCGACCAGGCAACGGAAATCGACGAATTCCCTCAACCGAGGTATTTCCGCCTCGAGCATCCTTTGTGTTGACTGCGTTGCGACTTGCTCGACATCAACATTCGCGACGAAAGTGCCGCCTCCGCGCCCTCGCTTTGAACACAGCAGTCCACGTTTTCTAACGATTTCCAACGCTCCACGCACCGTGACCCGGCTGACGCCCTGCCACTCCGACAACTCCCGTTCCGAAGGCAGTTGCTCGCCCGGCGAGTACGCGCCGATCGCGATCGCGGTAATTATGCGTTCCGCAAGCTCACCCCGAGCCGTGCTAACATTCAAGCCGCCGGCAGCCTGGAAAAAATCCTGGCTCTTCTCGCTAGCTTCATCATCCGACATCGAGGAGGAGTGCCTTTCAAAAATAGGTCATGCGCGGCTAGCATATTACTGTCAGAAAATTGCTTTCCAATCCCCTACACGAAGCGCCCTCGGCTCAAGGCAGCCCGGACCATTTGCAGTGCCAGGAGCGACCCGGCACCGCCTGCCCGACTTTCAGTCTTATGATTTAAGCTCGAACCTCCTCGACGCTATCGAGTCGGCCGGCAATATGCAGTACGAGTGCGACCGCTACGCCGATACACATCCAGACACCGCCTAGGATTTGCGCGTTGGCGTCGGCATGCCAAAGAGCGTAGGCGAGAATGATTGTACCGATAACCGGAGAGAGCCAGTGAAGGAACAGCCTGGGGCTTCGGTCGATGAAACCAAATCGGTAGAGAACAGCGATGTTAAGCAGAATATAGGCTGTGAGGGCGCCAAACGTCACGAGTGTTGTCAGCAGGCCTTGATGTTCTGCACCGAAGATGCCGATTGCAAGCGAGAGCGCTGCAATGAGGAGCGTTGCGTTGCGGGGTACGTTATTCTTTTGGCTGACGACGGCAAGCACAGCGGGTAGCTGGCGGTCGCGCGCCATACTGAAGATAAGACGGGACGATGTTGCCATTGATGCAATTGAATTGGCGAAGATCGCAATCAGCGCGGATGTCAGCGTGACAATAATGCGAAGCCAGTCGCCGCCGACCTGCCCAGCGATGGTATAGAACGCGTTATTTGTCGCATCGCCTTCGGGGAAAACGGTGCCCGGTGCGACATAGAGCGAGGCAAGATAGACCTGCAGCATGAACATCATCGTCACGGCCACAAGCACGATCATTGTCGCTTTCGAAACGGTTTCGCCACCGCCTTTGGCCTCTTCGTTGAGGGTCGATATCGCATCAAACCCCACGAAACTAAGTGCTGCGATCGGAATAGCGGCGAAAACAATGGACCAGGAGAACACATCGCTGTTGAAGAACGGGGTCAGCGATAGCGAAACTGTTCCGTTAACCAGGTCGATCCCCACGGCGCTTACAAAGATTGCGACGACGATCAGCTGAATGCAGAGAAAGAGCTTGTTCATCGTAGCTGTGACGGTGATGCCGCCGAGGTTTATAAAGGCGGCAAGCGCGACGAAGATTCCAACCCAAAGCCAGGCGGGCACATCCGGCCAAAGTCCGGTCATCGCGCTTGCGGCGAATACCGACAGCAGCGCAGGCAGCAGCAGATAATCCAGGAGGATCGCCCAGCCCGCCAGATATCCGACGTAGCTGTTGATGCCGAAGCGCACGTAGGAATAGACGGAACCGGCGACCGGATAGCGCTTAGCCATCTCCTTATAGCAGAGCGCACTGAACAGCATGGCTATCGCTGCGACCACATAGACGAGGGCAGTCATGCCGGAGGAGAAGTTCGAGGTGAAGCCGAAGACGGCCACCGGGGCCATCGGGACCATATAGATCAAACCGTAGATAACAACGTCGGCAAGCGACATTGTTCGCTTGAGCTCCTGATGATAGCCAAGGGATTCGAGTGTGTTTGCCGAAGCCGATGGCTCGGTATTTCCTTCCAGTACCTGCATTGCTGTATTCCCCTTTTTTGGATGAGCTTAGGCTTTGATGCCGTCGTGTTTTTTTAGGAAGTCGCTCACGACCTGGAAGAACTCGACGGGTGTTTCCAGATGCGGCGTATGGCTCGCGCCACGGAAGACATGGTGCTCGACGGACGGTATGTGCCTGACGAACGGCTCCCAGGATATCGGGGTCGCTTCGTCGAATTCTCCTGCAAGCACGAGGCAGGGTACTGCTATCTGCGGCAGCCTTTCGACGACAGACCAGTTTCTGAGTGTTCCGACTGCAGAGAACTCGCTGGGGCCGACCATAGTGTGATAAACGGTCGGATCATCCGCCAACCGCGCGAAGCTGTTTTGCAACACCTCCGGATAGGGCTGCAACCGGCACAGGTGGCGCCGGTAGAATTCCGCCACGGCCAATTGGTAGGCTTCGGAATCCGTCGTTCCGGCTACCTCGTGCTCGCGGATAGTCGCCTGAACCGCCGGTGGGAGTTGCGACAAAAGTTGTTTCGTTCCCTGCGTCCATAGGGGCATGGACGCAGGGGAGTCGGCGATGATCATGCTGCACACCCCCTCTGGATGACGCAGAACATATTCCGGGCCGAGCATGCCTCCCCAGGATTGCCCCAGCAGATGATATCCCCTTGTGAAGCCGAGGTGATCGACCAGGTTCTTCAACTCAGCGATGAAAAGATCGACGCTCCAGAAGTCCGCAGGAGCATCGGGCAAGTGGCTGCTTCGCCCGCATCCTATCTGGTCATAGTGGATGACGGCGCGCTGATCGTCGCAAAAAGAAACCATGGGCAGACAGTAGTCGTGCGGTATCCCTGGTCCACCATGGAGAATGATCAAAGGGGGCCGCTCACACATGCCGGAGCGCGGCGTGGTCACCCGCGCCCAGGTCGTTTGGTCACGAAATGGAATCAGATGTTGCGTGACGCTGTAGCGGGTAGTCGTTGTGTCCAAGGTCGTCCCCTTCTTATTTTGGTTGTGCCAATGTGTTTTAAAGGTATCTCGGCAATACCTTACACATAAAAGGCATCATGTTAATACCTTTTTTGCGCTGCGCTTGTGCGATGCTAGCGAGCAGAGGTGCTAGTGAAGAAGTGAGTTAGCATGAGCTAGACGATACGCACAAACCCAACTAGCCTGGTCTAGCAAAATTATAATAACGAAATCAATTAGTTAACTAAGAATTCCATTCAAGCGTGGTCCGAATCGCGGTGTCACCACGGAATCTGGTTCACTCTTGGGAAGCAGTCTCCCTGCCTTACGCGAAACAGACTTTATCGCCGATGTTTTGTGGGCATCTTTCCAAATAAGCCGCTCGGTTCCAAACTGAGTGGATGAGGTTTTTATCGACGCCGCCTGATACGAGGGATAGCCGAACGGGCGCTGATCGCACGCTTGGCCATGAACTTCGATGCGATAGCTGCAGAACGTATCTAGCGTACTGCGTCTTTCCGTAGAGGGTGAACTGAATAAGGTAGGGGCAGCCAACCACGTTGATGGGCCGGAGGGGGCCGCTGCCGATGTCCGAGCGCTATGGGCCGGCCTTCAAGACGCTTGGGGGACAGGGGCTATGTGTGCCTTGGCTAACCTGCCTTTGCCCGCGCCGTCTGCCTTGCCCCTGCCGAGGGTATCGGCGCGGCCCTGCGCACCGCCGGTGTGATCGTCCGCCGCGCTGAGACGCTTCGCACCGCCGCGCTAAACGTCTGGACGAAAGGTGCCGGCGTGATCGTGCAGGTCCTGCTTGATTATCACGGCGTGGCGGCCTCGGCCCCTGGCAGCAATCTCTCACGCTGGTCGACGACCCGGCTGCTCGACCGGCTGGAGGGATTTGGCGCCGTGCAGGAACTGTCCAGGCGTAGCGCGTTCCGGATCCATGGGCTAAGACGATGGCTAAACCCGACGAGAGCGGCACGCGGCGAATCCGCAGATCGACATCGGAGGACGAAGTCCTCTTTGATCGGGAGTGGCGGTTATTCCGATAGGCTTGCGCTGGCGCCAATTGATTAGCAACAGCCTATTCAAAGCCGTTTACCGTCGGCGTCGAAAGGGACCTCGACACTCTGAGAAATCCGATCATCTCACCGTGGTTACGTGGAAAACGGGAAGGTCAGATCACACGCTTGAAGCCCATCAAACGCCAGACGAATGGAAGAGGAAAGCTCGATCTCCTGCTTGCGCGATTGATGGGTGCTCCGTAGGAGCGGCGGATCAGCGAATGTGCGTGACAGCCCAATTGTGTGCCCTGGTTCCTACCTCGGCAGTACGGTGCCGATACCCCGTTGTCGTGCTCGAGTCAAAATGAGTTTGGTCAAGGCGAGATCGGCTAGAGCAAAACCGCGGAAGCAGAATAGCGAGCGGTGAGAGCGTGCATTGGAGCTTGGGGTCTCGGTTGATATTTCCGCAAGATCGGCGTCAAATCGAGCGGTAGTAACGGGCCGACCATCGGCGCCCATCGGCGCCGAACCTTGGGAAAGACTGTCTGTCACCAGACGATCAAATGCGGGAAGACTTTCCGGCAGCCAACTGCGCCCGACATCTACAGCCGAGACAAAGCTGGACGCGGGCAAGAGCCGTGCATCCAAAAAAGGAACAAGCCCCGCCGTCGCGGGCACCATGGAAATAACGATATCGGAACGTCCAATCAAATCGTCCGCATCTGTCACTGAGGAAGCACGAAGGCCTCGAGCCTGTGCGGCCTCCACGAGACGTAAAGCGGAAGAGCGACTCCTGCTGAAGGCCAGGAGGTTGCGCAATCCGGGAAATAGGCACTGAAAGGCGGACAGATGGGCAAATGCCTGTTCTCCGCAGCCGATCATTCCGATTGTCTCAGGGGCTTTTGGCGCCATGTGGGCGGCTGCCGTTGCTGACATGGCAGCGGTTCTGATCAAGGTAATCTCGTCACCATCCATCAACGCAACCGGCTCGCCCGTACCCAAGTCACTGACGATAACGATACCCTGGATTCCACGCGCAACGCTTCCCGCGGGAACAGGCGCCACGGTAACCCATTTCACCGCAGCGATCCGAT
Source organism: Shinella sp. M27 (assembly GCF_049199905.1). Taxonomy (NCBI): domain Bacteria; kingdom Pseudomonadati; phylum Pseudomonadota; class Alphaproteobacteria; order Hyphomicrobiales; family Rhizobiaceae; genus Shinella; species Shinella sp. M27. The sequence goes on from NZ_JBLZPK010000011.1 coordinate 186,988, forward strand.
CGGTGTGCGATGCCGCCGACATCGATTGGAAGGCGCGCCCGGGTCCAATGTCGATTGACACTTTTGGCATGGACAAGTTCAAGCCCGCGGCGTGATCGCGAAAAGCAGCAAGCACAACCATTCGCGCTTCTTCCGGCGTGATTGCCAGGTCACGTACCTGCTCACGCGAAAGGTAAATTATAGTCGCGCTCATTCATCAAGCCTTTGCAATGAAGCGAGAGGTGTTGACATAAGGATGCGGCAGTCCGAGACGCGCGTCGGCGTTCACTGTACACACCGAGCTTGCAAACTCCCGTCTACGGGGCTTTACGCCACCGGTCAGCCGATAGACGGGAGCTCCTATGCTACTCGATCTCCGAGACCGCCTTCAGCATTGTGCCGAGACCATGTTCGATCGTGGCGCTGTCTGTCGCGAACGATATTCTCACGGTGCCGGGCGCGCCGAAAACTGAGCCCGGCACAGCAGCGACATGCCGATCTTTCAGAAGCCATTCGCAGAATGCAGCATCCGGGGCTTCGTGATCGCCGAATTGCTTGCTCCCGCGCAGAACCGCCGCCATATCCAACAAAGCATAGAATGCTCCGTCGGGTCGCTGCAGGTTCACCAGCGGGTGACTGTCGACCATATCCACGATCAGATCGCGGCGCTGCCGATAGGCATCGACCATGTAATCGATCGACGTGCGAGGGCCTGACAAGGCTGCAACAGCGGCAGCCTGGCTGACGGAGCTTGGCCCCAGCGTGGTCTGAGCCTGGAGGTTGGCCATCGCTTCGATAAGATCTTTCGGCCCCGAGCCGAATCCGAGGCGCCATCCGGTCATGGCGTACGCCTTGGAAACACCATTCACAGTTAAAACTCTGTCGGCGAGGTCGGGGCAAGCGGACAGTAACGATTTCGGTCGCTCCGCGGTGTAATGGAGGTGCTCGTATATCTCGTCCGACAAAATGAAAACGTCCGGAAAATTCCTTAGTACACCGCCCAGAGCTTCCAGTTCGGACTCTGAATAGATCACCCCTGCTGGGTTGCTCGGCGTGTTGAGAATCAGCCAGCGCGTACGGGGGGTGATCGCGGCACTGAGGTCTTCGGGTGTCAGTTTGTAACCCGTATCCCTGCTTGTCTGCACGAATGCAGGCACGCCTCCGGCGGCGTATGTCATGCCAGTATATGCGGCCCAGAAAGGGACCGGTAGCAAGACTTCATCGCCCTGCTGCAGCGTGACCGCCAACGCATTGAAAATAACCTGCTTTGATCCGGTTCCCACGATGGTCTGGTCGTCGGAAAACGCCAGGCCATTCTCCTGATGAAATTTCTGTCTTACAGCCTCCCTTAACGCCAAGGACCCACGTACCGGAGTATAGTGGGTGTCACCTTCACGCATGGCGCGCGTTGCTGCGGCAATGACATGCTCAGGCGTGTCGAAGTCTGGCTCACCCGCTGTCAGAGAAGCAACCTTAATACCTGCGGCCTGCATATCCGCCACCCTGGCGATGGCCTCATAGATTTTGGAGGTGGTGACGAGCGCCATACGGGGCGAAATTCGCGGCCTTGATGCAGTTCCAAATGGTTGACGAACGTTCATCAGTCAGCTCTCCAACAGTGCCAATGCCTTTGTAAGACGCGCATATGTGGCGTCCTTTGCGGCTTCGAGAGGAAGTCGGACGGACCCGCTTCCGACACCTCGCAACTGCAGGGCTGCCTTGAGCCCCACCGGGTTCATCTCCGAATAAACGGCCTCCATCAGCGCACCAAATTGCGCGTGAACCCTGAGCGCTTCCTTCATCTGCCCACCTTGAACAAGGGCCAGGATCTGTTGCCAGGGCGCTGGATCGATATTGGACATAGCGAGGACTCCGCCTTTGGCGCCCAGAGCAACCTGAGCGGGGAAGAGTGGCTCCTCTCCCGAAAGTACGGCCATCACGTCCCCGCATCTTTGAACGAGACGGGTGAATTTATTGAAGTCATAGCCGCTGTACTTCATTCCGATCACAGAGCCGTCGGAAACCATATTCGAAATGGTTTCCGCGCTGAGTTCCATGCTTGTTCGGCGTGGGATCTCATAAAGAATGATCGGTAGATCCACCGCGCGTCGATAACGTTCAAAGTATCGGCGAACGCCGGCATCCTCGGCGAGGGTATAATATGGCGTAACGACCATGAGCCCTGCTGCGCCTGCGGATTTGGCGGCGAGCCCGGACTGCAGCGCGTCCTCATATCCGGTGGCCAGGACACCGGCAATGACTGGGACCCGGCCGTTCGCCGCCTCTACCGTCCAGCCGACGATCTGCTCGCGTTCACCGTTCGACAGGGCCGGATACTCTCCGGTACCGCCTAACGGCGCCAGACCGGTTGTGCCCCGTTCAATCAGGAAATTGACATGATTGCGGAGCCCGAGCTGATCGATTTCTCCTTCGGGTGTGAACGGAGTAATCGTCGCAGTGATGATCCCCCCGACGTCGTTATGTGTCAGTTGCATTTTTGACAGCCGCCTCTTCGTCAGATAATTACAATGAGATTTATCTAAATCATAATGTGACATTACATGATTGAAATAGTGTCTGCAACTGCTCCGTGACCAGCTAGACCGATTGTGGCATTTGACGCTCTGTGCGAACCCCTGTTGTCGCGCTCCCAAAAGAAAGTCCATACGGATTGACAGCCGGTTGTGCCCGAGCCTATGCAGCACGGGTTGATCGGATTGCAATTAGTTACGTTCACTTTGCGCGAGCCGTGTCGAGCCGAGCTTGGCAATTGTCGAGCCCGGACCTATGGCAAATGCAAGTGCTCCGGCGCGTCGGGGAGCTTTGCGTCCACGCCGCTATAAACAACAACGAGAGGAGCGATTGGTGAGCGAGGAAAAGGAACCAGAAGATCATCTGCTCGTCGGCAGCGTCGTCAAGGCGTTTCGGGTGCTGGAGGCTTTTGATCGCTTTCATCCCACAATGGGGTTTTCCGAGATCGCTCGCGTCACCAAGCTAGAGAAAAGCGCTGCGCAGCGTGCAGCCCATACGCTCTGGCGGCTTGGTTATCTGGAAAAGACTGCTGCGACGGGAGAGTATCGCCTGTCGCTTAAATGTCAGGAGATAGGGTTAAGTTTCGCAGAGACGAACCGTATCGTTTTGTCAGTTGCCCCCTATATCAAGATGCTGAGGCGAAAAACGACTGCCTCAGTCAATCTCACAATGCTTGATGAGACAGAGACGGTCTTCGTGCAGCGCCATACGAACCCGGACCAGCTCGGAAACTCGTTGGGAGTACGGTCAAGACTGCCGGTCTATTGTACGGCGACAGGCATTGCGATGTTGTCCCAACTGCCCGACGCTCGAATTCAGAGCATCCTGGAGCGCAGCGACCTCAGGCCGCGGATGCCGAACACCGTTTGGGAACCGGCGAAGATCATGCAGCGTATCGATGAAACCCGCCTTCAACGTTATGCATTCGGTGTCGAAGAAGATGTCGCGAGTGACATTACGGTGGCTTGCGGCTTCACCGATCCGTCTACCGGCGACGTTGCAGCGCTCGGCTTGAGCTATTTCAGCGGGTCTGTAACCATCGAGCAGGCGGTAGCAGAGTCCCGCGATCTTTTGATTGGTCTGATCGGTAACCTTTCCTCCGAGCTTTCTGGAACCTGATCCGGAGCGCTGGCGGTCGTTGAGGCCAGCCATTGCGCTGTCTGGCGCCGTCCGCCCGGCCGCCGGTTTTTCGATTCTCTTTAATAGTTGTCCAAAAACAGGTAGCTCAGCCGCGGAACGGTTTTCTCAATTCTCATTAATTGCAATGCAATCTAAATAAAATGTATTGCGATTAGAGTTAGGTTCGGCTACGTTGCACCTTGCATGTCCGAAGCGTAATCGCAGCCGGCGCAGGCCAATTAAATTTGTGGAGGGAACGAGCATGAAATCCAAAATTCTCCTGGCACTGCTGTGCGGGGTGGCTGCGATGTCTGGAACGACTGCTGCTGCTGATACGCTTCAGGATGTCAAGAACCGGGGAAACCTGGCCTGCGGCGTATCAACAGGCAATGCAGGTTTTTCAGCGCCAGACGACAAGGGTGAGTGGACTGGCCTTGATGTCGATTTCTGCCATGCCGTGGCAGCTGCTGTCTTTGGCGATCCGGCGAAAGTGAAGTACAACTCACTGTCTTCAAAAGTCCGGTTTACTGCACTGCAGTCCGGTGAAATCGACATTCTTTCGCGTCAGACGACATGGACGGCCAGCCGCGAGGGCGGGCTCGGCCTCATGTTCGCGGGTGTCATTTACTACGACGGCCAGGGATTTATGATTAATTCGAAGAAGATCCCCGGAGTTGCATCCGCGAAAGACCTCTCCGGCGCAACGGCCTGTGTCTTGACGGGCACCACGGGCGAACTCAACATGGCTGATTATTTCAAGGCCAACCAGATCGAGTTCACGCCGGTCGTATTTGAGAAAATCGAAGAGGCAAAGGCCGCGTACGATTCCGGCCGCTGCGATGTCTACACTGACGATCAGTCCAACTTGTACAGCGTCCGTCTGTCGCTGGCGTCGCCGTCCGATCATGTCGTGCTGCCGGAAGTCATTTCGAAAGAGCCGGTCGGACCCGTTGTGCGCCAGGGCGACGACAAGTGGCTCAACATCGTCAAGTGGACATATTACGCCCTCGTTCAGGCCGAAGAATTCGGCATTACGCAGGCGAATGTCGAAGACATGAAGAACTCTCCCAATCCCGATATCAAGCGGCTGCTTGGGCAGGAAGCCGGGACGACGATAGGCAGCGACTTTGGCCTCTCGAACGACTTCGTCGTGAACGTGATCAAGGCTGTCGGCAACTATGGCGAGATGTTCGAACGCAATATCGGCCAGCAGAGCCCATTGAAAATCGAGCGCGGCAAGAATGCCCTGTGGACACAGGGCGGCCTCCAATACGCGATGCCCTTCCGTTGATGGATCCTTGCGGGAGGGTTTTGCGATCCTCCCGCTCATCCGGTGATAATTTTTCGTGGAGGAAACATGAAAGCCCAACGACTGTTCGCATTCCTGGGAGGGGCGCTGAGCGTCATCACGGCAACCGCTGCGTCTGCCGATACGCTTCAGGAAGTCAAAGCCCGCGGCCATCTGGTATGCGGAGTCTCGACCGGAAATCCCGGCTTTTCGTCGCCCGATGATGCCGGCGAGTGGAAGGGGTTCGATGTCGACTTCTGCCGTGCGGTGGCAACTGCGGTCTTCAACGATCCGACGAAAGTGAAGTTCAACGCATTATCCAACAAGGTGCGCTTTGCGGCTCTCCAGTCAGGTGAAATCGACATCCTGTCGCGCCAGACGACGTGGACGGCGAGCCGTGAGGCGGGCCTCGGCCTGATCTTTGCCGGTGTCGTGTACTACGATGGGCAGGGCTTCATGGTGAACTCGAAGAAGCTGCCTGATATCAAGTCTGCAACACAGCTTTCTGGCGCAACCGTCTGCCTTGTCACCGGAACAAGTTCGGAACTGAATGTCGCAGACTATTTCCGCACAAATCGGATCGATTTCACTCCCGTGGTTTTCGAAAAGATCGAGGAGGCAAAAGCTGCTTACGATGCAGGCCGGTGTGACGCCTATACGACCGACCAGTCGAACCTCTACAGTGTCCGTCTTTCGTTAGCGTCGCCGGCCGATCATGGCGTGCTTCCGGAGATCATCTCGAAAGAGCCGGTCGGTCCTTTGGTTCGGCAAGGCGATGACCGGTGGCTCAATATCGTGAAATGGACCTTCAATGCGCTACTGCAGGCCGAAGAATTCGGGATAACAAAGACCAATGTCGACGAGTTGATGGACTCTTCGAATCCTGAGATCAAACGCCTGCTCGGCCAAGAGGCGGGCGCCACGATCGGAACCGATTTTGGTCTCCCCAACGATTTCGTTGTCAATATCGTCAAATCGGTCGGCAACTACGGCGAGATGTTCGAGAGGAACATTGGTCAGCAGAGTCCACTGAAAATAGATCGCGGCAAGAACGCTCTGTGGACTGACGGCGGACTGCAATACGCCATGCCCTTCCGTTGACAGGGATTTGCGAGAGGGTCGTTACGGCCCTTTCGTGCTCCGTTCCATTCCCTGATTTCACCTCTGTGTCGCAAGAAGCAGCGTGGGCGCTTTGCCGCGTTTCGAAACGACGCTTACACGTCGAAGGACGACGACGATGGCTGGCCTCCGGCGTGTGAGCGCGCTCATGAATAGCCCGGTAGCACGTGGTTTCGTTCTGCAAGCCCTTCTGGGGATCGCAATGTTGGCGCTCGCCTATATGCTTGTGCACAATCTGGCGGGGAATTTGCAGCGGGCAAATATCCGTTCCGGCTTCGCGTTTCTCGAAGGCCGAGCCGGTTTCGAGATTGCGCGTCCCCTTATACAGTATACGATCGACTCGACCTACGGGCGCGCATTGGCCGTCGGCTTTTTGAACACGTTGATGGTCGCGGTGGCGGGTATCGTCTCTGCAACAATAATCGGCTTCTGCGTCGGAATAGGTCGCCTTTCGCAAAATTGGCTGCTGGCCAGATTGTGCGCTCTGTATGTCGAGTTCTTCCGTAACCTGCCGCCCTTGCTTGTTGTTTTTTTCTGGTACCTCGGAATCCTGTCGGTGCTTCCCCATCCACGGGAGTCTCTGCGTCTGCCGCTGGACATCTATCTGAACAATCGCGGCTTGACCGTCCCCATACCGGAATTCGGAAACGGCATGGGATTGGTTGCCGGCATGGCAATCGCAAGCATTGCATCGTCGATCCTATTGATGCGCTGGGCGCGTATTCGCCAGGCCAGAACGGGCAAGCGTTTCCCAATTGTCCTGGCGTGTGCCGGCTTGATTTCGGGATCAACGATCGCCGCGTTCCTGGCAGCTGGCGCACCACTTACATTCAGCTATCCTGTTGCCGGGACGTTCAACCTGGCTGGCGGTTCGACCATCGGCCCGGAGTTCATTTCACTCTACCTGGCGCTCTCCTTCTACACGGCATCGTTTATCGCGGAGATCGTGCGCGCGGGCATCCAGGGCGTACCAAAGGGACAGACTGAGGCTGCTCGGGCGCTTGGTCTCAGGTCACGAGCGATCACCTCTCTCATTGTGGTTCCGCAAGCGTTTCGGATCATCATCCCGCCCCTGACGAGCCAGTATCTCAATCTTACCAAAAACTCGTCGCTGGCGATTGCAGTGGGATTTTCCGATCTTATTGCCGTAGGCGGAACGACGTTGAACCAAACCGGACAAGCCATAGAAGTCATCGCGATCTGGATGACGATCTATCTCGGCCTCAGCGTGACGACTTCTGTTTTCATGAACTGGTTCAATGCCAGAATGGCATTGGTGGAGCGATGAGATGAGTAAAGCGTTTGTCCGCACCTCGATGCTTGCACCGGCACCGATGCCGGATGCAGAGATCGGCGCTGTGGCGTGGATGCGCCGCAACCTAGTCGCCACGCCAAAGGACGCCATCATTACCGTTCTGGCATGTGTTTCCATTTTCTACGCGCTGTCACACCTGACAAATTGGTTGCTGATCCACGCGGTATGGGTCGGTAGCGATCGTACGTTTTGCGCTACGATCGCTCAAGGCGGTTTGCAGCCGGAGGGGTGGAGCGGCGCTTGTTGGGCGTTTGTCGGCGCTAAATTCGAACAGTTCGTGTTTGGACGGTACCCTCAGCAAGAGCGTTGGCGGCCAATAATGGTGAGCCTCATTTTTTTGCTCCTTCTCGTTCCCTTGCTTGTTCCGCGCATACCCGGGAAGGGCTTGAACGCGCTTTTGCTATTTGCCGTGTTTCCTGTCTTGGGGTTTTTCCTCCTGTACGGCGGTCTCGGACTGACCATCGTCCAAACCGCCGCATGGGGTGGCCTGATGGTGACATTGCTGCTTTCCTTCGTCGGAATCGCGCTATCGTTTCCGCTTGCATTCTTCTCGCGCTGGGGCGTCAGTCAAAGCTGCCTTTGGTGAAGTGGAGTTCGCTCGTCTTCATCGAGTTTATCCGGGGTGTACCGCTTATCACCGTCCTGTTTATGGCAAGTGTGATGCTGCCTCTTTTCCTGCCTACCGGATGGACCATCGACCATCTTCTTCGTGCGCTTATCGGTGTGTCGCTATTCGGATCCGCCTATATCGCGGAAGTCATCCGGGGCGGCCTGCAGGCGGTGCCGAAAGGCCAGTATGAAGGCGCTGATTCTCTAGGCCTGAGCTACTGGCAGAAAATGCGGCTCATCGTAGTGCCGCAGGCGGTGAAGATGGTTATTCCGGGGATCGTGAACACGTTCATAGGTATGTTCAAGGACACGTCACTGGTGTCGATCATTGGCATGTTCGATCTTCTGGGTATCGTGCGCCTGAATTTTGGAGACCCGAACTGGGCAACATCCGTCACTCCGTTGACGGGATTGATCTTCGCAGGCCTGACATTCTGGATTTTCTGCTTCGGTATGTCGCGATATTCGATCTTCATCGAGCGGCGCCTGAAGACGAGACAGGAACACGCACTTTGAGAGCGAAGCATGGCACGATCTCAACGCATCGGTGTCGTTGAGAGTCGTCGCCGTCGAGATACCACATGACCAAGAGGTACGGCGATTTCCACGTATTCCGGGACGCCAACCTCACGATCATGAAGCGCGAACGCATTGTCATCGCTGGGCCGTCCGGTTCGGAAAAGTCGATCATGATCCGCTGCATCAACCGAGTGGAAAAACGCCGTAAGGGTCGGATCGTCGTTGACAGCATCGAACACACCAACGAACTGAACAATATCGACAAGGTTCGCCGTGAGATCGGCATGGTGCCATCCGTTTGGTGGTCGGCTTCAATCTAAGCCTTGAGAACCCATTCTTAATATCCGTCGTGTTGGCTGTCCGGCAGGTAGTTTCGCCGAAGGCTTTGTTGCTCGCGGAGAGGCATAGCCGGTGGCTCGCCGATACATGGTTTGCCCACCGCCATTCATCTCGAGAACGCTCGGGAGAAGCCGTTGAGTTTAGCACGATCAAATGGGTCGATAGGTGCAGCGACCGTCGCCTCTTGGAGCCCGTTGGTACAGACTGTCAGCCAATGCCGAAGAGAAGTATTAACCTTTGGCCGTACGCACCAGCTGTGGCCGCATATTTTATACGAAATGGATTTCGGCAGAGCCAGCGCATTCAGCTGCTTTCTTCAAACTTCACACCTGCTGGTGCGTCCTGTATTCGCTTGGAGACAAACCAACTGCCTTCTTGAAGGCCCGTGCTAAGTTGGCACCCGACGAGAAGCCCGCTGATAGCGCAATCTCTTCAATCGTGACGTTTTTTTCGCCCAGCAAAGCTTTTGCTTTGTCGATCCGCATGTTTGAAATGTATTGAAAGGGCGAAGAGCCTGTCGCGGCTTTGAATGCACGACAGAAGTGGAACACACTTAAGCAGGCGATGCCAGCAACGTCGTCCAGTGAAATATCACGATCGACGTTCTCACGAATATAGTCGCAAACCCTCTCGAGGCGCATCTTGTCCAAGCCCCTTCCGGAAGTTGCCTCGAAATATGCCCTAGTGAAATTTCGCCGATCGACTCCAGTGTAGCGTTGCAGCAGTCTGCCCGCGAGTCCGATGCCAAGGGAGTCAATCAAGAGTCGACTTTGTTGATCTCTGGCATCGTCCCTCAGCAGTTCTTCTGCAACTGCAAAGCCAATGCTTTGGATAAGGGGATCATGGATCCCGCCCTGATACGCCAGTCCCGATCCGATGGCGCTGCCGTCTGTGTTGCGCAACGTCCCGAAGAGGTCTGTGGGAATGAAGACATGAAGAAGGTCCAGCGGACCGCAGTCGATATGCAGATAGCTTACTTCAACGCCGCTAGGGCAAATGCTGGCGGAGCCTACGCGGGATGTAAACTTTTGCTCTGGGCCGGTCGCCCTGCGGCGAAAGTTGGCCGTTCCACGCAGGTTGATCACGACTTCCGTGACGGGCTGCAAGAAGGATTGACAGTCGAGCCGGCCATGTCTGTAAATTTCCGCAGCGACAGCCCCGTGCCAATCTTCGGGCACGGAAGATTTGACCAGCTTGCTTCCGGCCGCCTTATATTTTCCGCCAACGGATGCCCTGGCTGCCGCTTCCGAATATATTTCCGGATATCCCGTATCGGGACTCTTACCGGTCGAGATTGCGCTTGAGACAAAATTGGTCATGCCCGCGTTTTGCGCTCCATCGCTCAATCCGTCACTAGAAGGTAAGATGAACGTTATCAGCTTGCAACAATTTTCACTGGTGGATCCGCCGCCTTGCGGGATCAACCTGCAAGTTACTGAAACATCGAAGATTTATCGGCGAAGCTCCCACGGATCGCCGGCTCCATCGTCATCGCGGCGGCGAGGAGTTCGCTGTCCAATCGCGGACCACCGCACAAGAGAAAACCGGTCGGGAGGCCGAAGTCGCCGGAACCGTTAGGGATCGAGATACCGCACAAGCCGAGGAAGCTGCCTATCATCGTATTTCGCAGCATCAGCCCATTGATCCGGACAAACAGGTCGTCATCCGCCTCCAAAGGCGCCGTGAGCGGAGCCACGAGCGGGACCGTTGGACAAGCGAGGAAGGTGTTCTCGTCAAAAAGCAACGACACCGCATTCATCAAGTCAACGCGCGTCTCTCGGATCGTCCTTTCCGCCGCTGGAGATATAATTCCTCCCGATTCAAGCCGCGCTCTAACGCGGGTATCCAGTCGCTCTGAAGAGGCAGTCGACAAAATTCGTCGGTGCGTGCGGAAAGCCTCAATCGCAACGATTGTCCCATGTCGCGCACCAAGCGCAAGAACCTCGTCCAGCAAGGTGAGGCGCCGCCGCTCCACCGACACGCCGAGATCCGTCAAACGATCGAGCGTCTGCTCGAAGTTGCGAACAATTGCAAGCTCCACCCCATCCCATACCGCGTTCATCGGGACAATGATGCGCAGTCCCTCGAGCGAGGCGGGCTTCAGGTCCACCACTGCAAGTCCACGGGCCGCCGCATCAACAATAGCGGCATCCGTCACCGTGTTGGTCATGACGCCTGCGGTATCGAGGGTCGGTGACAGCGGAAACGCGCCGGAGAGCGGCCAGCGGTTGCCCGATGTCTTGAAGCCCACAATGCCGTTCAACGCGGCTGGAATGCGTACCGAGCCACTGGTATCGGTACCTATCGCGACGGGAACCAGACCGAGCGCCACCGCGACGGCCGAGCCAGAGGAAGAGCCGCCGGGGATGCGGGCTTGCGCGCCGCTCCAGGGATTTCGCGGGGTCCCGTAATGTGGGTTGAGGCCAAGGCCTGAGAAGGCAAATTCCGTCATGTTGACCTTCCCGACCGTGACTGCGCCGGCGGCGGCTAGCCGTTGCACCAGTTCGGCATCCGCAGAGACCTGCCCTTCGTTGAGGACCAGCGAGCCAGCCCGCGTTACGTCTCCCTTAAGGTCGAAAAGGTCCTTCCAGGCGACCGGGACGCCTTCAAGCAGGCGGAAAGGCAATCCTTGGGCGATCCGTTGCCATGTCATGGTAGCCTCATCGAAGGCCCGCTTCGGCGTTACGCGCGTGAAGATCGCCTTGTCTGCGCACGCGGCAATAGCGTCAATCGTTCGGTGGGCGATAGTCATCGCGGCTGCCGGGTTTTCAGCGATCATCGACGCCAGTTTCGGGATTGATGGAAATAGTGGGGCGGCCATCCGCGTTCCTTCGCATCTGTTCGGGATGAAGACAGCAAAACCCAGCGCATGCGGGCAGCGATTTTTCAATCCCGCTGTCGCCCGATGCGCAAGATCTGCTGTGTAACTCCGCAAGCCAGGAAAGGGATGAAAGCCCGGAGGCTGCTATCACTGGGGCTATCAGGAATTCAGGACGCATGAGCCGGAAGGCGCTGGAGTCTAGGCAATAAGGAGCCCTCAGTGAGCAACTTGCAGACCATTGAAATCCCGCATCTTGGCGGTTCCCAGATCGGATACCGGCTTGCGGCAGATTACAACCCCAGCCTTCCGACGCTGGTGATGATCAATTCCTTCACCACATCTTCGGAACTGTACCGGAAACAATTCGCCGACCAAAATCTGGTGGGCAAGATCAATTTGCTCGCCATCGAGCCTTACGGTCATGGTGGGACGCGCACGTCAAGCGAGCAATTCACCTATTGGGATAGCGCAATTGCCAATATCCAGGTGCTGGAGCGGCTGGGCATTCCCTCTGCATTCGCGCTCGGCACCTCGCAGGGCGGCTGGATCGCCATGCGCATGGCCTTGCTTGCACCGTCACGGATCAGCGGCGTCGTTCCGCTGGGCACGTCTATGGACTACGAGAGTGCCGCCAGCAGGGCACTAGGATGCTGGGATGCGGACGCCTTTTGCTCACCGTGGATCGACGATCTTGCAATACAAGTCGGGCCGGACTGGGCGCCCTCGGACCAGTATTGCAACGATCTGATCGATCCCGCTTTCGGTGCGACGATTGACGCTGAAACCCGTGCGTTCTGGACCGATCGGCTGAAGCAGAACTACAAGGGCGACGATGGCCGCCGCCGCTTGCGCATGTGCACCATCAACCTTCGAGACCGCGACGGATTGCGTGGCCGGATCGATCAGGTCGAATGCCCGATCCTTTGGCTGCATGGAACCGAGGACGTCGTTTATTCCGTGGCGCATGCCGAGACTGAGACCGTTCTTTTCCCGAACTCCCGGAGCGTCGAATTCAAGGCTATCGATGGAGGGCATCATTTCCTTAGCGCCACTAACCCGACCGAAGTGAACGAATACACGTTGGCGTTTGTCGAACGTTGGAGCGCATACGGCGGCTTTGCCTCTAACGCGGCGGAGTAAACCGCCGCGGCGGTGCTAACTCGCTTGCTACACCGGTGTGCTCCTGCGTCATCCAGCGGTCCGGACGGCCAACATTACTTCCAGAAGGCCGAACTCGCAATGACCGGCCCAGGTCTCGCCCCATCGGGCGAGCTACTTTCAATCCATAAACGATGCCGGCAAACGGCACGACCAATCCGGAGATGGAACATGAACTTTGAAAAATTTCGCAACAATGTCGCCTTCGCTGCATCGGCGATGCTGGCGGCCTGCCTTTTCACCACCTCGGCCTACGCTCAGGAAACAGCCGACATCGTTTCAAAACCGATCAAGGTGTTCGTGCCGGACAAAAACGACGTTACAAAAGTTTCCGAGACGATCTGGACCCCGCCTGCCAAAGCGGCCAAGAAGAGCTATATCTGCGTCAGCTTCCCGACCATGCAGGACCCTTATTGGATCGCCGCCAATTACGGCATCGTCACGGAAGCCAAACGCCTAGGCGTCGAGGTCGACATCCTCAATGCAGGTTCGTTCACCAATCTTAGCACCCAAGTCAACCAACTGAACGATTGCGCGGCAAAAGGCGCGGAGGCTGTCCTCGTCGCTCCAATCAGCGCCGAGGGCGTTGCGTCGGCCGTGGCGTCGCTCAAGAAGAGCGGCATTCCCGTTATCAACATCATCCCGCGGATTGCCGAAGGTGCCAATCTGGCCGGCCGTTCAACGCTGGATTACTATCAGGTCGGCATAGCCAGCGCCCAATATCTGAAGGAAAGCGTTGGCGATGCCAAGGTCAAGGTCGCTCTGTTTCCAGGGCCCCCGGGCGCGGATTGGGCCGTACGCACGATCGACGGGTTCAAGGCTGGCATCAAGGACAGCAAGATTGAACTGGTGACGATCAAGTTCGGAGACACCGACAAGAACACGCAGTATAATCTCGTCGCCGATACGCTGAACGCCGTGCCCGATCTCGATTGGGTGGTCGGTAATGCCGTTGCGGCGGATGCCGCCATCGGCGCTATTAAGGCGGCCGGTTTGACATCGAAGGTCCAGATCGGCTCGACCTACCAGACCGGCCCGGTTCGGACCGGTATCGAGCAGGGCGCCATCCGGTGGGCGCTGAGCGATAACATCGTGCTGATGTCATCGATCGGTTTGGACATGGGCGTCAAGGCAATCGAGGGCTCGCTTGAACCGGACACGGAAATCTGGCCGGTTCCGCAGAAGTTGACGCGCGAAAACGTCATGGCCGAGGCCTCGTCGGGCGGATTTGCGCCGGATGGCTTCAAGCCGGTCTTCTCGGTAAAGCCATGAAGGCCGAGAACCTTCACGTTGAGCCCCTGCTCGATGTCAGGGATATTGAGAAAAGCTTCCCCGGAGTGCGAGTTCTAGACGGCGTCTCGCTGGTGGTACGGCGTGGCGAGGTTCATGTGCTGTTCGGCGAAAACGGCGCGGGCAAATCGACGCTCGTCAACATCATCCTCGGAAACTACGCGTCGGATGCCGGCTCCATTCTTTTTGATGGAGAGACGCTTCCGCCAGGGTCGCCGCGCGTGGCGCGTGATCGCGGCATTAGCGTCGTCTTCCAGGAGCTGAGCCTCATACCTACGCTGTCGGTGACCGCAAACATCTTCCTTGGCAAGGAGGCGCGACGTGCCGGGTGGCTGGACGAGCAGCAGATGGAGGCAGAGGCGTATGGATTGTTCCAGAAGCTGGGCATATCTCTGGATCCGAGGGCACTTGTCGGGGCTCTCTCCCGCGCCGAACAGCAGATGGTCGAGATTGCCAAGGCGCTGCAATCAAGACCCCGTTTGCTCATCCTCGACGAGCCGACGACGGCATTCACCGGTGTCGAGACAGAGCGGCTATTCTCGATCGTTGCCACGCTGAAGGGCGAAGGAACTGGCATCATCTACATCACCCACCGGATGGCGGAGATCAAGGCGATCGGAGACCGCATCAGCGTCCTACGGGATGGCCGGCGGATCGCGACAGAACGCGTTGCCGACACGACTGAGGAACGGCTGATCAACCTGATGACCGGGAGGGAGGCGTTAAAAGTCTACCCCGAAATCCGGTTCGAAGCTTCGCAGGAAGCCATCAGCCTCACCGGCGCGACAGCGGCATCAGGCCGCTTTCGGGATGTATCGATATCGGTGCGCGCGGGCGAGATCGTCGGGCTTGCTGGTCTGGTCGGGTGCGGCAAATCGGCCGTGGGCCGAAGCTTCTTCGGTGAGGAACGCCTGCTCAGCGGCGAGTTGAAACTCTTCGGCCGGCCGCTTCACTCACTGTCGCCCCGCTCGATGCTGGAATCCGGCGTTGTTTATCTGCCAGCGGATCGCCGTCGCCAGGGGCTGGTCCTCAATCGGTCGGTGAAGGAGAATGCGACACTGTCTTGCCTCAGGCAGCCGGGTTTTGCCGCTGGCCCGATGCTGAGGCGAAAGGCTGAGGATACAGCGGTAGGTAATGTGCTGCAACGCCTGAAACTTCATCCGCCGCTCCTTGACCGGAACGTCGGCGCCTATTCCGGCGGTAACCAGCAGAAGGTGGTGTTTGCGCGTGCTTTCCTGCGCGATACCCGCGTTCTGATTGTCGACGAACCCACGGTCGGCGTGGATGTGGGAGCCCGGCTTGAGTTCTACGGCATCCTCAAACAACTCTGCGAGGCGGGTACCGCTGTACTCCTGATCTCGTCGGACCTGCCGGAGATCCTGAACCTGACGAACCGGGTCTATGTGCTCGCCTTCGGTGCCATTTCGGCGGAATTCCACAAGCAAGACATCAACGAAACGGCGGTTCTCTCGTCGTTTTTCGCCATGGGCCGCGACAAGGCGGCGGCAAGTCGATCGGGAGGAACACAGTCATGACGACCTTAGAACAGCCCGGCCGGTCGGCGGGGCCAATGCAGGACACCGCGGTCGGCGGCTTGATAGCCCGCTTGCGCACAACCGGTGTTATCAGCGCTCTTGTTGTGCTGGTCTTTTTGATCTTTTCGCTGATCAACCCGCGGTTCACCAACCCGAACAACCTCGTCAACATCCTGAACCAGTCATCCTACCTCACCCTTGTCGCACTTGGTCAGGGACTTGTCCTGATCAGCGGAGGCTTCGATCTTGCCGTTGCCGGCATATTGGGGCTGACCAGTGTCGTCTCCGCGTCAATATTGGTCATGCTGACGGCAAACGGTATCGACCTTCCGGTTGCAGTCGCAATCGCTATAGCGGGCGGTCTTGGCGTCGGCCTGGTCTTCGGCTTCGTGAACGGCGTGACGGTCGCCTATCTAAACGTTCCCTCGTTCATCGTCACCTTGGGCACGGCGGGCATCGCCGCCGGGGTCGGCTATCAGATATCGGGCGGGATTCCGATAACCGGACTTCCCGAAGGTTTTGTCAACGCCTTTGGAACGCCGGATCTGCGCAGCATATCCACATCGGTCTATATCGCCTGCCTTGTGGCGCTCGTTCTTCATGTCGGAATGGTTCGCACCCGCATCGGACGGTACATCTATGCCGTGGGCGGTAATTCAGTCGCCGCGCGCCTGTCCGGCGTCAATGTCGGACGCTCCGTCATACTGGTGTTCATGACGAGTGGCGCCCTGACTTCGTTATCCGGCATCCTTCTCAGTGCCCGCGTGTCGACCGGCGATACAAATCTCGGCGGCAATTTCGTACTCCAGTCCATCACGGCCGGCGTGCTGGGCGGGATTTCCCTGCGCGGCGGGGAGGGCTCTTTGATCGGCGCGGCTCTTGGCGCCCTGTTCATCGCGGTTCTCGGCAACGGCATGAACCTCGAGAATATATCGTCTTACTACCAGATGATCATTCTCGGTGTGCTGCTAGTGCTCGCCGTACTGGCAGAACAAGTGCGGATGATGCTGTCCGGCAGACGATGAATTTCCGGTACCGCGCGTCCGTCCCAAGTGATGTTCTGGAGGATTTATGGAAGACGCTATTGATAAAATCGACCGAGCCTTTCGCTCGCTTCGGGCCGTTGATCTCGCACCCCGCCTCGAGCGGGGAATACCCCGCTGGCCTACGCATCCGCACCTGATCATCGACCAAACCATGAACCACGCCCACGACGGATATTTCTGCCAAGGGATCGTCATGGCCGAACATACAGGCGCCCATGTCGATGCTCCCGCTCACAACCATCCGGGCGGACAAACGGTCGACGAGATCGACGTCGACAGGTTGTTTGCGCCAGCTGTGCTCTACGACTTCTCAGATCTCGAACTCGAAGCGGGACAGTTGATCACGGCCGACATGGTCGAACGCTACGAGCGCGACCGCCGCGTCAATGTCGCCGAAGGCGAGATTGCATTGGTCAATTTCGGCTGGATGAAGCGCCATTGGCGGTGCGACTGCCACGCACAATGGTACGCAACCAATGCTCCCGGCATGGCCGAGGATGCGGTCATTCTGTTCAAAGAACGCGGTATCCGCGCGATCGGCAGCGATACTGTCGCTTGCGAAATGGCGTTGATCGACGGGAGAGCGGTGCATTCGCTCGGTCATGACAAGCATTGGCTCCCGAACGGCATCCTGATCATCGAGATGCTCGCCCGTCTAGAACAGGTCTCGCCGCGAAGTTTCTTTGCCGCCGCACCCCTGCCGTTCTCGCAGGGTTCCGGCTCGCCTCTGCGACCGATTGCATTCTGCTCCTAGCCCATCGTTCAGCTTCAATGGTGATAACTCGAATGAGATCGATACAATGCTGACCAGTCGAATTCCCGCAGGGCCGATGTCGGATGCACCTGAGCTTTGCCGATTAAATTCCACGGACCTGGCGAATGCCTATCGTGACGGTTCGCTTTCGCCTGTCGAGGTGGTCAGCGCTGGGCTCTCGCGGGCAGGTGCTATCCAAGGACAATTCAACGCGTTTACGTTCATCGATGTCGACGGAGCTATTGCAGCAGCGCAAGCTTCTGAAGAACGCTGGAGAAGGGGCGAGCCACTATCCGCTATCGATGGCATTCCCACCACCGTCAAGGACATCGTGAATGTCGAGGGCTGGTGCGTTCGCTATGGTAGCAAGACGACCGGCATGGATCTCCAGGGCCAGGACGCGCCATCTGTCGCCAGGCTCAGGAAGGCGGGCGCCGTCTTCATCGGCCAGACGACGACCTCCGAATATGGATGGAAGGCGGTCACCGACAGTCGATTGTTCGGCATAACGCGTAATCCATGGAATCCTGAATTGACACCAGGTGGCTCCTCGGGAGGCGCGGCGGTTGCCGCTGCGTGTGGCGCAGGTGTCCTGCATCTTGGCACCGATGGCGGCGGGTCGGTTCGCATACCGGCCTCGTTCACTGGCGTCATTGGGCACAAGCCGACCTATGGTCGCATTGCTCTCCATCCACCGAGTTCGTTCGGAACGGTTGCGCATATCGGACCGCTGGGCCGCAGCGTGGCAGACGTAGCACTGATGGTGGATATCATGTCTGGCCGAGACCAGCGCGACTGGACGCAACCTCCTCTTCCGTTCAATCCTGTTGTCGCAGGCCCACTCGACTGGCAAGGAAAACGGATCGGATACTGGAAGACGCCGTGCGTCGGCCACGTCGATCCCCAAATCGCGGCTTCGGTCGAAGCGATGCTGGCGGATATCGAGGCGGCTGGTGCAGATCTCGTCGAGATATATCTTCCTGACCAGGAGACGTTGCTGGAAGTCTACAATCGGCATTGGTATGTCGGAGCGGCAAACCGATTGTCGGGCTTTGATCCCGCCCGGTGGCATGAAATCGATGTCGGCCTGATTGAAGCTGCTCGAATTGGCAATAGTTATTCTGCGGTAGAACGTATGGACGCGGAGCTTCGACGCGGTCGGTACGGTGCGGCCATGGACGCTTTGTTGGCGGAATATGACTTCGTCATCTCCCCAACGACACCTATTCTGCCATTCGAGGCAGGTCGCGACGTTCCCCTCGGCTGGGAAGGGCGGAGCTGGGTTGAATGGTGTTCATTCAGCTTTCCGATCAACCTCAGTCAGCAGCCTGCCTGTTCGATCCCATGCGGGCTGAGCCTTGAGGGGCTACCGATTGGACTGCAGATCATTGGCGCTCGCGGGGAGGATGCCGCCGTATTAAGTGCCGCGATCCGACTGGAAGAGTTCCAAAGGGCAGTAGGTGCTGGTCGTTAGTTGCAACCCACGCGTTTTGTCAAGATAGTTTTCAGTGGAAACTCACTGCTGGAGCCCCGGTTTTCCTAACGGATCGAACGGAACTGCGCAGACCCAGCGGTTCATGGTTCGACAGTACGCCTGTGCCGCCAGCTGAGATATTTCAACGGCTTGCTCGTTTGAGATCTATGGGTCACCGGTTATGATCCCCTCACGGCGAAGACGCTGGCAAGGCATCTTGATCGAGCCATCTCCGGGTCACTCGTAACGACGGCTTTGCGCCAAAGACGGTCATTCGCGCTTGGACGTGGTCGAGCTACCGCGGGTCAGGTTGTTACTTGCGTGTCGCCCCAGTCAAGGGCTCGCCCATCTGCGGAGCGGACCACAAGCCGCGCGACTGGCACGCCTTTTTCCCGATCTACCAGTGAAGAATGATCTTCCACGTCAGCGAACAGGAAATCTTCACCCCACTGGCGGAGTGCGACAATAACGGGGAATAGACCACACCCTTTCGTGGTCAGGACATACTCACGGTAGGCAGTTCCATCCGACGCTGGTGCGGTTTCGATAATCCCTCGCTTTACCAAGTCGCGCAATCGAGTGGCCAGTACGCCCTTGCTTATGCCCAGCCCGAGCTGGAATTCGCCAAAGCGGCGTTTGCCATCGAAAGCATCGCGGATGATCAGAAGGGACCACCAGTCACCGATTGCATCAAGAGAACGCGCCACGGGGCAACCGGCATTCCACAGGCTTACGCGTTTAACCATCGAACTTCCATCTCCGTCTCACAATCTGGTTCTATCTTAGAACTAGAAATGTAGCGAGCCAAGTGGTCTCAGAATATGCTGACGAGATCATAAGGGTTTGCAGAATGGACGAGAAAACGGCGAGTGGTGCCCACGAGATACAAAGGCATGGATTGTCGAGATCGCGGACGCTGATAATTGCGTCCGCGGCAGGTTTGAGCGTCGCGAATATCTACTACTCTCAGCCCCTGCTTGACGAGATAGCGAGTGACCTTGGAATTTCGTCGGCTGTTATCGGTCTTATCGTGATGCTGACGCAGGTCGGGTACGGGCTAGGTTTGATCTTCATCGTGCCGATTGGCGATCTCACCGACCGACGCAAGCTCATCATAGCTCAAGGATTGCTGTTGACGACTGCTCTAGTGATCGTCGCGACAGCTGGAGCGAAAACAATGCTCTTAGCTGGCATGGCCTCGGTTGGCCTGCTGGCTGTGCTCGTTCAGGTACTGGTTGCCCAGGCGGCCGCCCTTTCCACTCCGTCTCAGCGCGGCAAGGTGGTCGGCACTGTTACCAGCGGCGTCGTGGCGGGCATCCTATCCGCCCGAGCCTTCGCCGGAACGGTTGCCGATCTCGGCGGGTGGCGAGCGGTGTACATGACATCGGCGCTTGCGACACTCGCCATGGTCGGCGTTCTTATTTTCGTCCTGCCGCGTCATTCCGTAGAACGGAGTTCGGAACCCTACATCCACGCTGTATTGTCTGTTCGAGACATGTTCTCGCGAAATCCGATCCTGCTTTTTCGAGGCATTCTCGCGCTTCTGATCTTCGCATCGTTCAGTACCCTCTGGACAGCGCTTGTTCTTCCGCTGAGCACTCCACCGTTCTCCTATTCCCACACCCAGATCGGTCTATTCGGGCTGATCGGATTGGCGGGAGCAGTCGGTGCAACGTTCGCAGGAAGGCTGGCGGATAGAGGGTATAATGCGTGGACGACCGGAATCTCTCTGGCCATCTTGCTAGCATCCTGGGGATTGATTGCTCTCCTCCCATACTCCACGCCAATGCTATTGATGGGCATTTTCCTGCTGGATTTGGCGGTCCAGGCTGTCCACGTTAGCAATCTCAGCATCATCGTGGCTGTTAACCCGCAAAAGAGCGGCCGCCTGATTGGAGGGTATATGGTGTTTTACTCGGCCGGCAGCGCCATCGGGGCAATTGCCGCCACGGCAACGTACGCGCGGTTTGGCTGGGCGGGGGTTTCTATTCTGGGAGCAACATTCAGCGGGATTGCGTTTGCCGTGTGGATCGCCAGTCGATTGTCCGCCGTTCTCAATCGACCATCTGACGCGGTGGAACCTTCCCGCAAATGACCGCTGCGGGCCAATAGCGGAAGTCGGCGAGCCACACGGCATGGGCAATGATCTCAGCGGGAAAGCGGTGGCGTCTGAAACGGGCAGGGGGGCTTCGGCCATGACAGCCCGATATCAAGCCGATCCCAACCACGCGGTTAAGGCGACGCCAACCGCAGAAGGCCGCTTGACTCCTGTGAAACTGCCATCTAATAAGTTGTAGGCCTAACCCTACAATTGGACATTATGCGACAGCCCTCTTTGAAACCAACTGCGACGCTCTCGCCTGCGGACCTTCCCGGTCGGGACGTGCCCGTACGTCACTTGCGACATCCTGGCCGCTGGATCAGCGGTGGCATCGTTTTGCTGTTGCTCGTCGCCATCGGCCAAGCTTTTGCCGTCGGGCAGATCCAGTGGCCCGTGGTCGGGCAATTTCTGGCCGCCGAGGTGATCGTAGTCGGCTTTGGCTGGACACTGCTGATCTCGGCCTGTGCGCTTGCGCTGGGCGTGGCGCTCGGTTTCGCCTTCGGCATCATGCGCCTTTCCGAAAATCCGATCCTTCGGTTCGCCGCCTGGCTCTATGTCTGGATTTTTCGCGGAACGCCGGTGCTGTTGCAGCTTCTCATCTGGTTCAACATCGCGCTGGTCTTTCCGAGGCTCTATATTCCCGGCCTCGTCGATGAGCGCATGGTCGATGTGGTCACGCCCTTCGTCGCCGCCGTGCTCGGTCTCGGCGTCAATGAAGGCTCCTATCTGACGGAAGTCGTGCGCGGCGGCATCGCCTCGGTCGACAAGGGTCAGACGGAGGCCGCCCATACGCTCGGCATGACGCCCGGCCAGACCATGCGCCGCATCATCCTGCCGCAGACGCTGCGGCTGATCCTGCCGGTTCTCGGCAACAGCGCCATCGGCATGCTGAAATTCTCCTCGCTCGCCGCCACCATCGCCATGGGCGAAATGCTGAACGCGGCGCAGCGCATCTATTTCATCAACGGCGCCGTCATCGAACTGCTGTTCGTCTGCGCCGTCTGGTATCTCGCCGGCACGACGGTGCTCTCTATCGGCCAATATTATCTCGAACGCCATTTCGGCCGCGACGCCTCGACGGCAGCGGTCGGACGCGGCTGGTTTGCAAGCTGGGCGCGCCGTCCGGCCACTCCGGAGGAAGCATGAGCCTCGCGGTCAAGGCGGTCGGTATCCGCAAGTCTTTCGGCAGTCACGACGTCCTGAAGGGCCTCGATCTCGACGTCGCCCATGGCGAGGTCATGTGCATCCTCGGTCCTTCCGGCAGCGGCAAGAGCACTTTCCTGCGCTGCATCAACCATCTGGAGACGCCCAACGGCGGCTATGTCTGGGTCGATGGCGCCATCATGGGTTACGACTATGCCAACGGCGCGCTGCAGGAATTGCCTGTCAGGCGGCTGCGCGCCCAGCAGAGCCAGCTCGGCATGGTGTTCCAGCATTTCAACCTCTTCGCCCACCGCACCGTGCTCGGCAACGTGATCGAGGGGCCGATGGTGGTGCGCGGCCTCAAGCGTGCCGAGGCGGAAGCCCGCGCCATGGAATTGCTGGAGCAGGTCGGCATGGCTGGCAAGGCGCAAAGCTATCCGTCGCAGCTTTCCGGCGGCCAGAAGCAGCGCGTGGCGATCGCCCGGGCGCTGGCCATGCAGCCCCGCGTCATGCTGTTCGACGAGCCGACCAGCGCGCTCGATCCCGAACTCGTCGGCGAGGTGCTGGAGGTGATGCGCACGCTGGCGCGCGGCGGCACCACCATGATCGTTGTCACCCACGAGATCGGCTTTGCCCGCGAAGTGGCCGACCGCGTGGTCGTCATGATCGACGGTGAAATCCGCGAGATGGGCGCCCCCGGCGACATCCTCTCCAACCCCACCGATCCGCGCGTGCGCTCGTTCCTGAGCCGCGTGCTCGCCTGACCCTTTTCTTTCGTCCAACAATGGGAGTACGGACAATGAAGACCATCCTGCCAATGATGCTGGGGCTTGCCTCGGCCACGTTCATCAGCCTTGCCGGCATCGCGCAGGCGGCCGGCGACGAAAAGCTCGCGGCCGCGCTGCCGGAGGCCGTGCGCACCGCCGGCAAACTGAATTTCACGATCAGCCTCGCCTACCCGCCGATGGAATACAACGACGCCGGTTCGACGGAGCTGAAGGGCTTCGACATTGACCTCGCCAAAGCGATCGCCGAGCGCCTTGGCCTGACGGCGGAATTCCAGAACGTCGAATTTCCGCAGCTGATCCCGCAGGTCGTCACCGGCCGCTCGGACATGATCATCACCGCCTTCTCCGACAAGGTGGAGCGCCAGACGCAACTTGATTTCATCGACTATTTCAAGACGGGCAACGTCTTCTATTCGAGCACCGACCACCAGGCCGAAATCAAGACCGAGGCCGACCTCTGCGGCAAGACGGTCGCCGTCGCGACCGGCACGAGCTGGGTCACCTGGGCCGAGGAACTCGGCAAGTCGATCTGCCCGGCCGACAAGCTGATCACCGTCATACAGATCCCGACCCAGGCCGAACACATCATGCAGATCCGCCAGGGCCGCGCCCAGGCGTCCGTCATCGGCCTCGAAGGCCTGCTCGACCTGATGAAGCAGGAGCCCGGCAAATTCTACCAGATCGGCGCGGTCGGTGAAGTCAATCATTACGGCATCGCCTTCGCCAAGGCGAACGGCCAGCTTCGCGACGCCGTGCATGCAACCCTCGAGGCCCTGAAAGCCGACGGCACTTATGCACAGATCCTCGACCGCTACGGCTTGAAAGAGGCGGGCGTGGAAGAGTTCAAGATAAACGGAGCCACGAAGTAATCCAGCATTTCCGGAGCCTGCCTTGACCCAGCCTTCCACACCAGACGCCCATGCCGCGGGTGAACATCCGGACGACCGGCTGTCGCGCTTTCGCCTCGATGCCTATTCGAGCGAACAGCTCTACCGCCAGCTCTACCGGGCGCTGCGTGCCGCGATCCTGAGCGGCGACTTCTCCGAGGGAGAATCCATTCCCTCGGAGAACCAGATGCGCGTCCAGTTCGGCATCGCCCGCACCACGGTGCGCAACGCGATGGCGCTTCTGGTGTCGGAAGGGCTGGTGCAACAGGTGCGCGGCCGGGGCACGATCGTTTCGCACCGGCCGATCAGCCACAATATCTGGAATTTCGGCAGCTTTACCGAACTCGCCCGCCGTCAAGGCCAGCGGCCTGTGACCCGGGTTCTGGAGCACAGGGTCGAAAATGGCGAGCTGCTATTGGTCCGCGCCCGCGGGCTTGCCAATGACGAGACGGTCAGCTGGCTGAACGTCGATACGTCCCAGCTCGATCTCGCGCTTTATCCGGGGATCGAGGCCTACGATTTCGCGGCGCAATCGCTCTACGAGGTGCTGCGCCGCGATTATAACCGCCACCCCTTGCGTTCGGAACTGTTGCTGACCGTCGTGCCGTCGTCCGAGCGGCTGCGGGCGGTCTTCGGTTCTGCGCCGGATGTGCCGGGCTACCTTTGCGCCAGCGGAGACGTGCTGGATGCCGACGACCGTTTGGTCGAGCGCACCTCCATCGTCTATTCGCCGGCCGTCCAGATGAAATTCGCAACGCGCTGGGGGCGCGATACCGCGCCGGCCTGAGGGCGACGCGACGCAGGAGAAACGACATGAGCCGTCTCAGTGACACCTTCGCCACCGCAAAGCCCATTCTGGGCATGCTGCATCTGGCCGGCGAAGGCCCCTCTGCAAAACTTGCCCAGGCGGAAGAAGAGGCCCGCATCATGGCCGGCGAAGGCGTCGACGGGCTGGTGGTGGAAAACTATTTCGGCGATGCCGACGATGTCGAGCGCGTGCTCGACCGGTTGGGCGGCCTCGACCTCGGCGCGAAGATCGGCATCAATGTGCTGCGCGACGACGTGCGCGCCTTCGCGCTGGCGAGGCACTATCCGGTGTCCTTCATCCAGGTCGATTCCGTCGCCGGCCATCTGCCGCCGGAAGACGACGCCGTTTTCGCGGCCGCGTTCGGCGCTCGACGGGCAAGCGTTCCCGCGCTGCTGCTGGGCGGCGTGCGCTTCAAGTATCAGCCGGTCCTGTCCGGCCGGACGGAGGAAGAGGACGTGCGCCTCGGCGCGCAGCGATGCGACGGACTGGTGGTGACTTCGGACGCCACCGGCCAGCCGACCGACATGGACAAGGTCGCCCGGTTCCGCGCCGCCACCGGCGGGGCCGTGCCGCTTCTGATCGGCGCGGGCCTGACAGAGGCCAATGCCGTGGAGCAGCTCGCCCAGGCCGATGGCGCCATCGTCGGCAGCTGGTTCAAGCACGATCACAAGGATAGCGGCCGCGTCGAGGCCGCCCATGTCGCCCGCCTGATGCGGGCGGTCCGTACCGCGCGGAGCGCCGCATGAGCGCGGTCGTGGCACGGGCCGTCACCCTTGAGAATTTCGCTCGCTACGGCATGGTTTACGATCTCGCCGGCGATGCCGATCCCGGCGTGGTCTGGACGAAAGGTGAAGGCTGGGACGACGGCTTCACCCGTAACCCGCTCATCGATGGCTCCGGCCATCTCGGCATGACCCGGGGCGGCAGCGCGCCGTGGTCCTGCGCCGCCATGGAACGGCATCCCCTGACCGAGGAGGCGCTGTTCTGCGCCGCCGAGCCGATCGTCCTTGCCGTGGCGCCGGCCTCCGCGGCGGATGCGCCGCATCGCGACGAGATCGAAGCCTTTATCATCGCCCCCGGCCAGGTCGTGGTGATGCACCGGAATGTCTGGCACGACGCCTGCCGGGGCGCCACACGCGCCACGCCCTATTACTGGATGGCGATCTGCGGCCTTGGCGAAAATCCGTGGACCCCGGTCGCCGGCGGGCCGCGCCGGATCGAGGTCAAGGACGGGACTGCGACATGACGGCATTTTTCATCGGAGACGTGGCGCTGGACGAATATTATACCGCCGAGCGCTGGCCCGGTCGCGCCGACAAGGGCATGGTGCGGGAATTGCCGGCCGAAATCGGCGGCTCGATCGCCAATGCCGCCGTCGTCCATGCGACGCTCGGCGGCGACACGCAGTTTATCTCGCTTTTGAACGACAGCCCGCTGTCGCAGCGGCTGATCGACGATCTCCGGCAAAACGGCGTCGGCGTCGACCACATGCTGACCGATCCGGAAATCGCGGAATCGCGCAATTTCATCTTCCTGATCGATGGCGAGCATGTGGTGCTGACCGTCGAGATGGGCGAGCAGCCGATGTGGCTTGCGCCACAAACGCTCGCCGCGCTGCGCCAGCCGGGTTTTCTCTATACGACGCTTTACCGCGTGCGTCGGCTGCGCAGCCAAACGGAAGAGGGCGTGCTCAGCCAGGCGGCGCTTCTGGCCGATCTGCGCGGCCACGGCCGCCGCGCCGTCTTCGATCTCGATGTCGGCGGCTGCACGGCCGAGGACATGCCCTATCTCACCGGCGCGGCCGTCGTCATCTTCAATCAGGTCGGCTTTCGCGCGGCTTTCGGCCATGACGACCTTGGCCTGATCGACGACTGGATCCGTCAACATGGCATCGGCTGGGTCGTGCGCACCATGGCCGCCGATGGCGCCGAGGCCTTCGACGGCGAAACGCGGCTGCGGGCCGCAGGCTATCCGGTCGAAGTTGTCGACGTCACCGGCGCCGGGGATACGTTTGGCGGAGCGCTGACCTGGTGCCTGACCCAGGGGCGGTCCTTTGCCGAAGCGCTGGATTTTTCCACCGCGGCCGCCTCCCGCTCCGTGACTGTCCATGGTCCGCGCGGCGGCAAGGCCGACGCCGAAACGATGCTTGCGTGGCGAACGGAAAGGCGTGGCCTCTAGGCTCAGGACCCATTGATTTGAATTGATGGTTATGATTCGGGCGGTGGCGTCGCCTTAACTGATTTTGAGACGCGATAGTTTCTTCGGCTAGAATTTTACGCGTCAATCAACAAAGCGATTTCCCGCTAGGTCGAGATGGCGTGAGCACGAAGCTGGCGATGATCGGCGGCGGTGATATGTTTGCGGTGAAGAAGGAAAAGATTGGCGATCTGGCCATGAGTTGAGACGAAACGCTGGCATTGCCGCGCCGACTTGAAGCGCATCATGCGTCGCTCTCGTCGCCGCACAGGAAGATGTGAATTCTCGGCGCGATTATTGAGACCCTTGTGGGACCGATGCTCGACGCCCGGCATCAATTCGGCCTTTGCCGCCGAGTAGGACCGCAGCTTGTCGGTTACCATGACCCGTGGGGTGGTACCCTGACCCTTGAGCAGCTTGCGCATGAGCCGCAGGGCTGCCCGCTTGTTCCTCCGGCTTTGCGAGAGAGCATCGAGGACGTAACCGTTGGCAGGCGCGCCATAGCCAGCATCTCTTTCCCTTGATCGTCACCACCATTTCATCAAATTGCCACTTGTCGGCAAAATGAGTTCGTGAGCGCCGTCGGAGCTGATGAGCGAACTTCTGGCCAAACTTTGCCGCCCACTCGCAGACTGTCTGGAATGAGACGTTGATGCCGCGTTCCGCCAAAAGATCCTCAACGTCGCGGAAGCTGAGCGGAAACCGATAGTAGAGCCACACGGCATGGGCAATGATCTCAGCGGGAAAGCGGTGGCGTCTGAAACGGGCAGGGGGGCTTCGGTCATGACAGCCCGAATATCAAGCCGATCCCAACCACGCGGTTAAGGCGACGCCAACCTTCGATGCTTTGACCGCGGACCGACCCTATAGAGCCGCTATGCCGATCGCCAAGGCGCTCGCGATCTTGTGGGAGGACGCAGGCAAGTCGCACGATCCGATCTGCATAGAGGCCCTTGAGCGTGCGCTGACCAGGGTCGCGTTGGGAGACAGCAAAACCAGATCCGGTTCGGTACCGCCGCAAACCAGGCGGCAAGTTGCATAGCTGCCTATATCGACGAAGCTTGGCTCCAGATAATTAAGCGATTTTCGCTATGAAGGCGGTGCAAGTCGTATCTAGGGCACTGCCGTTTCTCAGAGAAGCGTCTTGCGGATTTGCTCGAGAGCGCGATCGCGCTCAGCGCCGTAAGGCAGCAGTCCCTTGAGGCGTCCGTCGGCGCCGATCAGCAGAAGCGACATGGTGTGGCTCATGTGTTAGTCGCCGTCCTCGCTGGGCAGTTTGGCCGCATAAATCATCCAGCCCTCGATGACTTTCTGCATTTCTTCGGGCTTGCCGGTGATGCGAAGGCATCATTCTTCCACTGCCGGGGCAGTGGAAGCTGAGGATCGATGTGCTCATTAGCGACTTTGAGATTGTAAGATTGCAGGACGTAATTGAAAGCGCGCCGTAACCGCTTAAATTTGTCCTGGGCCGCCGGTTCGGCTTCCATCAGCGCCAAGAATACTCCGCTCCGAGCTGACTACTGAGCCGTCACAACGTCAGTGCCCGGCGGAAGCCGAGAAGGCGGCATGCTCCTTGTCGTGCAGGGCGAAGCGGTCGAGCATATGGGCGCTCGCTTCGTTGACGCCAATGACGGCGACCTCAATGCCCAGGCGACGATATTTGAGCACGATCTTGTCGAGCGCGCCGACGGCCGTGATATCCCAGAGATGCGCCTTCGTGACGTCGATCGTTACCTTGCGCAATGTCTCGGTGAAATCGAAGGCCGCAGTGAAGCTTTCCGCCGACGCGAAAAAGATCTGGCCGTCGACATGATAGATGAGCTCCGAACCATCCGCACT
The DNA here is from genome assembly GCF_049199905.1 of Shinella sp. M27. Lineage (NCBI taxonomy): Bacteria > Pseudomonadati > Pseudomonadota > Alphaproteobacteria > Hyphomicrobiales > Rhizobiaceae > Shinella > Shinella sp. M27. The sequence continues at coordinate 215,647 of NZ_JBLZPK010000011.1, forward strand.
CAGCACCGAGCGGACGTGGAAGAGCTTGGCAACCTTGCCGGCGAAGAACACGCCCGACAGCAGCACGCCGACGAGCACGCCCTTAGCGAGGTCGTGCGTGCCAACGACAGTCGCGACCGTCGCCAGCATGACGACGGAAGAGGAGAGCGGATTGCGGCGCAGGTCGAGAATGGAGCGCCAGGAGAAGGTGCCGATCGAGACCATGATCATGACGGCGACCAGGGCGGCCATCGGGATGATGCGCACGAGATCGTCCAGCACGAGAATGAGGAACAGCAGGAAGGCGCCGGCAACGAAGGTCGAGAGGCGTCCACGGCCGCCGGAGGTGACGTTGATCACCGACTGGCCGATCATGGCGCAGCCACCCATGCCGCCGATGAGGCTGGAGGCGATGTTGCTCGCTCCCTGCCCGATGCATTCCTGGCTCTTGGAGCTCGGCGTATCGGTCATGTCGTCGACGATCTGCGCCGTCAGCAGCGATTCCAGCAGGCCGACTGCGGCCAGCGCGATGGAATAGGGGAAGATGATCTGCAACGTCTCGAAGGTGAGCGGCACATGCGGCAGCGCGAAGATCGGCAGCGCGGAGGGCAGTTCGCCGAGATCCCCGACCGTGCGCAGGTCCAGACCGCCCCAATAGGCAACGCCGGTCAGCACGAGGATGGCGACCAGCGGCGACGGGATGGCTTTGGTGACATAGGGGAAGAGATAGATGATCGCGAGGCCCGCCGCGATCATCGCGTAGGTCAGCCCGGGAACACCGATGAGTTCCGGAAGCTGTGCCATGAAGATGAGGATCGCCAGCGCATTGACGAAGCCGGTGATGACGGAGCGCGAGACGAAGCGCATGACGCGGCCGAGCTTCAGGAAGCCCGCACATATCTGAATGACGCCCATCAGCAGCGTGGCGGCGAAGAGATATTCGAGGCCATGCTCCTTCACGAGCGTGACCATCAGCACGGCTGTCGCCGCCGTGGCGGCGGAAATCATACCGGGACGGCCGCCGACGAAGGCGGAGACGCAGGCGATGGCGAAGGAGGCGAAAAGCCCGATCTTCGGATCGACGCCGGCAATGACGGAAAAGCCGATGGCTTCGGGAATGAGGGCCAGCGCCACAACGATGCCGGAGAGAATATCGGCGCGAATGTTCGAGAACCACTCGCGCTTGTAGGTCGTCAGATTGAACATGGAGAAATCCGCAAAGAAGCGCATCCAGACCAGACGGTGTCTGGCCTCGTGAACAGGTTTGATGCTTTGCGTTGTCTGGCGGATCGGCGGCCAGAAGAGCCACCCGGAGTTTCACCGGGTCCGGGGCGAATGAAGCCGTTATAGAAAATGCCGCGCGCAGGTCAACGGTGATCTGTACAATGCGTCACGGACAACGCGTTGAGGATGACATATGAGACGACGGGCGACCTGTTCCTGCGGTGCACTTTCGGTTGTCGCGCAGGACGAACCGGAAAAAGTCTCCGCCTGCCATTGCCTGGAATGCCAACGGCGGACGGGGTCTGCTTTCGGGATCGCTTTGTTTTTCGCCAATGAAGCAGTCGAGACGTTCGGTTCCACGACCTCCTTTTCCCGGCTGGGTGCCAGTGGCAGGCCTATCGAATTCCACTTCTGTGCCAGCTGCGGCTCCACCGTTTTCTGGAAACCTGCGTTTCGGCCAGGCATGACGGCTGTCGCCTTCGGATGTTTCGAGGTGAAGGACGGGCTGAAGCCGACCCAAAGCGTTTATGAAGAGCATCGGCACCCGTGGGTCGGGATTGAAACAACCTAGTTCCGAATGGTTGTCGTATCCGTGTCGCCGGCATTCTTCTCCGTCGCCCGTCGTGCTCTGATGGCCGCGGCAATGAACACCCTTGAAAGTCCATGGTAGAGTGGTTCGCGCGACAGGATGCGCGATGTCAGGTAGCCCAGCATCGACACCGTCATGATCGGGATGACCGCCTCGTGGTCCCCGGTCATTTCGAGAATAATGACGAAAGCGGTCATCGGCGCCTGCACGACGCCGGCAAAATATCCCGCCATGCCGAGCACCGCCGAGAGCGCAATACTCGTGCCCAGCAGCGAGCCAAGCGTGCTGCCCATGCCGGCCCCGACCGAAAGGGACGGGGCGAAGATGCCGCCTGGGATGCCGGAGAGCATCGAGAGAAAGCCGGCTGCGAACTTCTCGATGAAGAACGGCAATGGAAGGCCTTCACCCTGCACGGCGCTCTTGGCCTGCTCGTAACCGGTGCCGAAGGTCTTGCCGTCCGAGAGCATGCCGATAGCGGCTATGGCAAGGCCACAACAGATCGCCAACAGCACCATGCGCTTCATTGGCAATGGTTGCGCCCATCGACGGATGCGCTGGCCGAAATGCAGCGCCATGCCGCTGAAGGCGGCGCCAAGCGCGCCGCCGCCGATGCCGCAGGCGAAAACGAGCGCCCAGTCCCGCGTGGTGTGCGGCGCCACGGAGGTCGAGCCGAAATAGTGGTAGCTGCCGTACAGGCCGAGCGCTGCAAGGCCGGAGATGATGACGGCTGCAAGCACGAGACCATTGGTGCGGGCCTCATAGGTGCGGCCCATCTCCTCTATCGCAAAGACGATGCCGGCAAGCGGGGTATTGAAGGCGGCGGCGATGCCGGCAGCCGAGCCCGCGAGAATGAGGCCGCGGGCCTGCGCCATGCCGCCGAAGCGACCGACGGCCAACATGATTGAGGCGCCGACCTGCACCGTCGGCCCCTCTCGGCCGATGTCAGGAGGATCTTGCCGAAGGCGATCCGCAGGGACAGCAAGCGGCCACGATCCTCCTCGTCCTTGAGATGTCGCGCGGCGATGGCCTGCGGAATGCCGCTACCCTGCGCGTTTAGGAAGAAACGCATCGCCAGATAGGCCGAGAGAGCAAACCCGGCCGGCTTTATAAGAAGCGGGAGCAGAAAGGTCCATTCGCCGGCCGTCGTCATGCGGATGAAACCGTGCTGGGCGAAGTCGGCAAGCTTGGCGAAGCCAACGCTGATAACCCCGATGGCGAGCGCGCCGCACCAGAAGACGAGGCGCGGGCGCCGGAGGGAAAACGAGCCTCAGAAGACGCGGGAGCGACGCAGCAGCTTGGACTTGCGATAGAATGCGGGCATCGTCTTGCTTCAATCAGGTTTGGCAACGGTGGGCTATCGGATGGCGGCTGGGCCCATGTGATCACCTGCCCGCCGGTGCCGCCGGTTTATGGACCAATACCCTATTTCAACCGAATGGCAGAGCGCGAATCCAGATGATGAGGTGACGCACGTTCATTCAAAGGGCGATAGGACTGAAAATCGCGGCCGTTCGGGTTCTGGAATAAGTGCAGATCGAATTCCGGCAGGATCGCAAGCAGATGGTCGAAGATATCCGACTGGATGCCTTCATAGGCGTCCCAGGCTATAGTCCTGGTGAAACAGTAAATCTCCAGCGGCAATCCTTCGGGCAATCACCTTCCACCGCGGAACAGAGTTCACAGACCGGCCATACCTGCTAGCCGGGCTCGGCTCCGCAACTTGGTTCTGCAACCCGCAGTCACCCTAAAAGAAGGGCACCGGTCGAGGCCTACGCCAGAAGCTCCTCGCGCAGACGCGTTGGGGAGGATAGGATCACCTAGCCCGCCTGTCGCTGTCGGCGCTTTCCCGGCATCTCGCTCGATTGCGCAGCGCGGTCGGTGGCGAGGTGGAAGGCACTCCAGTCGATTTTATCTAAAGATGAATTCGCACCAGGCTAAAAGATTGCTGCTGGCCTTGGAACTGGCCTACGGTGAACGGGAGGAAATTGGCAAACGTCAGGAGAGGTAAGGTCCGTTTAACCTTTTCACCCGATAACTGGCGCAGGTTTCTCAACTTGAAGCGAGCACCATGAGCGTCAGCACACTCTCGGTCCTGTCTCCGAACGCCCTTGATGACTATATCGACCTGCGTTCCGTCCCTAGTCACCGCTATTTCGGGAAGAACGACATTATCGAAAGACTGCGCCGCGCCGTCCCGTTCGACTTCATCTTCATTTCCGGTCTCGATGTCGACCATTACCGCTTCGGGAACGGCTTCTCGATCGACACGGACCTTCCCCCTGCCTACGTGGAAGCCTATCACGCCGATCGCCTTTACACCGATGACCCGTTCGTTGCGGCCGCGAAGGCGGCGAAATCGGTGGTCGTCGAACACGAGGTCTATGCCGAGCACTCGCCGCCACAGCGCTTGCTCTACCTTCAGCGCACATTCGGCGTGCTCAACAGGACGCTTTTTCCGGTCGCGCGCGAAAGCATAGTGTACGGAGCGGTTGGCGTTACCAGGGCCATGCCGTTCAATGACGAGGAACTGACTTTCCTCTCGCTGGTTGCCGAAACGATCCACACCGTCGTCACGAAGCCGCTGATGGAAAAGTTCGCGGCCGAACACCTGCGCCTCACCAAGGGCGAGATGTCGTGTCTGTCTCAGGCAAGTCTCGGGTTGACGAGCGACGGGATCGCGAAGGCCACGGGGTATCAGGTCGACACAGTCAACAGCTACGTCAAGTCGGCGATCAAGAAGCTCGGAGCCTCGAACAGAACCCAGGCGATCGCGGAGGCGATCCGACGACGTTTGATTGCCTGATTCAACCGCTTGCGGCGAAACGCCAGCCACGCTTAAACGAAACCTCGACGCGATGTTTCTTGATCTTGCTCAATGCGAGCTCCGCATAACACCCGATTGTACCGTTGCGGACGCGGCCACGGAGCGGCGCTCCAGTTTGCGGCCCTGGAGGGCTTGTTCGCACTAAGGTTGACGGTGATGCCGCGTTCATACGGTTGCCGATGCTGGCCAAGCCCGCGCCAGCCGACGAAGTTTCGAACGCGATGGGACGGATGGTGGAGATACAGTAGCGCGTGACGAACTGTCCTACGCGCTACCGACGCTACTTGAATCAGATCGGCCGGTCGAATGCGCGGCCGATCTGGGCGAGATATGCGGATATTTCTTCGAGGAGGTGGTCCCTCGGACCGAAACGTTCGAGGATGCGTTTGACGTTCGTCGCGTGTGGTTCATAGGTCGGCTCGCCGATGCAGTAACCCCGGCCGACGCTCCACATCTCGCATCCTTCCTCCATGAGGGCTGTGACGAGGTCAATGACGCGAGGGGAGACAGAGGTCGACATCTTTGCCCGGCCCGTTGGTCTGGCCCTTCGTCGCTCCCAGAAGCCTGGAAAGGTTTAGGAGGCAGATCATTCCCTGTTCCAAAGTCAGCATTCCAGCCGCGAACTGAAGTTCCACCGTGGCGACCACTTCCGGAACGGGCTGCACCGAAGCACTGTCGACGGTGAGGATATCCGAAACGCTGTCGACGAGGAGGCCAAAGACCTCGTTGCCGACCTCCGCCACCACGATCGCCGAACGCTCGGTTCCGTGCGTCATCCCCATCCCCAGGCGCCCGGCGAGGTCTATGATCGGGACGACCTCACCCCTGAGATTGATGACCCCGAGTACGTCCTCGGGAGCGTGGGGTACGGGGGTGCATGCAACCCACCCCCTGATTTCGCGGACCTTCGTCGTCTCGACGCAAAATTCCTGACCCCGAAGGCTGAAGGCGATGATGTCCATGTCGCTCGCCGCAGTCTGTCTGAATGAGCTGGCCAACATCAGAAGTCCTCCCATGCCTGGGCGAGCGCGTTTCCGCCCCTGATCTGCTGGCTCACTCTGCGGCGAAGCGCATGAACGGGCGTCGGCGCGGTTTCTGGCCTGGCGTAGGTGGTTGGCACCGCGACATCGAGAACCCCGCCGTCGTCGACCTTGAACTGGCTTACAAGGTTGAACAGCGCGTCTGCCTCGCCGGACAGTCCATGGCTGGCGGCGTTCGACTCCTCCACCATGGCCGCGTTCTGCTGCGTCCCCTGGTCGATCGTGTTGACCGATATGTTGATCTCGCGCAGACCCACGGCTTGTTCCCGCGCGCCTTCCACGATGGCCGCGACGTTGACGTCGATGTCCTTCACCTGTGAAACGATGCGGGAAAGCGACTGACCCGTCTCATCTACCAGTGAGACGCCTGCCTTCACCTGCTCGCCCGAGAGGCCGATCAGGGCCTTGATTTCCTTGGCCGCCCCGGCCGACCGCTGAGCCAGCTCGCGGACCTCCTGGGCGACGACCGCGAAGCCTTTGCCAGCCTCCCCGGCGCGCGCTGCCTCGACGCCTGCATTCAGCGCCAGCAGGTTGGTCTGGAAGGCGATGTCGTCGATGACGCCGATGATGTTGGCGATCTCTTTCGACGATTTCTCGATCGCTCCCATCGCATCGATCGCGCGGGCGACGACTCGGCCGGATTCTTCGGCATTGGTGCGGGCCGAAACGACGAGGCGACCCGCTTCGTCGGCACGACGGCTGGAGTCGGAGACCGTCTGGGTGATCTCCTCGAGGGCGGCCGCCGTCTCCTCGACCGAGGCCGCCTGCTGCTCGGTCCTTTTCGCAAGGTCGTCGGCTGCCGTCTTCATTTCAGACGAACCGGCGGCGATCGCCTGCGCATTTTGCCGGACGGCCTTCATGGTTGAGCGGAGCTTTCCCGATGTGTTGTTGAAGTCCACCCGAAGCTGTTCGAGTGAGGGAATGAAAGACGTGGGTAGGTCGGCGCAGAGGTTGCCGGATGAGAGCATCTGCAAGCCGTTTCCGAGGGCCTGTACGTTTTCCACCCGACCCGTAACGTCCGTGGCGAACTTGACGACCTTGAAGACCTTCCCATCCACGCCGAAGATTGGGTTGTAAGAGGCCTGGATGTAGACCTTATTGCCGGAGCGGCCGATCCGCATGAATTCCTGGGACACGAACTCGCCGGAGCGCAGGCGATCCCAGAACACGCGGTAGTCGGGCGTGCGGGTGTACTCCTGATCGCAAAAGATCGAATGGTGCTTGCCGACGATCTCAGACAACTGGTAGCCGAGGGTCTTCAGGAAGTTTTCGTTGGCGGTGATAATCTCGCCATTCGGTGTAAATTCGATGACCGCCTGTGCCCTCGAGAGGGCGTCAAGTTTTCCCGCGTCTTCAGCGGCTTTCTGCTTGATCGCGGTGATATCCGTAGCGAACTTTACGACCTTGTATGGCTTGCCCCGGCGAAAGACGGGATTGTACGATGCTTCGATCCAGACGTCGCGCCCGCCCTTGGCGATGCGGCGGTACTGTTTCCGGTCAAAGTGGCCCTGAGCGAGACGGTCCCAGAAAGTACGGTATTCAGGCAAACTCGCTTCGACGGGATCGACGAACATCCGGTGATGGCGGCCGATGATCTCGGAGAGGTCATAACTCAGAGCAGCGCAGAAGTTTGTGTTTGCGGTGAGGACGGTTCCGTTGAGATCGAATTCGATGATTGCCTGCGACTTGTTCATGGCCGACATTACGGCATCGCTGTCGGACTGACTGAAATATGGTATTTTCATATGCATTCCTCTTTGTTGCCGATGGCGTGGGCGTGCGGACGCAGCCGCTGCCCGGATGAGCGGGCAGTCGCCAATGTCGGATATGGAAGACCCGGGACGGCTCTAGCGTCCTGTGTCCTGTTAAAGATGAAGTGTGGTGGCCGGCGCTTGGGAGCGCTGGTCAATCTCGAAAGCCGGGAATGTGGAGGCCGTCTTTTTTCGATAACCCCGAAAATAGGGGTGACCTCCTAACGGAGGATTAAGAAAATCGCGCCAAGGCAAGCGAATGCGTTCTTTTTGGGAAATTGCCCAAAAAGACGTCGATTGATCATGTTCGGGATTGGGACTGTTTTAGTCTATCAGCCGATGCCGGATGGCCATTGCGATCGCATGTGCGCGATTGCGCGCTTGTAGCTTTTTTGTTGCCGATTTGAGATAGCTGTCCACGGTCTCGCGGGTGAACCTCGAGGCTGCAGCAATCTCTTCGCTTGTCATTCCCTGGCCCGCAAGGCGAATGCATTCGACTTCACCGTGGAGCAGTCCGACGATCTGTAGGCCGAAACGGTCTACAAACGGGCGGGTCACTCGCTCGTGAAGAGGGGTGGCGATCATGCCGAGATACTCTGCCTCGTCGGCCCCGAACGGCGCGCCTTCCCTTGCGAAGACGACGGAACCGTAATTGTGTCCGCCGCGGCGCAGGAAGAACGCTATCCGGCGGGATATGCGGAAGGTGCGCAATAGGTACGCGAGACGCTGGGGCATTTCGTAGTGCCCAGCCAAGCTGTCTTCGGTCACAACGCCAGCGCCGTCTTTTCCCGCCAGGACCATCGGATCGTCAAGGAAGAGCTTTTCGCCGGCATAGGCCTCCACGAAGGCCGGGGGAAAGCTTGAGGTCACGCTGTTGAAGTTTCCGACCTTGTACGATCCGAGGTCGAAACCGCTGACGCTAACGAAATCGAAAGGAACGGCGCGCTTTGCCAACGCGACCGCGGCGTCGTCGCTCATCCGGCGATGCCGCGGTAGGGAAGCCAGATCGTCAGGCAGTTCAGCGATTTTGGCTTGGCTCAACATTTTCAACATTTCTCGAGATCGGTGCGCGTCCTTGGCACCAAATCTGGGGGCAAGGTATTAAGGCTAGGTTAATGCGAATACCTATAAGTTTAATCATTCAGGCGATTTCAACTTACTATCGACGTTTTCGGGTAGGTTTTCCCCGACAATGTCCACCAGCGTGCAGCGGTGTCGCCACTGACGCATTCGCCGAGCGGCCATCACACGCCCCAAGCGTCAATCGCAATATCGGCTTAACCATGCCGGCCATCTGGGTCACTCACCATCGGGAACACGTTGCATTTTTACTGACTGATTCACGTTCGTTCAACAACTCTGCCCTAAATTTGGGGTGTCGGGCATCTCGCCCAGGCCGTCATGACGACGGTTCGTTACAGGTCTCCTTCTAACTGGAGATGCGCGGACACCAGCCCTCCCGGCATGTCGCTTTTGACGGCCGACGCTTTAGGCTTCGGCGAACGCGAGGATTCTCAATGCATTCCGCAATCCGCATGACGGCCCTTGCCGCAACCCTGCTCGCCAGTCAGGCTTTCGCGCTCGACGCGCCGAAAGGGCAGGTCGTTCTGACCGTGTCAGGCGAACTCTCCCATCCGAACGCCGGGAAATCGGCCGAGTTCGACCTTGCCATGCTCGAGGCGCTGCCCGGGCGCAAGGGAACGATGGAAACCCCTTGGACAACCGGAAAGGTCGAGTTTTCCGGACCGCTCCTCCGCGCGGTTCTCGAAGCGGCCGGGGCCAAGGGGACGAGCATCAAGCTCGTCGCTCTCAATGACTACGCGGCCGAGGTGCCGATGGAAGATGCCACTGAACTCGACAGCATGCTGGCATCGAGGATGAACGGCGAGACGATGTCGGTTCGTGATAAGGGGCCGCTGTTCATGATCTATCCGTTTGACAAGGACGCGACACTCTACAACGAGAAGTACTTTTCGCGGTCCGTCTGGCAGATCAAGTCGATCGAGGTCAAGTAACCATGGACAACGCCGGGAAGAACGGTGACGTCATTCGGCGAGTTAGCAAAGGCACTGCGTTCCTGCAGAGTTTTGCCGTCTTGCTGTTGATTGGCCTTATCTACCTTCTCTCCGGAATTTACGGGAAATACCAGGAACTGCAGGACGGTATCCGCGAGAACGCCCTGTGGTCGGTCTACCAGCTTGACCGGGAAACGAGACGGCTGAACGAGGCCGCCTCCGAAATGCTTGTTCGGGTCGATGTGTCCGATGAGGCGGTTTCCCTCCTGACAACGCGCTACGACATCCTCTATTCCCGTATGGCGCTTCTCAAGAAGGCCAACCTCGACCTCCGCCTCGGAGACACCCCCGGCCTGGCCCAGCTTGTCGCGAATATCGAGCCCGCAGTTATGTCAAAGGCCCCTATGTTCGACGGGATCGCGGCGGGACAACATCTGGACGTCAGCATGCTCGCGAAATTCGTTTCCGACATGAAGGGCTTGATGAAAAACACCGAGGAGTTGCTGACCAACACCAACAACAAGGTCAGTTCCGAGCGCGCCGACGCAAGGGAAGCACTGCAATCGCTTCAGCTCAAGACGGGAGCCGTCACCGCGGTGCTTTCGCTCAGCGTCGGTATCCTCGTCATATCCCTGAGGCGGCAGTTGAAGTCCGTACGGGCGGCAGGTCTCGAATTCGAAGGTATGACCCGCGAACTGAAAGAGTCCTTCGCCGCCGCGGAGGCGGGGAACAGAGCCAAGTCCCAGTTCATGGCGACCATGGGGCACGAAGTCCGCACGCCGCTCAACGCCATTCTCGGAACGGCGGAACTTCTCGAACTGTCGGAACTTCCCGAGCGGGTTCGCGGAGGCGTCCAAACGATCCGCCGCTCAGGCCAGTCGCTGCTGGAAATCCTCAACGAGATTCTAGACTTCGCGAAAATGGAAAACGGAGAGATCGACGTCCAGCTCGGTCCTGTCGATGTTGCCGCTCTGGTATCCGATACCGTGGCAATGCTCCGCGACCGGGCGGCGGAGAAGAGCAATTCGCTCGTCGCCGACTTGCCCGTCGGCCACGGCAAAATCTTCGTGATGACAGATCAGACCCGTCTGCGTCAGGTCGTCCTCAATCTATTGAGCAACGCCATAAAGTTCACGTCGAACGGTATGGTCGCGGTGAAGCTCTCTGAGGAAGACATCGATGACCGCACGCTATTGAAGTTCGCGGTTACCGATACCGGGATCGGGATCGATGAGGAAGGGCAGGGCCGTCTGTTCAAACCCTTCTCCCAGGTTGATGCGAGCATTTCCAGAAACTACGGCGGAACCGGGTTGGGATTGATCATCTGCAAGGAAATCGTCGAATCCCTCGGCGGCCGGATCGGGGTGCGGAGTGCCAAGGGACAGGGTAGCACTTTCTGGTTTGAACTCCCGGTGGACAGGGCTGACGAGAGGGACACGGTGCAGGCTGCAGCTCCGGTTGATTTTGCTGGCGTGATACCCAAGCTCCGCATCCTGCTTGTGGAAGACAACCTCGTGAACCAGCAGGTCGCGGCTGGCTTTCTTCGCCATCTCGGACAGGGTGTCGAGGTGGCCAACGACGGAGCGGAAGCGGTCGAGATGTTAGCCGCGTCCCGGTTCGACCTTGTGTTGATGGACATGCAGATGCCGCGCATGGACGGAATTGAGGCAACAAAGGCGATCCGCGGCACGGGAAACGACGTGCCGATAGTCGCAATGACGGCGAACGCCTCTGAAGACGACCGCCGTCTATGCGCAGCCGCAGGCATGAACGGGTTCCAATCCAAGCCCGTAACGAAGAATCAGCTCGCCAGGGTTATATCCGCTTTCGAGGTTCGCTCGGACGCTACGGTGGCGGCCAATATGGCGTTGGACGCTGTTTCCGTCTCTGGTGCGGCGTTGAATGACCGCCAAGCCGAGATCGTCGAAGCGCTTGGCGAGGACACTTACAATGAATTGCTGGACGCGTTCTTCGAAGATGCGTCTCAAATTCTCGCTGATCTCGCCGAAGCCGTGGTGCATGAAAGATCGAACGACATCGATCGGTTGCTTCATACTCTCAAAGGCGCGGCGGGTAACCTCGGCTTCGATAGCGTCGCCCACACCGCGCAGTCTCTCAGGGAGAAACGCGCATCCCAGTCTGGACTGGCGGCCATGGCCGCCGAGATAGAAACGCAGCGGACAAAGCGGGCCGCATGAGGAGCCAGTGAATGCGCATTCTTATTGTTGATGACAACCGTACCAACCTCATGTTCCTGTCTAAGCTGGTATCGAAGATCAGGGGCTGCGAACCATTAGCCTTCACCGATCCGGCGGAGGTCCTCGCCGCGATGCCGAAACTGGATTTCGACATCGCCGTGGTCGATTACCAGATGCCGGGTTACAACGGAGTGGAGTTGCTTCGCGAGATCAACTTCTTCGAGAAATATCGCGAGAAGCCATACGTCATGGTAACAGCCGACACTGACCTCGCGACCCGCATGACGTGCCTGGACGCTGGCTCGATCGACTTTCTGACAAAGCCCGTGAACCCCCTGGAATTCCAGGCGCGGATGCGCAACCTCGTCGCGCTGGTCGAAGCCCGTAACAAACTGGCAGACAAGGCGGAGTGGCTGCGCCAGGAAATCGAAAAGGCGACCGAGGAAATCAGGGCACGCGAGGAGGAAATCATCGACCGCCTTTCGATCGCGGCAAGCTACAAGGACTCGGAAACCGGCCTTCACACCAAGCGTGTCGCGGCATATTCCGAGGCCATCGCTCAGGCGTTGGGCCTCCCGCCCGAAACCTGCACAAACATACGGCTCGCGTCCCCGATGCATGACATCGGGAAGGTCGGTATACGCGATGCGGTCCTGCTCAAGAAGGGCAAGCTCACGGAACAGGAGTTCTCTGAGATGCAGACGCACACCTTGATCGGCTGCGATATCCTGAATGAATCTCGGTCTAGCCTTCTCCGTCTCGCGGCGGAAATCGCGGGGTCTCACCACGAGCGGTGGGACGGGCAGGGCTATCCGCGCAGACTGTCCGGCGAGGATATTCCGCTCGCTGGGCGTATCGTTGCTGTCGCGGATAATTTCGACGCGCTCACGACCGTCAGACCATATAAGGAGGCTTGGAGCGTCGAGCAGGCTGTCGCTCACATCCGAAGCCGCGCTGGCAGTCAGTTCGATCCCTCCTGCGTAGACGCCTTTGTCGCGACCTTGCCTGCGATCCGCAGTATCATGGACGGGTACGTTGACGAAAGGGAGTTCGGGCCCGTCGAATTGGCCGTCAGCGCTTAAGATTGTGCGTGGGCGCGGGTTGGCGGACAGGCGGGCTACCGGTCACGCACTCCACGCACACGCGCTCGCAACACCCCAGTACGACCCGGCGCACAACGGCGATACGTGACATCGGCCCTGAGAGTCGTGACGAGCGCCCTTCTGCCCACGAGTTGCCTTACCCGCGAGACCTGCCGTTTAGGCGAGCATTTCACCATCCCTGACCTACATGAGGTTCCCGCACCGCGAGATTCGTCGGTCTTGGAGGCCTTGGAGCGCGAGGGAAAAATAAGAGCGCGCCCGCGGATAATGGTCCGTGTCGAGCCTACTACATCGCGTTTACGATGTAGGGATGGAGGGCGTCGGCTTCTATTCCTTGTTCATGGTCGCCGATCGGGTCAGTGTGATATCCCGCCGTGCTGGCGAGGGCGAGGCTTGGAAATGGTCTTCCGACGGCAAGGGGAGTTATCGCGTCGTAGCCGTCGATCTCGCTGACGCGCCGGCGAGGGGAACGCGTGTCATTCTGCATCTCATGGAGGATGCTAAAAAGTATACCAGCAAATGGACGGTTGAGAAGATCATTCGTGATCAATCCGGCCACGTGCCCGTTCCTGTCCGTCTCGTTGAGAAAGAGGGCGCCGAACCGTCACAGGTCTCTGATGGCGCAGCGCTTTGGACCAAGCAGAAGAGCGAGATATCCAAGGAGGAATACGACGATTTTTATCGTAGTGTTTCGAGACAGTACGAGGAGCCGCTGGCGAACGTGCATTTCCGCGCTGAGGGACGCCACGAATATACGACGCTTGCCTTCATTCCCAGTGCTCAACCATTCGACCTGTTCGATCCAGACCGACACGGTAGGATGAAGCTATATGTGAAGCGCGTCTTCATTACTGACGAAGCTGAGTTGCTACCACGCTATCTGCGGTTCGTCCGTGGCATCGTTGACACCTCGGATCTGCCGCTTAACATCTCCCGGGAGATGATCCAGGAAAGTCCCGTGCTTGCCGCTATCAAAAAGGGCGTGACGAGCCGAATTCTTTCCGCCCTGGAGAAGATGGCCGAAGGCGAAGCCGAGACGTTCTCCAAGATCTGGGATCTGTTCGGCGCGATTCTTAAGGAAGGTATCTACGACGACTTCGAACGGCGCGCGCAGTTGCTGAAGCTTGCGCGCTTCCGTAGTACCGTGTCCGACGAGGCAACCCGGAGCCTGGGCGACTACCTAGCTGGAATGAAGGAGGGGCAGTCGGCGATCTATTACATCACCGGCTCCAGTCTCGACCAACTGAAATCGTCGCCGCAACTAGAGGGTTTTCGGGCCAAGGGTATCGAAGTCCTTCTTCTTACAGATGGCGTAGACAGTTTCTGGCCGACCAACGCCTCTGATTTCGAGGGCAAGCCTTTTAAATCCGTCACCCAGGGTCTTGCCGATCTAAAAGCTGTGACCGGCGAAGGCAGCACCGATGAGGAGGGGCGGCAAGCTTCTCCCGAAGTTACCGCTTTCATCGATTTCGCTCGAAGCACCCTCGGTGAGGAAATCGCTGACGTGCGGGTTTCCGATCGGCTGACCGAAAGCCCGGTCTGCCTTGTCGCATCGGAACATGGACTCGATCGCCAGCTCGAAAAACTCCTCCAAGGGGCAGGGCGGTTGCAGACAGCATCGAAGCCGATCCTCGAGATCAATGCGCAAAGCGAGCTTGTTAAAAGCATCGCATCGGTGGGCGACCAAACGTTTCGCGAGGATGCGGCGTGGCTTTTGCTGGATGAAGCACGCATTCTTGATGGGGACAAGCCCACCGATCCACGCGCGTTTGCTGACCGGCAAGATAGACTGTTTGCGCTTGCAATCGGGCACGGCAATTAGCAGGTCTTGGCGAGGTGGTCTTCGACTGCCTCGCCAGAAGGCCTCGGAAGTGGACGTAGATCAACATGATCGCTGAACGTTCCGCACACTCTGGCAATGGAAAGCAATGCAGGTCGTCACCAGTCCACCGAGTCATTGCGGACGAAGCTTGAGCCGATCTCTAAATCTTTCAACTGGCTTCGACTTGGCAGCTCGACGGTTCGGCTCCCTTCAAGAGCGCGACAACAGGAAGTCTGCGCAGCGCTCCGCGATCATAATGCAGGGGGCATTCGTGTTGCCGCTCACGAGCGTCGGCATGATCGAGGCGTCTGCGATGCGCAGGCGCGGGATGCCCTGCACCCGCAACCGATTATCGACGACCGAGAGCTCGTCCCGACCCATCCGGCAGGTCCCGGCCGGGTGATAGACAGTTTTGGCATTGGCCCGCGCATGCGCCTCGAAGTCCGCATCGGACGACTTCTCGTGCTTGGGTGCCAGTTCCCGGAAGCCAAGGGCCTTCATGGCGGGAGCGGCGAGAATCGCGCGCGAAAGCTTGATGCCGCGCACCAGGGTGTCGACGTCTTCCTGCGCGACCAGGTTGTTCCCGACGAAATGGATCGGGTCCTCGACCCTGTCGCTGCGCAGCGAAACCTTACCGCGTGAGACGGGACGCAGGATGCAGGGATTGATCGAGACGCCGTGGCCCTCCATCTGACCGCGCGTGGCATCGCCCACGAGGGTCGGCGTGACGTGGATCTGGATATCGGGCCGCCCGCAGCCGCTCGTGTCGATGAAACCGCCGCTTTCCACCACATTCGACGACAAGAGGCCGGACCGCCCGAACAGGTAGCGAAGCCCATTTACGACGGCCTTGAGGCCCTTGTCCTGGTCCTTCAGCGAGATCGGCCGATCGGTGATGCCGTAGACGGAAACGGCGATGTGGTCCTGGAAGTTTTCGCCAACACCGGGGAGGTCGCGCACAACCGTGATGCCATGCTGCGCCAGCATCTCGCCCGGGCCGATGCCGGACAGCATCAGGATTTTCGGCGTGGCGAGCGCTCCGGCGCACAGGATGACCTCCTCTTTCGCCCGCGCCTCGAACATGCTGCCGTCCCGCCGGCGATAGGCAAGGCCCGCCGCCGTGCCGTTCTCCAGGAGGATCTTCGTTGCGATGCACTCCGTGGCGATCTCGAGGAGAGGGGAGCGGCGCACCGTCTTCAAGTAGGTCGCCGCCGTGGAACCGCGGCGGGCATTCACGGTCGTCGTCTGGTAGAAGCCGACGCCGTCCTGCCGCGCGCCGTTGAAATCGTGCGAATAGGCAAGGCCGGCCTGTTGCGCGGCCCGGACGAAGGCCGCGCTGATCGGGTGGCGGAAGCGGGGCTCGGAGACCTTCAGCGGGCCGCCGGTGCCGTGATAATCGTCGGCGAGAACCTCGTTGTCCTCCGAACGGCGGAAGACCGGCAGCACATCCTCGTATCCCCAGCCCTCGCAGCCGAGATCGCGCCAGGTGTCATAGTCCTCGGCCTGGCCGCGAATGTAGATCATCGCGTTGACGGACGAGCCGCCGCCGAGCGTCCTGCCCTGCGGCACGAGCAGGACCCGGTTGTTGGCGCCCGGCTCCGGCTCGGTGGCGTACATGAACGTCCGCCGGGTGCCGAGAACCTTCACGAAGGTGGCGGGGATGTGGATATAGGGCGTGTTGTCGGGAGGCCCCGCTTCGAGAAGCAGGACGCTCTTGCCTGCCGTCACGAGCCGGTTTGCCAGAACGCAGCCGGACGATCCGCCACCGGCGATGATGTAGTCGTAGCTCTTCATCGGGCGCTCACAGGCCGATATGGCTGACGAACTTCGTCGTCAGATAGGCGTCCAGCGTTTCGCTGCCACCCTCGCTGCCATAGCCGCTCTCCTTGAGACCGCCAAAGGGCGTTTCCGCGGCAGCGAGGCCGAAATGGTTGATCGAGACCATGCCGGCTTCAAGCTCTGTCGAAAACCGGTCAGCCGTCGCGAGCGAGCGCGTGAAGCCGAAGGCGGCGAGGCCAAAGGGCAGGCGGTTGGACCGCCGGATCGCCTCGTCGATACTGGAGACGGGCACGAGCGCCGCGAGCGGGCCGAATGGCTCGTCATTCATGACCGCTGCGTCTTCCGGCACGTCGCTAAGCACCGTCGGCTCGAAGAAATACCCGCTGTTGCCGATGCGCTTGCCGCCGCATTCCAGGCGTGCGCCATGCGAGACGGCGTCGTCCACGAAGCGCGCCATCGCATCGAGCCGCCGGGCGTGCGTGAGCGGGCCCATCTGGACCCCGTCCGACAGGCCGTCGCCGACCTTGATGGCGCGCGCGCCGGCCACGAAGCCCGACCGGAAGGCGTCGTAGACGTCTTCCTCGATGTAGAAGCGGGTAGGCGCTGCGCAGACCTGACCGGCATTGCGGTATTTGAGCATCAGGCCCAGCTTGACGGCGGCGTCGATATCCGCGTCCCTCGCGACGATGTAGGGCGCATGGCCGCCGAGCTCCATCGTCGCGCGCTTGACCCCGGCCGCGGCGATCGCCCCGAGCTTCTTGCCGACCGGAACGGAGCCGGTGAACGAGATCTTGCGGATGACCGGCGAGGCGATCAGGTGCTCGGAAACCTCAGCCGCCGGTCCGAAGACGATGCCGAGCACGCCTGCCGGCAAGCCGGCATCCTGGAAAGCGCGGGAAAGCGCGATACAGGCCGACGGTGCTTCCTCCGGCGGTTTGGCGATGATCGAGCACCCGCTGGCGAGCGCGGCGGCGACCTTGCGCACGAGCTGGTTGATCGGGAAATTCCAAGGGGTGAACGCGGCGACCGGGCCCACGGGCTCGCGCAGCACTATCTGGCGTGCGCCGGGCACGCGCGCGGGGATGACGCGGCCATAGGCGCGCCGACCCTCCTCGGCATGCCACTCGATATGCTCGGCGGCGGCATTCGCCTCGCCGCGCGCCTCAGTGATCGGCTTTCCCTGCTCCCGGGACATGAGCTGCGCCATGGTTTCGGCACGCTCGCGCACAAGCGCCGCCGCCCTGTGCAGGATTTTCGCGCGCTCGATGGCGGCGGTCCTGCGCCAGGTTTCAAAACCCTGCTGCGCCGCTTCCAGCGCCGCGTCGAGGTCGGCGCGCTCGCACAAGGCCAGTTGCGCGATCACCTCGCCGGTTGCCGGATTGTGGACCCCGGCCGATCGGTTGCCGGCGGGCGCACGCCATTCGCCGTTGATGAGAAGCGGTTTATCCAGCATGGCTCAGTCCTTCATGAGAGCGTATCATGGGCCGGGGCAGGGCGGCGAGCGCCGCCCCGTAGTCCCGTGCGATGGCGGCGACGATATCCGCCGCCGGTAGGATGTCGTCGACGAGGCCTGCGCTCTGGCCGGCCTCGACCTTGCCGTTCTCGACATCGCCGTCGAAGGCCGCGGCCTTGAGCGAAGCGGCGGAAAAAAGCGCCTTGCGCTCCTCGAACTGCCGTCCTTCCGCTTCCGCCGCTTGCATCCGTTCGCCAAAACCGTTGCGCAGGATGCGGACCATGCCGAGGCCATGGCCGACCACCATCGTGTCGGTGACGGAGGCGGACAGCAGGCGCTCGCTGTAGGCGGCATGCAGGCGCGCCTCGCAGGACAGCATGAAGCGCGTGCCGAACTGCGCCGCGCCGGCCCCCAGCGCCAGGGCGGCGGCAAGGCCATATCCATCGGCAAAGCCGCCGCTGAGGATGAGCGGCATGCCTGGCACGGCCCTTGCGATCGCACGGCCGAGAACGAGCGTGGAGACGAGGTCGGGCGGAGGGTGGCCGCCGGCTTCCCCGCCGACGGCGATGAGGCCGTCGACGCCGGCCGCCGCCGCCTTGACGGCATGCTCCGCACCGGCGACCACATGCAGGCAGACGGTGCCAATGGCCTTGAACCGCTCGAGGTAGCGCTTCGGCCCGCCCTGGGAAGCGATGAGCACGGGCACCCGCTTTTCGACGAGGAGGTCCATGATCTCGTCGGCGCCCTTGCGGTAGAGCGGCAGGTTGACGGCGAACGGCCTGTCCGTGCCCGCCCGCACCGCATCGATCGCCGCGGCGAGGTCGTTCGCATACATGGGACC
The DNA here is from genome assembly GCF_049199905.1 of Shinella sp. M27. NCBI lineage: Bacteria > Pseudomonadati > Pseudomonadota > Alphaproteobacteria > Hyphomicrobiales > Rhizobiaceae > Shinella > Shinella sp. M27. The sequence continues at coordinate 234,265 of NZ_JBLZPK010000011.1, forward strand.
GGCGGCGACCACACCGAGACCGCCGGCGGTCGACACGGCAAGCGGCAGGGCCGCGTTGGACGATGCCCATGACATGCCGGCCTGGATGATCGGCAGGTCGATGCCGAGGAGCCGCGTCACATCGGTTTCTATCCGCATGGGGTCACGCTCCGATCAGCTTGCGGGCGTGTTCGGCGAGCCGCTTCTTCTGGATCTTGGCGCTTGCCGTAATGCCGATCGCTTCGAAGCTCTCGACGATCCAGACATGGCGCGGCACCTTGAACCCGGCCATGTTGGATTTCGCCCAGTCCATGATCTCCTCCGGTTCGGCCTTGGCACCCTCCCTCAGGATGACGAAGGCACCACACACCTCGACGAGGCGCTCGTCCGGCACGCCAACCACTGCCGCCTGGCGGATCGCCGCATGGCGATGCAGGACATTCTCCACATCGGCCGGCGAGACGTTCTCGCCGCCGACGCGCACGATCTCCTTGACGCGGCCGAGGAAGGTCAGCCTGCCGTTCTCGTCCAGCGCGCCGAGATCGCCGGTGGACAGCCAGCCGTCGGCCGAGAGCGCGGCCCGCGTTTCGACGGGCTTGTCGAAATACTCCCGCATGACGCTCCAGCCGCGCACGAGGATTTCCCCCGGTTCGCCGCAAGCGGCATCCTTGCCGTCTTCCTTAACGATGCGCACATCGATGCCCGGTTGCGGTCGCATGGCGGCCGATATGCGGACGGCCTCCGGCTCCCACCAAGAGGATTGCGCGACGTTGGGCGCGGCTTCGGAAAGTCCGTAGCCGACGACGCATTCGCGCGCGCCGAGCTCGTCGATGACGCGGGCGACGATGGTCGGCGAGGCAGCGAGCCAAGCACCGCGAAGAACGAGGCGGCGCTCTGGGCGCTCGGGATGGCTGAGCAGCATCAGCGCCATCGTGTCGTTGCCGGAAAAATGCGTGCAGCGCTCGGCCTCCATCAGGCGCAGGGCCTCGCCCGGCTCGAACCGGTCCATGGAGACGAGCGTCGCCATGTGCTGGAGGCAGGAGAGGATGGAGAGGGTCGTGCCTGCGACGTGGAAGAACGGCCGGGCGCTATGGAACCGGTCGCCGACGCGAAGGCCCATGCGATGACCGGAGACGAAGGCGTTGCCTAGCATGCTGCGCTGGGTCAGGAGAACGCCTTTCGGAAAGGATGTGGTGCCGGACGTATACTGGATGAGCAGCGGGTCGTCGGCCTCGCCCCGTGCCTGCGCGGGCGCGGTTCCGCTTGCGAGCAGGGCCTCCCACGCAATGGCCGCGGGCGGCACGTCCTCTCCGATGACGATCAGTTGCTTGAGATCCGGAAGGGCGGGGATGGGCAGCCGGTCGGTGAGCGCGGGGTCGATCTGCCGCAGCAGGCCGATAAAATCGATCTTGAGGAACCGGTCGCACAGGATGAGGCGTGAGACCTTCGACTGGGAAAGCGCATAGGCCATCTCGTCGGCGACGAAACGGGTGTTGATCGGCACGGTCACCGCGCCGAGCGAGCCGATCGCCAGAAAGATCGCCACCCAGCGCGTGGAATTGCCGAGGCAAAGGCCGATGTGCTCGCCCTTCCGCACGCCCTGCGTCGCCAGTCCGTCGCGGATGCGTGCGACCTCCGCGGCGAGCGCGGCATAGGTCAGCCGCCCGTCCGCCGCGACGACGGCCTCCACATCGCCGGCAACGGTTGCGGCCCGCGTCAGTGCGGCGGAGATCGACGTTGCGCAGAGCGCGTCGATATCGAAGGGAGTGCCGTTGTCAGAGATCATGAGTTTCCTTGCCTCCGACGCTTTTTGCGAAGCGGTTCAGGCCGTCGCGCCAACCGCCGTCGGCCAGGCACCGTTCGATCGCGGCCATTTCGACGCGGATTCCGTTGTTGAGGTCGGTTTCGCTGCCGAGATCCACCGCCTGCTTGGTTAGCGCCATGGCAAGCGGCGGCGCGGCGGCGATCGCCTCGGCGATGCCGGCGATGGTTTCGGCCAGGGCCTCCGCCGGCACGATGCGAGCGACGAGGCCAAGCTGATAGGCCTCCTCGACCGGCATGATGCGGCCGGTGAACAGAAGTTCCTTGGCCCGCATCTTGCCGATCGTGCGTTGCAGGCGCTGCGTTGCGCCGACGGTGCCCCATTGCGGCTCGGGGAAGCGGAAGGTCGTCTTGTCCGATGCGATCACGAAGTCACAGCTCATCAGGATCTCGCCGCCGGAGCCGACCACGGGGCCTTGTGTTGCCGCGACCACCGGCTTGCGGCAGCGGGCAATGGCGTCGTAGGCGGCAAACGAGGCGCGGCGCCGGGCGATCACCCAGGCCTCGTCCCGGCCGTTACGCTCCTTCAGGTCCGCTCCGGCGCAGAAGACAGAACCGTTTGCCGAAAGCACGACGGCGCGGATGTCGGCATCGGCATCGAGCGCCTCGAAGGTCTCCTTCAGCGCAAGGCACATCGGCAGGTTGAGGGCGTTGCGCGCTTCCGCGCGGTCGAGGACCACATGGGCGACACCCGCCTCGCGCCGCAGGAGAACCGGGGGTTTTGCGTTGCTCATCAGATCACTCCCTCATTCCTCAGCCGATCAATGGTCTCGGCCGCCATGCCCAGCTCCCCGGCAAGCAGCGCCGCCGTGTCCGCACCGAGCGTCGGCGGACAGCCAATTGCGGGATCCTCGTAACCCGCAAAGCGCAACGGCGTGCGCAAGGCGCGCACGGCGCCCTCCTCCGGATGGTCGAACGTGCCGACGGCGCCGCGGGCCTCGCTGTGGGGATCGCTCAGGATCTCGCGGACCGTATTCACCTCGCCGGCCGGCACGCCGCGGTCTCGCAGCTCCTCGGCGAGCGGTCCGCGGTCGCGCTGTGCGATCGCCTGCCGCATGCCCGCCATCACCCGTTCGCGGGCGGCGACGCGGGCCGCGTTCTTCCCCAAGGCGGCGTCGGCGGCAAGATCCTCGAGGCCGAGGACCCCGCAGATAGCGTCCCAGTGCTGGTCGCTGCCACTGATATGCAGCCATCCCCCATCGGCGCACCGGAACGCCGCGGAGGGAACACGGCCCGGATGCTCCGTTCCCGAGCGGCCGATATCCTCGTCCAGCGCAAAGAGGCGGGCGGCGGCAAGCGCAAGCAGGCTGGTCTGGACGTCCATCATCGACAGGTCGACATGGCATCCCCGGCCGCTGCGCCCGCGCCCGACCAGCCCCGTCAGGATCGCGATTGCGATCCACAGGCCCGAGGTCATGTCGGAGACCGGAATGCCCGCCTTGGCGGGCGGCGCGTCCGAATGGCCCGTGAGATGCATGATGCCAGAGAGCGCCTGGAAGATCGTGTCGTAACCATTGCGCAGGCGATAGGGCCCGGTCTGCCCGAAGCCGGTGTTCGAGACATAAACGAGGCCGGGATTGCGGCGGGAGAGGACGTCGTAGCCGAGGTTGAAGCGGTCCATCTCGCCTGGCAGGTAGTTCTCCAGAACGACATCGTGCGTCTCCGCCAGCCTGGCGGCGATCTCTTGTCCTTCCGGCGATTTCAGGTTCAGCGTCATGGATCGCTTGGCGCGGTTGAACGCGAAGAAATAGGCGCTTTCGCCGCGGGGTAACCGTGGCTCGAACAGGCGGGATTCATCGCCCGTGCCCGGCCGCTCAACCTTCGTCACCTCCGCGCCGAGCTCGGCAAGGATCTGGGTCGCCATGGGGCCGGCGAGAACGCGGGAAAAGTCGAGGATGCGGATGCCTTCCAGCGGCTTCATCAGCATTCCTCCCGGAAGCTGCGCATCTGCGCGTTGACGGTGCGCCCGGCGGCCATAGCCTCGTCATAGGGGAGGTCGGCGACGCGGTAGTACAGCGACTTGACGGCGGCCATCGCCTTCGGATGGGCGTCCGCCCATTGACCGGAGATCTCCAGCGCCGCCTCGACGACCGCCTCCGGCGCGACGATCCGGTTGACGAGGCCGAGGGCACGTGCCTCTTCCGCGCCGATGAGGCGGCCGAGGCTGACCATCTCGAAGGCCGCCTTGCGTCCGAGCGAGCGTTGCAGGCCGGTCATCACCAGGGCCGGCACGATGGAATGCTTCAGCTCGGGATAGCCGAATTTCAGGTCCGTGCCGGCGACCATCATGTCGCAACCGATCGCCAGTCCCGCGCCGCCGCCGACGGCCGCGCCGCGTACGGCCGAAACGACCGGTTTGGAAAGGCGCTGCATCATCGCCTGGGTCCGGCACGTGAGGTCGGCGCGCTTTTCCACGAGGTCCTGGTTGGCCGGTGTCAGGGTGGAGAACTCCGCAAGGTCCGCTCCCGCGCAAAAGGCCCGCCCCGTCCCCGTCAGCACAATCGCCCGCACGGTCTCGTCGGCGTCTGCGGCAAGCATCGCGTCGTGCAGCGCCTGCGTCAGGGCCGTGTCGAGGGCATTCAGCTTGTCAGGCCGGTTGAGCGAGAGGATGCGGACCGGGCCGCGGTCTTCGCTGATGAGGATTGGTGAAGCATAAGTCTGTGTCATGAAAAATCCCAGGCTGCCAGATGGCCGAAACCGGTGCGTGCCACCTTGCTCTGCAATTCGCGCCCAAGCGCCTGCTCGCATTGCAACAAGGCGGCCTGGAGCCGGTCGATGTCGATGCCGGTCGCGATGCCCTCGGCCTCGAAGAGATTGACGAGATCTTCCGTCGCCACATTGCCGGTATAGCCGCCGCCATAGCGGATCTGGGCGGGGTGGCCGCCGACGCCGCCGATCGCGCTGTCGAACCAGCGGCAGCCAGCCTCGAAGGCCGCCATGCAATTGGCGATGCCCGTGCCGCGCGTGTCGTGGAAATGGGCGATCGGCGTGACGTCGGGCACCTCGGCGAAGGCGCGGGCAAAGAGGCGGCGCACGCTGCCGGGCGTGCCGTGACCGGTCGTGTCGCAGATGGAGACATGGCGCACGCCGAGGTCGGAGAAGGCCTTCAGGTCGCCGATGACGGATGCCGGGTCAACCCGGCCTTCGAACGGGCAGCCGAGCGCCATGGAGATCACGCCGATCAGGCGGAACCCGCCGCCCGCCAGCGCGACCATCTCGGCAATGTTGCGCCATTGCTGCTCGCGCGTCGTGCGCAGGTTCTTCTCGGTGTGCGCCTGTGTCGCCGACACAAGCAGGCTTATCTCCTCCGGGCCGTGGCCGGCTTCACGATCTTCGATTGCGCGCCTAACGGCATGAAGGTTGGGGCAGGTCGCCTTGTAGGCCGTGCCTGGCCGGCGGCGGATGCCGGCGAGGACGCTGCTGGCATCGGCAAACACCGGTACATGGCGGGGGCTGCTGTAGCTCGTCGCTTCCACCCGCGGAAACCCGGCTTCGGAAATGGCGTCGATCAGGGCGATCTTGGTTTGCGTGGAAAGGTCTGTCGTTTCGTGCTGCAAGCCGTCCCTTGCAAAGCACTCGCAGATCGTCAGCGCGTCCGACATCTCGATCCTCCCGGTTTCCTTGGAGGTAGTGATGCGAAATTTAGTTCATATTGTCAACTATTATTCTGTCGGTCCGTCTTCACTCCTCATCCAGTTCGCGCAGGTCCTCTTGAGAGGCGCGGGTTTTCAGGTCGTGGAAATAGTGCGCGCTGTTGCGTCCCACCCGTTGCAGGAGCTCGATCAAAATCTGTCGCTCGGCGTGGCTGAGGGTCGAGAGCATGTTCTCGTTGCGCTCGAAGGCGTCGGTCAGGACCGCTTCCGACAGATCGAGGCCCTCCGGGCTTAGTTTCAGGAGGATGCTGCGCCCGTCCTCGGGGTTGGCGGTCTTTAGGATGTAGCCGCGCTCGATCATCGACGAAACGGTCCGACTCATCTGGCTTTTCAGGAGTCCACTGTGCTTTGCGAGCTCCTGTAGCGGCACTTCGCCGAGATATTTGAGGACGGCCAGCGCGCGCCATTCTCGGGCGGTAATGCCGTATTTAGGCCGGATCGAGAGGGCCGCGATGCGGGTGGACAGCCCGGCCAGCCGCTGCAGTTCGAAGGAGAACAGGTCCCGTATGTCCGGCTCGTTCTTCTGGGGCGCGAGGTGCCTACGAAAGAAATTGCCGTCGGAGCGATCGGTGAGATGTTCGACTTTCTTATTCAAATGGTTGCTCCAAGCTGTTCAGCGTGGGGATTCCACGCGCAGAAATTTAGTTGACAAGGTGAACAATATAGTTCATTCCATTAACTAGATTGGCACGCAGGGAGCGGAATGTCGATCATGCATTCGGGCTGTGGAGGATGGCTCCAGCCGAGCATCACCTGAGGAGGAACTTGGTAATGGCATCGTGTAATCGCGCATTCTTGACCATCGCCGCGACAGCGGGCGTGCTCTCCTTCACTGGCGCCGCTGCGGCGCAGGATGTCCTCACCGTCGCCGGCTTTGGCGGCAACCTTCAGACGGACCTACGCAAGACGATCTGGCAGCCAGCAGCCGATGCTGCAGGCATTGAATTGCGCGAGGAAACGCATGACGGGCTCGCCGCCGTGCGAGTCCAGGTCCAGTCCGGCTCCCCGACCTGGGATGTGGTGCATCTCGGGGCGGACGAATGCGCGGTCGGCGGCAAGGAGGGGCTTTTCGAGCCGCTCGACTACAACGCGATCAGCACGAAGGGTTTTGATGCGCGCGGCTATGGCGAACATTGGATCGCGACCAACACCTATTCCGTCGTTCTGGCCTGGCGCACCGATGTCTACAAGGACAAGGCGCCGGCAAGCTGGCAGGATTTCTGGAATGTGGAGGCCTTTCCCGGCCGTCGCGCCCTCAGCACCTACCCGCAGGAAATGATGGAAATCGCGCTCATCGCTGATGGCATCGACAAGGACAAGCTCTATCCGCTCGACACCGAGCGTGCGCTCGCGGCCCTCGAGAAGATCAAAGCCAATGTCGGCGTCTGGTGGTCGTCCGGAGCGCAATCCGCCCAGCTCCTCAAGGATGGCGAAGTCGATATGATGGCGATCTGGGGCAGCCGCGTGGCGTCAGTGATCGCGGACGGCGCGCCCGTCAAGTTCACCTACCAGGATGCGATCCTCGGCTACGGCTGCCTGGCCATCCTCAAGGGCGCGCCGCACGCGGCGAGAGCTCACAAGTTCATCGCCGGCGTTGTGTCGCCTGAGGTTCAGGCGCGCATTCCGGAAATGATGCCCTATTACGGTCCGACCAACAGCCTGGCCTTCGAGGTGAAGGCGTTCTCGCCGGAGGTGCTGGCGCAATCCAACATGTCGCCGGAAAACGTCAAGAAGCAGACCTTCCTCGACGCAAACTGGTGGCGCGACAACAACGAGCTGGTTCGCGAGGACTACAGCCTCCTGATGTCGAACTGATCGAACGAGCCGGGAGGACAGGATGCGCTCGGGCAGAGTCAACCTTCGCGAGGTCCACAAGGCCTATGGCAGCTTCAGGGCGCTCGACGGCGTCTCCCTGGATATCAAGGCGGGGGAGTTCCTGACGCTTCTCGGTCCTTCCGGCTCGGGAAAGACCACGCTTCTCAACGTCATCGCCGGCTTCGAGCGGCCCGATCTCGGCAGCTTGCTGGTCGATGACGTCGAGTTCATCACGCGTCCGCCGCACAAGCGCGACCTTGGCATGGTGTTCCAGAACTATGCCCTGTTCCCGCATATGGACGTCTTCTCGAACGTCGCCTATCCGCTGAAGCTGCGAAAGGTGGACAGGGCCTCCATTCGCAAGAGGGTGATGGACGCGCTCGAGATAGTCCACATGCAGCACCTTGCCGACCGGCGGATCACCGCGCTGTCGGGCGGCCAGCGACAGCGTGTGGCGCTGGCGCGCGCCGTCGTCTTCGAACCACGCCTGCTGCTGATGGACGAGCCGCTCTCCGCACTCGACAAGAATCTGCGCGAGCACATGCAGATCGAACTCAAGCGGCTGCACAAGAAGCTCGGTATGACGACGATCTATGTCACGCACGACCAGCAGGAAGCCCTGACAATGTCAGACCGCATCGCGGTTCTCGACAAGGGAAGGATCATCCAGCTCGACGTTCCCGCGACGGTGTACGATCGCCCGAACTGCAAGTTCGTCGCCGGCTTCATGGGTGAGACCCGCTTCCTGCCCGTGGAGCGCCGCGATCAGTCCTATGTGCTCGATGGACGGCCGCTCCGGCTTGCCGATACAAGGGCCGTCACATCGACGGGTGAGGCCTGGCTCATGGTCCGCCCGGAGCGGCTGCGCTGGCAGGGCGATGCCGACCGCGACAACCGCATCGAGGGCAGGGTGCTTGATGTCGTCTATCGGGGAGACTGCAACCAGGTGTCCGTCTCGCTGCCCGGCGGGCACGAGGTCGCAATCCGCCACGCAGGGGCGGAACAGCAACCCTTGCCGCAGCCTGGCGATACTCTTGCCCTGTGGCTGCGGGCGGACGCGAGCCTCGTCATCGGGAGCGCCGCGCCATGACGCTTGCCATCGATGGAGCGCCCGGCATGCCGCTAAATCGTGCCATGCTCAAAAGCGCAAGGCGCCGGGAGCAGCGTATATTCAGCGGGCTTGCCCTGCCGGCGCTGGTGCTCGTCACCTGCATTCTTCTCATTCCTTTCGCATGGCTTGCCTGGCTTTCCTTGTTCGACGCGGCCGGCGATCTCACAACCCAGAACTATGCCCGGCTGTTGCGGCCCGCCTATGTCGGCAGCTTCCTCACCACCTTCAAGGTCTCCGGCCTGGTGACGGCGCTATGCGTGGTGCTCGGCTATCCGGTCGCCTATCTCCTGTCGCAGCTTCCCGCGCGCGCCGCGCAGATCCTCCTGGTGTTCGTCATCCTGCCGTTCTGGACGTCGGTGCTGGTGCGCACCTATGCCTGGCTGGTCCTCCTGCAGCGCAACGGCGTCATCAACGATTGGCTGCTTTCGGCCGGCGTGGTCGATGAGCCGCTTGCGCTGGTACACAATCTGACGGGCACGATCATCGGCATGGTGCATGTCATGCTGCCCTTCCTGATCCTGCCGCTCTATGCGTCCATGAAGGCGATCGATCCGGTGCTCCTGCGCGCGGCGGCCAATTGCGGCGCCTCGCCGAGCCAGGCGTTCCGACAGGTCTTCCTGCCGTTGTCGATGCCGGGCCTTGCTTCGGGCAGCGCGCTGACCTTCGTGCTTTGCCTCGGTTTCTACCTGACGCCGGCGCTTCTGGGCGGCGGACGTGTCGCCATGTGGTCTACGCAGATCGCCGATGCCGTCTCGAAATTCTCCAACTGGGGCGCGGCGAGCGCCCTCAGCGTGGCGCTTCTTGTGGTGACGGCCGTCGTTCTATGGGGCGTTCGCAGACTGACCGACGCTTTGAGCTTTTCCGCGGGGAAAATGTGATGCTGAACACGCCCGCCACCTCCACCCAGATCACCCATGGCCAGCGCCTCTGGCTCTATGCAACGGTTGCGCTCGTCATGGCCTTCTTGGTCATCCCCTGCATCCTCGTGATTCCCATGTCCTTCTCGGACTCGCAGTATCTCGAGTTTCCGCCACGCAGCCTCAGCCTGCGCTGGTACGAAGCCTTCTTCACATCACCGGAATGGATCCAGTCCGCCGTGGTCTCGCTCAAGGTTGCAGGCTTCACAACGGTGCTGGCCACCGTGCTCGGCACGCTGGCCTCCCACGGGCTCTATAAGGCGACCAGCCTCTTCACGCCGCTCACACGCGGCCTGCTGATGCTGCCGATGATGATCCCGCTGATCTTCGTCGCCATAGGCGTGTTCTTTGTCTACGCCCGCTTCGGGCTCAACAACACCATCACCGGCCTCGTTCTGGCGCACACCACCCTCGCCATCCCGTTCGTCATGATCGCCGTCGGCAACGGGCTGAAGAGCTTCGACCCTAATCTCGAACGCGCGGCCCGCAGCCTCGGGGCCTCGCCGGTGACGGCCTTTCTCACCGTCACGCTGCCGCAGATCCGCATCTCGGTCTTCTCCGGCATGCTCTTCGCCTTTGTCACGTCCTTCGACGAGGTCGTCGTGTCGCTGTTTGTGTCGAGCGGCGCGAACTCCACGTTGACCAAGCGCATGTTCGCCAACATCCGCGACCAGGTCGATCCGACCGTCGCCGCCATCTCATCGATGCTGGTGGCGCTGTCGATCATCGTCCTGATCGCTGCCCAGTTCATGAAGCGCAAGGACGTCTGACGCCCATTCGATGCGCCCGCATCATATTTCAGGAGGAAACCATGTACAATTCGCTGCGCATGCGCGACATCGCATCCCAGATTCATCCGCAGACCAATCTTGCCGCCCACGAGACCGTCGGGCCGACAATCATGGCCCGCGGCGAAGGCGCCTATGTCTATGACGACGACGGCAAGCAATATATCGAGGGTATGTCCGGCCTCTGGTGCGCGGCGCTCGGCATGAGCGAGAAGCGGCTGGTCGATGCGGCGACGCGCCAGCTCAACACATTGCCCTACTACCAGAACTTTGCCCACCGCGCGACGGAGCCGGCGATCGAGCTTTCGGAGCGCCTCCTGAAGATCGCGCCGGTTTCGATGTCCAAGGTGCTCTTCCAGAGCTCCGGCTCGGAGGCGAACGACACCGCCGTCAAGCTCGCCTGGTACTATTTCCACGCCCAAGGCAAGCCGGAAAAGAAGAAGATCATCGCGCGCAACCGCGGCTATCACGGAACCTCGATTGGGTCGGCCAGCATTACCGGTCTGCCACACTTGCACCGCGAGTTCAATCTCCCCCTGCCGGGCTTTCTCCATGTCACATGCCCTCATTTCTATCGCGAGGGCCGGCCGGAGGAGACGGAGGAGGACTTCGCCACGCGTCTTGCGGAGGAACTGGATGCGCTGATCCTGGCGGAGGGGCCGGAGACGGTTGCGGCCTTCTTCGCCGAACCGGCTATGGGGACGGGCGGCGTTGTCATCCCACCGAAAACCTATTTCGAGAAGATCCAGAAGGTTCTGAAGAAACATGACGTCCTCTTGGTCGCCGACGAGGTCATCACTGGCTTCGGGCGCACCGGCGCCTGGTGGGGAAGCCAGACCTTCGGGCTGGAGCCGGACATGATTACCTGCGCGAAGGCGCTGACCGCCGCCTATATGCCGCTCTCCGCTGTGCTGCTTTCCGAAAGGCTTTACGCCGGCATGAAGGCGCAAAGCGAAAAGATCGGCGTCTTTGGCCATGGTTACACCTACGGCGCACATCCCGTTGCATGCGCCGTCGGCGTCGAGGCGCTGAGGATCTACGAGGAGGATGGCATCATCGACGGTGTCGCGGCGCTCGGCGAGCGCATGGCCGAGCGTATGACGCCGCTTGCCGAGCATCCGCTCGTCGGCGAGGTGCGCGGCGTCGGCCTGATGTGGGGCGTCGAGATCGTCCGCGACAAGCAGACGCGCGAAGCCTTTCCTGCCGAGATGCAGTTCGGGATCGGCATTCAGAACCGCGCCTTCGAGAACGGACTGGTCTGCCGTTCGCTCGGCACGGCGATCGCTTTCGCGCCGCCGCTCATCAGCACGCCAGAGCAGATCGATGCGGTCGTCTCGCGGTTCCGCGACGCTCTCGACAGGTCGCTCGACGCCTACCTCGCCGACGGCGGCCGGCTCGGCGACTGAAAGGAGGCCGTCGTGCTGGCGATCTATGACGAACGGCAGGCGCTACACCGGCCCCTGACGCGCATTGCGGGCGGCGTGCTGCAACCCAATCTCGAGGTGCCCGAACGCATAGTGCTGCTGCGGCAGGGGTTGGCGCTGGCGGGTGTCGATGTCGTCGCGCCCGCCGCCGACGATACCAGCCTGATCCGTGCGATGCATGAACCCGGCTACCTTGATTTCCTCGAGAACGGCTTTGCCGCCTGGCGCGCCATCCCGGGCAATGGCCCGGAGCTTCGGTCGAGCGTCCACCCGAACGTCTATATGAGCCGGCGTCCCGACGATCTTCTCGGCCGTGCCGGCTTTTATCAGGCCGATGCCGGCTGCGTTCTGGTGGAAGGAACCTGGCAGGCCGCACGGGCGAGCGCGCTGACCGCGCTTGATGCCGCGGCGCGCGTGCTTGACGGCGAAGGCATGGTCTACGCCTTGTGCCGGCCGCCCGGCCACCATGCCTATCGCGATAAGGCCGGTGGCTTCTGCTACCTGAACAATTCCGCCCTTGCCGCCGAGCAGGCGGTCCTGGCGGGGCGGCGCGTCGCAATCCTCGACATCGATGTGCACCACGGCAACGGGACGCAGACGATGTTCTACGATCGCGGTGACGTGCTGACGCTGTCGGTGCATGGAGACCCTGCATGGCTCTACCCCTATTACGCGGGCTACGCCGATGAATGTGGGGTCGGCGCAGGAACTGGAAAGAACCGCAATTTTCCTCTTCCGCTCGGCAGCGACGGCGCGGTCTACCTGGCGGCAGTGCGGGCAGCATGTGACGAAGTCCGACAGTTCGGCGCCGACTACTTGGTCCTGGCCCTAGGCCTTGACGCGTCCCTGAACGATCCCTTCGCCTGCATGAGGGTGAACGACGAGGACTTTGCCCGCATAGCAAAGATTATCGCAGAGGTGCGGGTCCCGACCGTAATCGTCCAGGAAGGGGGGTATGTTTCACCGCACCTCGCCGCTACGCTCGCGGCCTTCATCTCTGCCTTTTCTCAGTCAGGGTAAAAGCGGGTTTCATTGGCTATTATGCGCCCGTTCATAAAACAGCATGAATGGTAAGTAAACGGATCAATTAAGGCGATATGATCCGTATTCATATCTTTCTGTTGACTGATCTCAAAATGTTTGAGATAGCTTGCCCTGCTCCACGGAGAAATTTCGGGTAGATAGGATGGCACGGTCTGAGTCAGATGCCTTGTTGGAAATCGGACAGTTGCTGAAGGCGACCCGTAAGGGCCGGCAATTGACCCAGGAGCAGGTTGCCGACATGGCGGGCATATCGCGTCCCCGCTATCGCGAGATAGAAGCCGGAAGCAGCGCTGCGCGCACGACGACCCTGATCAACATCGCCCGCGCGCTCGGACTTGAGTTGATGCTCATACCGCAGGCCATGGTTCCGGCCGTCGGCGCGCTGCTGCGGCCGCAGGATGATCTCGACGATCTCCCGGCATTCATGGCTCATCCGGACGGGGATGAGAATGCCTGAAGCTTCATCCGATCCGAGGTCCATCTCGTCGCTCGACGTACTGCTGAACGATATGAAGGTCGGTACGATCGTCAGGACGCCTGGCGAGTTCAACGCCTTCAATTTCGAGGACAGCTATCGCGCAACGGGCGGCTTCCCAGTGCTCAGCCTGTCATTTCGAGCAGCCACTGGCGGCTTGCGCAAGGACCCGAAACCCGTCGCCAGAGCCTTGCCTGCGTTCTTCGCCAATCTGCTCCCGGAAGATAAGCTGCGCGAGGCAATGGAGAAACACCACGCGGGGAGTGTTCGCGCGGGAAACGATTTCGACCTTCTCGTCGCGCTCGGTTCGGATCTGCCAGGCGCGGTCCGCGTCATGCCGAGTGACAGAGCGATTGCCCGTCTCGACAATCTGCCCGCGACCAAGCCGAAAGCCCGGTTTTCGCTCGCCGGCGTCCAGATGAAGCTTTCGGTCATCAAGAACACGGGGAAGGGCGGTGGACTGACGTTGCCGATCGGCGACGAGCAGGGGGCCTACATTGCCAAGTTTCCATCGACCGCGTTTCCCGGCGTGTCGGAAAACGAATATGCCAATCTTGCACTGGCTGAAGCCATAGGTATGGACGTGCCGGAACGCGAGCTCGTCGAGCAATCGGAGTTCGAAGGTATCCCGAAGGAGTTCGAGACGCTGTCGGACGGTAGAGTCCTGCTCGTCAAACGTTTCGATCGTGGCGCCAATGGCGAGCGGATCCATATCGAGGATTTCGCGCAGGTATTCGGCGTCTATCCTTCGCGGAAATACGAAGGAGCTGCTTATCATGATATCGCCGTCGCCTTGAACGTTGCCGTTTCGTCCGACGCCGCGCTCGAGTTCGTCCGCCGACTGGCTCTGGCTGCCATAACCGGCAACGGTGACATGCACCTGAAAAACTGGTCGCTGATCTATCGCAGCGCGGGCGACAAACCGGAGCTTGCGCCTGTCTACGACGTGCTCTCGACAATCCCTTACATCCCGGCAGATGCAATGGCGCTGTCGCTTGCTGGCGAACGCCCGTTCAAGGCGTTGAATGCGCAACGATGGAAGGCCTTCGCCAATCGCGCGCGCTTGCCGGAAGCGGCCGTGCTTAAAGCGGTGGTCGATACGGTCGAGCGCGTCAACGACGTTTGGTGGTCGCTGCCGGAACGGACTGTCGTTCCGGCGAAGGTTCTCGAGCGTATCGATACGCATGTAAGGCTGATGACGCCGATCCTTGGCACGTGTGCGGAGTGAAGCCATGCGGCCGAACAGTAGCGAAGCCTTGTCCTAGCCCGCGCGCCAGTTTGTTGGCCCCCTTGAGGGGCAACTACTACAGCAGTGCCGCCGCCCGTCTGGTGATCCAGGCGCCCCAGAAAAGGCTCGAGAAAAAACGAAGCGGCGTCTCGAAGCCGGTTTCGGCAAGAAGGGCGGCGACCGCCTCTTCCGACCTGGGCGGCTCGGCGGCCTCCAGGATCCGGTCCATCTTCGCTCGCACCTCGTCGGGGCCGGCGCCATGCATTCGCCAACGCTGAGCCCAGGCCGCAAGCAGCAGCGGTTCGGAGCTGTAGGCGCGATAGTTTCCAGCGAGCACGAGCGGCGCGCCAACTTTCAGCCTTTTGGCCAGTTCATTCATGAGGTCGCGCTTCGCGATCTCTCCTTGGATGTGTTGCAGAACGCCAATCATCATCGCTGCATTGAAGGAGGTTTCGCCAGCGGTCTCTCCAAGGCTGCCGGTGAGGAATTCGACCCGATCATCAAGCCCAGCTTCGGCGATGTGTGCGCGCTACTTCCATCATGGACGGCGACGGATCGACTGCGACAAAGGTCCAGGACGGCTCCAGCCTGGCGGCCGCAATGATTTCACCGCCCGTTCCGCCGGCACCAACGACCAGCACGCGCGGGGCTTCCGCATCTAGTGCGGAAGCCGCGAGCATGCAGGCACCGAGCTCGTGACAGGCATTGTATCCGGCCAGCGCAATGCGGCTTTGCCGGCCGTATTCATCGGCGCGTGACTTGTCGAATTTGGAGGAGGAGCTGTTTGGCATGGAATCTACGTCATGATTGTCGTTATGGCTGGAGTGGCCGCCGCAAAAGAGATTATCCAATCCAAAGGCAGAATATCGAGGAAATGCATGATCGAACGTTCGGATAGGCCTCAAAAGCATGATCGCCTGGCGGCCTTCCTCAGAGCCTATGGGCTTCGAGCCGATTATTGCAGCAATGGCGACGGCGCGAACCTTCTCATCGTCAACGACGGGGACGTCGAAGCACCATCCCATCTAATCTACCGGCCGCGTTCGGCCGGTATGTCCGCAGAGCGCACGACGGTGATAGCGGCGGCTTTTGTCGATTTCAGCGAGGGCCTGAATCCGCTCGTCGGCGCGCTGCCGGATGAACTGCGCTTCTGTCTGGCGCTAGAGCCGGAATTACGCGGACTGGCTGATCTCATCATTTCGGAGAGCATCGACAAACGCTGCGGAGGCAGCGCGTCCATGGCCGGCTCTGTTAGGTGATTGTCGTTCTTGCGATCCGCAAGGCGCTGGCCGTCGGCACGGTTAACGCTGGGATGTTGGCCGGGCTGGCCCACCGAGAGCTTCATCCCTGCTTGGTGGCAAGGCACGAAGACCCGGCCAGGCGCTGGCGTATCGGCGATCTCGCCGGTATCGCTGGCATGAAGCGTGGCCGCTTTATGGACACCTTCACCAATACCGTCGGCCAGCCGCCGGCTGCCTATCTAACGGATTGGCGCCTTGCATTGGGCCGGACACACCTACGTTCCGGCAGGAGCGTCAAGGCCGCTGCCGCAGCTGTTGGGTTTGGCAGCGCTGAGGCCTTTTCCCGATCATTCGGTCGCAAACATGGCTATCCGCCCAGTCGTGAGACATTTAAGAGCAAGTGTTCGGCCGTGTCGAAAAATCAATGTGACTGTAGGCATTAAATGACGGGTCGTCGGTTCGGATCCGTTCAAGAGCCTGCGCACGGCAACCGATAGTTTGACAAACTTTGCCATTGGCGGATATCGTTACCCATCAAGGAGATTCAAATGGCGACGATGAACGTATCCCTGCCGGACCCCATGAAAGATTGGGTTGAAGCCCAAGCTAAGACCGGTCGGTATTCGAATGCGAGCGACTACGTCAGAGACTTGATCCGCAGAGATCAGGCCCGTACCGACAAGATTGCCGAGATGCAGCGGTTTGTCGATGACGGAATTAGAAGCGGTGTTGGGAGCCGTTCAGCGGACGAGCTGTTTGCTGCAGCCACCACGCGAGCCGAGATCAGCCGCGGACGCGCTTGATGCCATTCATTCTATCGGTCCAAGCGGAAGAGGATGTAATCTCAATTGCGGAAGACGGCATTCGCATCTTCGGAGCATTGGTTGCTAAACGATATCATGATGAGCTCTTCAATTTGTTCGAGCTAATTGCCGGCAATCCACGAATGGCGCGTGAGCGCCATGAGATTTCTCCGCCTGTTAGGATCCATCCCTTCAAGGCACACCTTATAGTTTATCGCATCAAAGAGGACGGAAGCGTCTTTGTGATCCGTATCAGGCATAGCCACGAGGATTGGTCAGCAGATTCGCTCTAGTCAATTGTCTTGTCGAGTTCATGACTTGCTGGTCATAAGTTCGAACCTCATCAAGACGGAAGACGCCTGCCAGGCAGATGGCTCGATTCCCTCTGCGGCTCAGCTTAACGATGGCTTCGCGCCTCAAATCTGCCATTCTCGCTATCGCGACCGGTCCTCTAAGGCCGATGTTTGTGAGCGTGAGATCCGGTCGTCAGATTGAATAAGCGTTATCGCATCACTTTTTCAAACAGAAATCCTTCGTCGTCCGGCAGATCACTGGGGCCAGGATGATGCGGGTCGGGGTGCTTGGCGTTGAAGAACGCGATGATCTTGAAGCCGCATTTATTGACGTAGAAGTGGATGTTTCGCTTCTCGAAATAGGGTGTATGTGTCCGCCAGGTGACGGTCTGCGGATAGCGCGCTTCAATGGCAAGCCAGGCCTTGTGACCGAGCCCATTCCCATGCTCGCCGACTTTCAGGAAAAAGAGGTCGAGTGTGTTGTGTTGAGTCTCTTCTTTGATGGTCACCACCGCGCCACCGACCTTCTTGCCGTCTGAGAGAATGCGTAGCGCGACCGCTCCAGGGGCGTTGATGGAATTTTTTAGGTCCTCGTCGCAAGGAATGGGACCATCGGGCAACTCCCCGTATTCATCGATGACTGCAACGGCAAACGCCTCCTGGAGTTCCCTTTTGAAGTCCGAGAGATAGGCGGTATCTGCAACAGTGAGGCTCACGGTGTGACCATTCATGACTTCTCTCCAACTGTTCAAACGAGCCACCCGGTCTGACGGACCAGATGGCGGTGTGCTTCCTTGTCACCATGGGCGATCTACTTGACCCCGCGCGGCATGGGATTGACGTCATGGAAGCTAGGCTCAGGACCCATTGATTTGAATTGATGGTTATGAATCAGGCGTTTGTGCAGGAGCCTTACCAATGAGTAATATATCTTGGCTGACGGACGAGCAAATGGCTCGTCTTCAGCCCTATTTCCCCAAGAGCCATGGCCGCCCACGCGTTGATGATCGACGCGTTCTGAGTGGCATCATCTTTGTTAACCGCAATGGGCTGCGTTGGCGTGATGCGCCGAAGGAATATGGCCCGGCGAAAACGCTTTACAACCGCTGGAAACGCTGGGGCGACAAGGGTATCCTTATGCAGATGATGGAAGGCCTGGCTGTGCCTGAAGCCGCAGAGCACAAGACCATCATGATCGATGCGACCTATCTCAAGGCCCACCGCACAGCTTCCAGCCTGCGGGTAAAAAAGGGGGCGCGGGCCGCCTGATTGGCCGCACGAAAGGCGGCATGAACACCAAGCTTCATGCCGTAACGGATACGAGTGGTCGCCCGATCAGCTTCTTCATAACGGCAGGTCAGGTCAGTGATTACACCGGTGCTGCGGCCTTGCTTGATGAACTTCCCAAGGCCAAATGGCTGCTGGCCGACCGTGGATACGATGCTGACTGGTATCGTGACGCTTTGCAGGCGAAAGGGATCACTCCCTGCATTCCGGGTCGGAAATCGCGCAACAAGACAATCAAATACGACAAGCGCCGCTACAAACGGCGCAACCGGATCGAGATCATGTTCGGACGTCTCAAGGACTGGCGACGCGTTGCTACGCGCTACGACAGGTGCCCAATGGCCTTTCTCTCCGCCATCGCTCTTACTGCAACCGGTATCTTCTGGCTATGAGCAATGAGTCCTGACCCTAAGAAGTGGGCAGCAGAACCGCCAGCGGCAACGCGGTCTCCTCCTTCACTGTCTTGGTGACAATGTAAGTAAAGTAGCGGTCGATGCCGAGTTCGCGGTCGAGCAGACTGTCGACGAGGCGTTGGTAGGCATCGATGTCCGCCGCCATGATCTTCAGGATATAATCGACGCCGCCGCCGACCGACCAGCAGGCGACGATCTCCGGTGTCGCCGCCACCGCGCGCTCGAAGCGGTCGAAATCCGCATGCCGATGGTTGGCGAGTGTCACTTCCATCATGACGCTCGCGACCGGCGCTACGCGCCGCACAGCGACGCGCGCATGATAGCCCGAGACGATGCCTGCCTTCTCCAGCTTGCGCAGGCGCAACCAGCCCGGGGTCGGCGAGAGGCCGGCCCTTTCCGCGAGTGCCAGCTTGGTGATGCGCCCATCTTCCTGGATGGCTTCCAGGATCCGCAGATCGATGGCGTCGAGCTTCATGGGATCAAAATGGAGTCCGTGCCGCTCTGTTCAGGTCCGGGTGGCGTTTGCGGCAAGCTCTGCTTCCATTTCCGCGATATCCTGGAACCGGTCCGCAATGCGGGCATGAGGGCGACCGCCGTCGGCCGCGGCGATGGCGACGATGATCTCGTCGGGATGTGGTGCGTCTGCGATCTGGAAATTCGCTGTGAGGAAGTGAGATCGCTTGCCGTTCTCGCTCTTGTGCATCATCGGTAGCGAAAGCAGCGCGCCCGGCGCGTTGCGCGTATTGGCGAATTCTAGGTAGTTCGTGCCGCCGATCGCGTTGCGGAACGGGTTGCCGAAGCGCAGCGTGTGGATCATCGCCGAAGCGTGTTCGATCTCGCCATTGACGCCGACCGCGGCGGCCTTGCCGCAGGCCTCGATCTTGTCCGCCGGCATCTGTGCCAGCAAGCGGCGCGTCATCTCCTCGCTAAGCGGTTTGGCGATGCGGATGATCTCCGGTCTTAGATTGTCGACAAAACCCTTGCCGGCCCAAGGATTGTGGATGATCGCGGCGACGACGACGATATTGACCGGTCGCGGCGCGGCCTTGCCGCCCTCGATATGGGTTTCCTCAAGAAAGGTGCAAATTTTTCTCATGCCGAGTGTCATGTGGGCCACCGTCTGTTGAACTGACGCCAACGTAGCGCGTGCTCGTGTGCGGTCTTCCTATTGTTTGAAGTATCGAAGGCGCATTGCCTCCTCCGAAAAATAGTAGCATTCGATGGCGTTGCGCCGCATTATCGCGGCAACGACGGGAGTGTGCGGCGCGTTGGATCAGAAATCACGGCTACTTTCGCTGCGCGACGTCGCGAGCCAAATCAATAGCGGTGGCGACCTTGCGACGGTCCTGCAGCACCTGATCGTGGCTGCCTGCCAGCATGCCAACTGGGCACTCGGCTCGATCATGGGCATCGATGTCGCGCATGGCTATGCCCATGTCATTGTCCGTCACGATCCCACCCTTATCCAGCGCGACCTTCCGGTCCGCTGGGAGCTTGCCACCAGCCCTTCATTGATCGCGCTTCAACGCAATGAACCCGTCTATATCCGCGATGCACGTGAAAGCACCGAATTCCCTGGATATCGCAAAGAGGCCTTCGAGCGCGACTACCGCACCGTGCTCGTCATGCCGATGGACTGTGCAGATGCGGAGGGGCGTCCGATGGTCCTGAGTGTGATCGCCCGCGCCGTAACCGACGTAACGGAGGATGACCTCGCCTTTATCGGCACGATCATTCATCTCGGCGCGATCGCTGTCGAAAAACAGCATCGCCTGGCAACTGAAAAACGCGCTTCAGAGCGGCTCGACCGGGCGCTCGGTGCGCATACATCGCTGCTGGAGCATGTTCTCAGCGACGGCTCCGTCTCCTCGCTCGCTGCGATGGTGGGACGACTGCTGCCCAATCCGCTCGTCGTCGTGGATTTCACCGTCAACCAGGTTATCGCCGGGCGTTCGCCGCTGGCAGCGGATCTCGACGATGCGGCCTGGCAGGCGGCTGCGCCGACGGTTTTTGCGCGCGTACTGACAAGAGCGGCGAGGGAGGCGGTGGAGCGCGGCAGTACGGAAACGGCGCCGATCTTCCTGGAGGACGGCGCGCGGCGGCTGCGCGTTTCCGCCCGCGTCGAACCCCTGACGGTGGACCGCCAACGGGTCGGCGCGCTCGTGATTTTCCCCTCGGCGGCGGCAGAAGGGGAATTGGACCAACTCATGCTCGACAGCGCGAAGTTTGCATTGAGCGTCCAGATGATGCGCAGCTTCCTGCGTTTTCGCTTCGAGACACGCACGCAGAGCGAACTATTCTTCGAGATCGTGGAGCGGCGCTGGCGCGATGCGGCGGACGTGCGGCAACGCGCCGCCCGGCTTGGCCTCGATCTGTCGCTCGCGCAGCAGATGATCGTCGTTGACTTTCCCGAGCGCGCGAAGGCTTTCGGCGGCAATTCCATTGACGTGGAGCATACGGTGTCGCGCATTCTGCAGCAGGCCTCCATCGAAGCTTTCTTGGTGGCGGTAGACGGGGGGCTCGCATGCATCATGCCCTACGAAGAAGCGCCGAGGCAGGAGCGCACGACCAAGCTCATGCGGCGTATCGCCGACGAGCTCGCTCGCTACCTGGGCGCAGCGCCGATCGTGGTTGCCGGGAACCGTTGCATCGGTCTCGACGACTACGCCCTGGCCTGGGAGCGGTGCACGCGGATGATCCGCATCGGCCGCTCCTTCGGTTTGACGGGAGCGCTTTCGACCCAGGATTTCGGGCCGCTGCCCATGCTCGTTTCCGCCGCCGATGTCGGCGACGTGCGCAGCTTCGTTCGGGACAGCGTCGGCGCCATCGCCGAGCACGACGGCAAGAACGGCACGCCGTATCTTGAAACGCTTTCCGCCTATCTGGAGGAAGGCTGCCGCAGCCAGGCTTGCGCCGATCGGCTAGGCCTGCACGTCACGACGCTGCGCTATCGGCTGGCGCGCATTCAGGAACTCTTTGGCATCGACGTAGAAACGCCGGAACGGCGCTTTTCGGTGGAACTCGCCCTGCGCCTTCATAGCGTCATCGACAACCACGCCTTCGGCGAGCGCTGATCGGGCCATTCGGTCCTCCTATGAACCGCAGCAGAACTTTTACGATATCTCCTCCGCCCGGTAGGAAGCAGCACCGGCCCGCCCCGGTTAGCTTCTTCCCAACAAACCAAGGAGGAGAACGAAGGCATGACGGAAGAGGCGGCAGTACAGGACGCACCGATAGACCCCATCGCGCTGCGTCGGGCGTTCGGCACTTTCGTCACAGGGGTCACGGTTATCACCACGCTCGAATCGGACGGCACGCCGCGTGGCATGACGGCCAATTCCTTCACCTCCGTCTCGCTCGATCCGCCCTTGCTGCTCGTCTGTGTCGCTAAGTCCGCCTCAAGTCATGCGGCCTTCACCGAGGCGAACTGTTTCGCGGTCAACATCCTGCATGAGGGTCAGGTCGATGTGTCCGCGACCTTCGCCTCCAAGTCGCCGGACAAGTTCCAGTTGGTCAATCACGACCGGGCGCATACGGGGGCGCCGGTATTGACGGACAGCCTGACCTGGTTCGATTGCAGCCTGCACAATTCGATCGATGCTGGCGACCATTCGATCCTGATCGGCCAGGTGCGCGCCTTCGGCACCAGCCCGACTGCGCCGCTCGGCTTCTGCCGCGGGCGCTACGCGAGCGTGAAGGACCCCCTGCCGACCGGCTGGCTCGCCTCGCACGGCATGATCATCGGCTATCTCATCGAGGCCGGCGACGGGCTGCTGTTGCGGGCGGACGGCAAGGGCGGTTGGGTGCTGCCCTCGGCGCGCCGCCGCAAGGCCGACAGTGAACTGGTGGTGGATGGCGGCGATGCGCTTCGCCTCGTGCCTGAAGAAACCTTTCTCTATTCCGTCTTCGATGTCGCCGACAGCGATCCCGGTTACCTCGTCTATCGCGCCCGGCTGGCGGGCGAGGGGGCGGAGATTGGCCTCACGGAAGGCCTCCGCTTCTTCCCCATCGACGATCTGCCGTATGAGGCGATCGCCACCCATGAACTGCGCTCCATGCTGCGCCGCTACGTGCGCGAGCGGCAGGCGGGCCGCTTCGGCATCTACATGGATTCCCACGACGGCGGCCGCGTCGCGATGATCGACGGGCAAGCCCGCGCTTGGCTTCAGGCCTCCCAAGACCAAGGACAATGAGATGAAGACGACCGTCAGCACCATCGAAGGCTCGCGCCAGTATCTGTTCATCGGCGGCGAATTCGTCGCGCCGAAGAACGGCGCCTTTATCCAGAGTTTCGACCCAACGACGGGCGAACCCTGGTACGAATTCGCCGAGGCCGATGCGGATGACGTGGATGCCGCGGTCGCCGCCGCCACCGGCGCCTTCCGCAACCCCTCCTGGCGGCGCATGACGCAGACCGATCGCGGCGCGCTGGTGCGTCGCCTCGCCGAATTGATCCGCGCCAACGCCGACGCGCTCGCGGAGGTCGAGACGCGCGATAATGGCAAGCTGCTCAAGGAAACCCGCGCCCAGATGCGCGCCATGCCGGACAGCTACCACTATTTTGCGGGCATGGCCGACAAGCTGCAGGGAGATACGATTCCGATCAACCGGCTCGACACGCTGAACCTGAACCTGCGCGAGCCGCTCGGTGTCGTCGGCATGATCACGCCCTGGAATTCGCCGCTGATGCTGCTCGCCGGCACGCTCGCGCCGTGCCTTGCCATCGGTAACACCGTCGTCATCAAGCCTTCCGAACACGCCACGGCATCGACGCTCGCGCTCGCCGAGCTTATCCATGAGGCCGGCTTCCCGGCCGGTGTCGTCAATGTGGTGACCGGCACGGGCAAGAGCGCCGGCGAGGCGCTGACGCGGCATCCCGGCGTCGCCAAATATGTCTTCACGGGCAGCACGGCGACCGGTCGTCGCATCGCCGGCAATGCGGCGCAGAATCTCGTGCCCTGCTCGATGGAGCTTGGCGGCAAGTCGCCCCATGTTGTGTTCGGAGACGTCGATATCGAGCATGCGGTGAACGGCGTCGTTTCGGGCGTCTTCGCCGCGGCGGGCCAGACCTGCGTCGCCGGTTCGCGCTGCTTCGTCGAGGCCGGTATCTATGACAGGTTCATCGACGCGCTTGTTGCGCGGACGCAGCGCATCCGTGTCGGCCTGCCGACCGTCGAGGATACCGATATCGGCCCGCTGGCGCTCGCCGACCAGCTTTTCAAGGTCGAGTCCTATGTTGCCTCGGGCGTCAAGGAAGGCGCGAAGGTCGCCGTCGGCGGCGGCCGGCCGCAGAAGGATGGCCTTGCGCCCGGCGGCTGGTATTTCGAGCCGACCGTGATGGTCGATGCCGAAAACGACATGACCTTCATGCGCGACGAACTCTTCGGCCCGGTGGTTGGCGTCATGCCCTTCCGCAACGAGGAGGAGATGATCGCGCTTGCCAACGACACACGTTACGGCCTCGCCTCCGGCATCTGGACGAAGGATATCGACCGGGCGCTGCGCTTCGCCAACCAGATCGAGGCCGGCACGGTCTGGATCAATACCTATCGCTCCGCCTCCTTCATGTCCGCCAATGGCGGCTTCAAGGAGAGCGGCTACGGCCGGCGCGGCGGCTTCGAGGTCATGTACGAGTTCTCGCGGCTGAAGAACGTCATCATCGACTATTCCGGGGTCATGCAGGACCCCTTCGTCATCCGCCTCAAATAATCAGCGTCGAAAGGCAGAATCCATGAAGTTCGCAGTCTCGCTCACGATGGAACGTTTTTCGCCCGACGTGCCGATGGCCACGGTGAAGAACAATCTCCTGACGCTGGCCCGCATGGCGGATGAGGGCGGATTCGAGATGCTCTGGACGGCGGAGCATCACACGCTGGAATGCACCATCTCGCCGAACCCCTTTCAAACCCTCGTCTGGTTGGCGCAACACACGCAGAATATCCGGCTCGGCACCTCGACGCTGGTCGCACCCTACTGGAACCCGATCCGTCTCGCCGGCGAATCCGCGCTATGTGA